>NZ_JBXAFZ010000003.1:0-401235 GCF_058793615.1 Niveispirillum sp. GW835-FHT14G11
TTCGGCGACAGGTTCACAAAGGCCATGAACGCCTGATTTGAAACCGCCCAGCCGAGCACGGAATTCCCGATAGTCCCCCAGCACATCCTACATGTGGGCCTACCGCAGTAGCGAGGACAGTGACGAGCCGATCGTGTTGCTCGACTATCAACCGGGCCGCGGCCAGATCTACCCACAGGCATTTCTCGGCGATTATCGCGGCATCCTGATGAGCGACGGCTATGCCGCCTAGCGCACGCTGGCGGGGGCCACCCACCTGGGCTGTATGGCCCATGCAAGACGGCGCTTTGTCGATGCCCTCAAGGCGAGACCCAAACCCGGTGGGCCGCCGGAGCAGGCGCTGAAATTCTTCGAGCAGTTCTACAGAGTCGAGAGGCAGGCGCAAAACGAAAAGCCGGATACAGGTGAAACCCAGGCAGACTGCATTCGCCGGTTCCGTCAGCAGCACAGCATCCCCGTCCTGAACGCCCTTAAGCAATGGCTCGACACCATCGCCCCAAAGGTCCCGCCGGACAGCAAGCTTGGTGATGCCGTCTCCTATGCCCTGAACCAATGGCCATATCTGACGCGCTACACCGAAGACGGCAGAATGCCGATAGACAACAACCTCCTGGAACGCGACATCAGAATCTTTGCTACTGGCAGGAAGAACTGGTTGTTCAGCAACACCGTCGAGGGCGCAAGGGCCAGCGCCGTCGTCTACAGCCTGATGTTGACCTGCCGGGCCTGCGGCGTCGAGCCCTTCGCCTGGCTGCACCACGTCCTCACCGAACTACCAAAGCACGCAGCTGAAGCCGACATCGACGATCTGCTGCCATTCAATTTCGCCAAAACCCAGGCCGCCTGACCAAGCCGGGTGCCGTCATGGCATGGACCGGGCCTCAACGTGCCGAGAAATGAGCGCTTACCGTCATGCCACAGGCATTTCAACAGCGCGCCGCTGCGGCCTCGGAACACGTAAAGATCACCGGCGTGCGGGTCCCGGCCCAGACCCTGCTGCACCTTCAGCGCCAGCGAATTCATCCCACGGCGCATGTCAGTCACCCCACCCGCCAGCCACACCCGCACATCCGATGCAACCGGGATCATGGGCACCGCCCAGGAATCGCCAGGGCCTTCAGCACGCTGACCGCCAATGCCGGATCAACGCCACCCTGCATCCGCACACACGTCCCGCCAGGCAGCGTGACCTCCAGTATCGCGGGCACCGACGGCACCGACGGATCCTCAGCAACCGCTGGTTCGGTGCAAATGGACGGCGGCGGAACTGACGGTGCCGGGCCATCATCCAGCGCCACAGTCACGGGCAGAAAGCCTGTTGTATCCTCTCCCCCCGGCTCCACCGACACGGAAAGCTCACGCCGCCAGCGGTACAGCAGGCTTTCGTGAACACCCAGCCGGCGCGCTGCCGCCGTCACCATAACCCCCGGACGGAAAGCCTCGTCCACAAGCCGGGCCTTCTCGTCCCGGCTATAGAACCGGCGGCGCTCCGTACCTGTCAGAAACTCAACACGCTGGTAAGACATGACGTTTGCTACTCGTTTGCGTCCGCGCGATGACGCGCCACACAAACATCCCCACATCAACCATGCCCGACAAGGCGGCCTTCACCGGAGGCGTACAACTCCGCCGCACGAGGCTGAGAATGACATACTGCTCTACATGACCATTCCCCGGAACAAAGGGCCAACAATATCCACAACACCAATCCCATCGAACGCCTCAACGATGAGATCAAGCGCCGCACCGAGGTCGTCCGCATCTTTCCAATAGAGGTCGCCGTCACCAGGCCGGTCGTTGCTATCTTGCCCGAATAGAATGATGAATAGGCCGTCCAGTGAGCCCGCCTACATGACACTGGAAACCATCGCTCCGCTCATCGATAAGCCCATCATCACGCTGTCCGCCGTGGCCGCATGATAAACTCGGCTGGACACGCTGGAGAGCGCGATCGCGTCCCTAGAGTACCGCCGGGGACGCGATCGTAAGTAGTCTGCGCCGGAACAAGCTGGCATAAGTCCGTTCACGAGCCAGTTCACGATCATAGCTGCCGTTTTGGTGCACGATCGCCGCAGCCGCACCGGTAGAAGAAATCGGCAGAACCGGAGCGTTGGGGTGTGACGCGATGAAAAGATCGCATTCTTCGTGAATGCCTTCCATGCCACCGATGATCACTGCAGCGGTAAAGGGACGGCTAGTTATCATCGCCCGCCGCATGGCCGTGAGGCTCTTCGCTTTGTCGTTCTCTACGGCATCGGTCATCGTCACATTGACGAAGTTCGCAAGCTCAGGCGGCAGCACCCCTTGGAAAAGGCGACTTTGATAAATTGTCACGCGATCAGAACTGAGTTCCGCTTCTCGAACGAACAATGCTAAAAGAGGAGTGATGGCCGGATGCCCACCACAAGTTATTCGCCCTACCGGCAGGACGACTTCGACAAGCGCCTTGATGGCTTCCCGTATGGCGAGAACATCGGCCGTATTGAAGAATATACGGTTGCGCTGTGGAAGCGGCACACTCGCTGAAAGGAAAATCTCAATCATCATACTGTCTCAGAAAGACGCTCGGTCACCTTGGCCATCTGTACGGTTCGAATCGGCAAATGTGCGTCCAGCCAGGCAAGGTGCTTCAGCCAAGATTGAAGGATACCTCGGCTGTCGTAGATGATCCAGATTTCATCCGATCCCAAGTTCGGATCGGAGACTTTCGAGAATATCTCGTTGATGCGATCGGATTTGGGCACGCCGACTGCGGGAACGACGGCGAGCTTTTTTCCCGATGCCACCGCCAAGGAAATCCACCCCTCCACCTGAACAGAAACGGTGAGGCCGAGATCCCTGGCTGCGTCGCAAAAACTGTCAACGAGATAGAGATGCCGTGCAGCCAATGCGCGAGCCCGAAGGCGCTCCGCTTGGTCGCAGATGCGAACAAGGCTACGCCGCTTAATGAATTGCCCCCGAAAGGGAAGGTAGCACAGGAAATCCGATCGCTTCAGCTTTAGGAAATGGCTGAATGCCGAGGTGGGATCTTCCTCAAGGCTAGGCCAAAGTACATGCAGGATTTGGACGTTCGTAGCGTTCGCTTGGGTTAGCTCGGCCGCGGTCCATCGCCCCTCGCGAAACCCCGGTGTATCAATAAGGATAATGACGTCCGAATCCGTCATCCGATGCCAAAGCTCGTTCTGAAAATCCAGAGCCGGTGGGACAGAGCGCACGTCGATAAAAACGTCAAAGCCCCGAGCATCTAGGGCCTCGTAGAGTCGATTCGCGAGAGGTTGCGAACCAGAGCGCTTGTAGCTGATGAATAGTCGCCTTTCCCGCCGCAGCAGTCGGAATGTCTCGAAGACCAGGTTCGTGAGCCGGAGGACCGCACTGCCGCCCGGATCAAGGGCTATCGCATTGATGTGACGCAACTGAGGGGGAACTTCTTTGCTGACTTGGGTTAAGTCGGAAACTACGGGAGCAATGACCGCCGAATCCTCCAGCAGCTCAGCTATGAGTTTTGTATCATTTGAAACCGAGGTATGCCCAAAGAAAACGGCCATTACTGGAACGCTGAGATTCCGATATTGCGCGTCCTCGGCATCGAAGAAGCGGATCGCGTCTTTCGGCAATCCCAAACTTTTGAGGCCACTTTCGACTTCTGAGCGCAGATGCTGAATAGCGCTATTGGGTGCTCCGAGCACCACCAACTGATAGGAGAAGCGGATGGGTAGATCGGACATCATCGGCCAGCCATTGCAGCGGCTGTCTCGATCCATCCACCGATGTTGGCTCTCCCGTTCTGCGCTGCAAAGTCGTAGGATAAATAATGTTTCGAGAGTTGAACGACCGAATTCGTCGTTGGCGTGTCAAACCAAAGATCGCTTGTATTAATAGCACGAGTATAGTCACTGTAGGTGATCCACTTTCCGTCAGACCATTCAGCGAGATATATGCCGTTGCTAGTTTTGTAGAGACCCATCTGGGCAAGAGGGTCTGCTCCCTTCTCGCTCAGCTCTTTTTTATTGTTCTGCACACCATGGATGAAGACGGTCAAAAGGCCGTTGCCTTTCACGACGCTTCGGGCGATTTCATATCGGACCCAGCGTCGGTTCCATGTGTTCGTACCAGCAAGGACGCATGTAACAGAAGTATTTTCGAGGCCCTCGCGAAGGAAGCGCTTCAGGGCTTCCTCGCTTTCCCGTTTCGAAGCCTCAAAAACGCTACTGTCGAAAAATCCGCGGCTCTCTTCATCCGCTTCCCTCACAACCCAACTATTGCGCACATTCCAAGCACGCCAGACATCTGGTTTATAATGGAAAGAGAAGAAAGTTCGGCGTGGCAAGACGTTATCTCCACAGCTATTTACGAGCCTTCACAGCGTCGTTGACCCACGTCTCGATGTTCGAGGCGATATAATCGTATACATTCGTACTTGTCGTATAGGGAGGATCGTAGACCTTTCCAGTCACCACAACCCCATCAACGGTAAGACCAGTGAAAGGGTTCGAGCCCTTGCTTGCTTGTGCCCCAGCCGCATCTTTAAGGTTGTGAATATGGATGGCCAACACGCCCAGTCCATCTTTCCATGCCTTTTTGATCTCGTGCTTGACCCAACGCCGCCCCGAGGTCTTTTCCCCAACGAGAACGACAAGGCACTCCTTGTCCTTCATGTTGTTGGCGATCCATGCTTCAATGGCAGCATCCCCCTTTCTCTTGATTTCCTCCCATTTATTTGCATCAAGGATGGTCTGTTCTTCTATGGCGCCGATTTGCTTTATCTGCGATACTCGCCAGTTGTCCGGCTTGTAGTGAAAACTTAGAAAGCATTTTTTTGCCAAGAGAACCTCCCCGAAACTAACCCAATCTCTACCGGCGTTTCCATCTCGGACGGCAGTAGCGAGAGTATTGTTGTCCTCTGCGGAACGCAGTGGTGGTATTATGACAAGCCCCTCACCTGACGTCTACCATTGTGTCATGACGGACGACTTAGCCCCACCAAGTGTGCTGACACAAGGTGAGCACATTGTCCGGCGTGCGCGAACAAAAGGAGAATTTTTGTCCGGGAACCCGGCCGCTCGGCCCAGGCCGACGCCTTTATCAACAACATGGAAGCGGCGCATGGTGCTGCCATGGCTATCCGGCGGCAGACGCGCAAACAATACTCGGCGGAGGAGAAGATCCGCATCGTGCTGTCTGGCCTTCGCGGGGAGGACAGCATCGCGGAACTGTGCCGGCGCGAAGGCATCGCCGAGAGCCTGTATTGCAGCTGGTCCAAGGAATTCCTGGAGGCCGGCAAGAAGCGCCTGTCGGGCGACACGGCCCGCCAGGCCAGCACCGGCGAGGTCAAGGATCTGCGGCGGGAGATGCGCGACCTGAAGGAAGTGGTCGCCGACCTGACGCTGGAAAACCGCCTGCTCAAAAAAAGCATGATCGCGGATGACCGACCGCGAAAGGGATGTGCTGTCCTGGATTGCACGCGGCAAGACCACGCGGGCTGTTGCCGCCATTCTCGACATCTCGACCGAAACCGTTGAATCCCATGTCAGGGCGTCCATGGCCAAGTTAGGAGCCAGCAACAGGACGGCTGCGGCCGTTCGGGCGGTTCAACTGCGGTTGATCGATCCGTGATGGCTGGCCATGAGTGCCTACTTCATCCCCAATCCCAAATCATCTCAGGAATTTGCCGGTTGCGAGGGGGCTGACCGCGTGCCGGCCCGAGCAATTTGAACGGGCTGCCGACGAACTCGTCGGCAGCTGGAATATGAGGGAGCGGCGGTAACGCAGGGGCATCTGTCGGTTCCATGGCATCCTCCATTATGCTGCAAATAATAGAACATAACCGGAACAATCAATGAGCAGGATTTCGAGGCGCTACGAGGCTATGTGCGCCAGCTCGACGCCGATGTCATCGCACTCCAAGAGGTCGACACCGTTGAAGCGGCGGCCAAGGTTTTTGACCCATCGGAGTATACTGTCATCCTGGGTGATGAGACGGATTACCAGCGGGCCGGTTAGGCAATCCGGAAATCCGTCCGATACACGCGCATGCCCGACCTGGCGGCCCTTGATCTGCTGGACGGCAAGCCCCGTAGCCTACGGGATACAGATTGAACTGAATACAGCATAAGGCGCTCCTCTCATTGCTAAGGTTCTATGGTGACAGCGTTACCGACCCGGCAGGATCAACCCGCGTTGCGTGGCATCAGATCGTCCATGTCCAACATCAGAGCCTTGGCGAGCTGGGCAAGCACGGCCACGGAGCCGGGCTTCTTGCCGCTTTCGATTTCGGACAGGTAGGCCTTGGAGATGCCTACCTGTGCAGCCAGATCGCCCGCAGTCAGGCCGCGGTACTTGCGCCAAGTGCGAACCGGGTTCGCGCCTTCGAGCAGTGCTTCGGCCATATCCAGGGGGATTTCCTCCGTCCGTCCGGCGGCCAGGTCGGCTTCGACTTGACGCAGCCGCGCACGGTCGTGGGCCTCCTCCAGCTCATCCAGCAGCGCCTCATAGTCGGCCTTGGACAGGGTGACGGTTTCGTCGGTGGTAGCGATTGGGCGGATGGCGTTCATTTGTATATTTCCCCTCTGATTTCAACGACGCGGACGCGCATCGTGTCATCGATGCGGATCACGACATACACGGCCCGCCAGTCGCCCTGGCGGATGCGGAAGGTATCCTTCTCGCCCTTCATCGCCTTCACATCGAAGGGATGAGGGGCAAACGGTTCCGCCGCCACAATCCGCAGCTTTGCCAGCAAGGCCTTGCGTGCCGTGGGGGGCATCTTGTCCATGCCCTTCAGGGCCGCCTTTTCGATGACCAGTTTCATAGGTCATGTTCGCAAATAGCGAACACTTCTGCAAGGATACTTTTCGCAAATAGCGAAATAAATGGTCCTTGGGTGACAGCCTGTGACACGTTTCACAGATACAAAGCACGGTTGCCCGGAACTGCCGGTTCACCTTGTGCCGGGCGACCGTGCAGCGGGCGACATCGAACATGCCGGCATAATTCACCGAGAACGGTGGTGATGACCATCGGTGGGGAAATGGGAGGTACGCGCCGTTTGGCCGGAAACTCAGGAGAGAGATTGGTGCGGCCAGCATCCACCGGCATCTGCGGCGCCGGGAGCACCGGGCGCGGAGCGCCCGGTGAGCGAGAGGCGGATGCAGGGGTCCGGCCGGATTCCCTTCCTCCCTCCTGAACCCGGCAGCCTGCAAATCCCACCCCCGGCGGACGGCATGCTGCCTAGCCTGACGTCCAGGATGCCCGAGTAGTTGATGGAGCAGGCAAGAGTGCACCGCTAGGATTGCCGCGCCACGACCGATTGGATATGCTTCTCCAATCCGCCGGGGAGGATTTAAATGGGCTATCTTCAACCTTGGCTGCTGATCGGCACCATCGTGCTGCTGGCGCTCGCTGTACTGCTGCTGTCATCGCGGCCGGGCCGGAAAGCCGACGTGCGGCTTGGCGATAACAATAGCAATAACACCATCACGAACGTTGCCGGGGACTACGCCGGCGGCGGCGAAACGCCTCCTACCCCGGTCGGGCTCCAACGGAGCCTCGGGATCGCAAGTGCCGCAATCGGGCTCGTTCTCGCTGCTATACAACTTCGGAACTTGCTGAAATGAGCCGGTAGATGGCACGCAAGGCAGGAACCCGCATCGGGAACAACAACAATAATTGCGTTATTATCAACGCAGCAGGCAACGCTACGGTCTCATTGGAGGGATGGACACAGATTCCACACCAGTCGCCGTGGTTCAAGACGAAGGATGCGAACCCGAAGGATCTGCTGTCCCTGCTGCGCTGGGACAGCCGTATCAGCGGCCGCCTAGGGCGCGACGCGGAGTTCGACGATCTTCTGGCCTGGACTGATGGCGGCAAAGCCGGTGTCCAGGCACGGTTGATTTCGGGGGATGGCGGTGCAGGCAAAAGCCGACTTGCCGGAGATCTGGCACAGGAGTTGGTCGAACGCGGGTGGCGTGCCGAAAAGCTGACCGATAACCTGACAGCGCAAGCGGTGCTACCCCTCGGAAGCCTCAAGCGGGAGTGGCCAAAACAGTCCTCCTTGAATCGGTTGCTTGGCAAAAAGCGGTCCGGCACGCCTGCGCTGAAAGGCGGTTTGCTGATCGTGTTGGATTATCCGGAGGGCCGGGTAGCACTGGTTGAACGGCTGCTGGAATCGCTGCGCGATTATACGTCCGAGGCCAACCTGCGCATCCGCCTGCTGCTGCTGTCCCGGCAGGATGACCGTGAATGGCAATCCACGATCACAAGGGCGCAAGCCAATGGGATTTTCCAGGCCAGTCCAATCAATCTGGGCCGCTCCGACGACCCCGCCTTGCAGTTGACATCCATGCTGAGTGGTTTCGCTACGGCTCTAGGCAAGGCAGTTCCATTGTTGTCAGCGGGGGAGGCAGATCGCTGGCTGGCGGCCAACGACGCCTACCAACAACCCCTGTTCCTGGCCGCTGCGGCCCTGCATTTCTGCCTTCGTCCAGAGCAGGGGCTGAGCCTGGGCGGGCCAGAGGCGGTAACGGCCTTGGTCCGTAGGGAATGGGCGCGCGCGGAAAAGGAAAGCGAAGCATTGGGCTGGGACAGGAATGTCCTGCCGCGCCTACTGGCGCTCGCCACCCTGCGCGGCGGTGCGGATGCTGACAAGATGAACGAGTTGGGGAAAATGCTGGGAGCCCCGGCGTGGCCGGACCTTTGCGACCGCCTGCGCAACGAATGCGACGGTCGAGTCAGGCACAACTCCATGCCGGCATTGGAACCTGACCTGCCAGGCGCAGCCTTTGCGGCTCTGGTTTTGGCCGAGAGATCGGACAAGGCCCCCGAGTGGATATGGCAGGCCATCGCTGACAGCCCGATAGGCATTGAGTCTCGGCTGGAACAAGTGTGCAACGATGCTGAGGGTACGCTTCAGCTACTGACTGATCAACCAGACAGCAGGATCAGCCGCATGCTGCTAAAGATGGTGACCGGCAGCCCTGAACGTGCAAGTTCATTGTCCGGCTTCGCTGCCAAGCGGCGGTCCCATCGACTCTCCCATCTCGCATCCGAAGTAGCAAATTTGATGGCTTCGGATGGGTCAGCTGAAAAATATAAAAGAGCTCAAGTGCTCAGCGACCAGTCGCAGCATCTACTTAAAATTGGAAAAATCCAAGAAGCCCACAATGCTGTTGCGGAGGCTGTACAAATATGGAGATCTATATCAGGTAGTACAGAGGGAAAATTCACCATAAGCTTGGCGCGCAGCTTGTTAAATCTTTCTGCTTGTTTGCGCGGCTTGGGAAAGAAAAGCGAAGCTTATGTGGCGGCTCATGAAGCAACGTCAATTATCGTGAAACTGGATCCGGGAAGCTATGCTGAATGCAAAGAGGAAATTGCCTTGTCGCTTGACACTTCCGCAATAATTATATCCGAAATGCCGGATGTTAGGCATGGTAATTATGAGTATTCTATGGCTATAAGTAGTAAGTCCGTGGAAATATATCGAGAGCTCCACTCAGAAGACCCGAAGAACTATAAAAGGGAACTTGCGAGAAGCTTAAATAATTTTGCATTGCGTTGCGCCCAATCAGGAAATATCAGTGACGCACTGAAGGCAATTGAAGAGTCTGAAAGCTTGTGTAGGATCGTGGCGAATGATGATCCCGCACTGAACAAAGAGCTGCTTGCGGAATGCCTGAAGAATTATGCTTTATTAACATTGAATTCGGATAACTTAGGGGCATCCATAGAGCACGCAATTGAGTCAGTAGAAATTTATGAGTCATTATCTAAGGAAGATGAGCGTCTTTTCAATCACCAGTTGGCGATAAGCATCTCCGTATTGGCGGAATGTGTGTTTAGAAATGGAGAATGGACGAGAGCGATTAAGTTGGCAGAGCGAGCCTTTGCGCTGGTCTATCCTCATGCTATTGCCTATCCGGGCAGCCAGTCCGAGAACGCAGCGGCTGCAATGCAGGAAAATATTCAGCGGTACAGAGCTGTTGATTTCCACGCGAAATTGACCCGGGATGGCGACTGATTTCCACTGAGAATTGCCCCATGTGACCCTTCCCCCGGGCTCGGCGAACGACGGGGGGCATCGGAGTGATCACACGGGACTTTTGAATGTCATCCGCCGTTTGGCCCTGCGGGAGACTGTGCCGATCCGAGAGATTGCGCGTCGGACTGGTCTGGCGCGGAATACCATCAAGAAGTATCTGAATGCCGGGATGACCGAGCCGAAGTTCTCGATACCGGAGCGCCCCAGCAAGCACGGACGGCCACAAGGCATATCTGGAAGCCGTTGAAGACGCCTTTGGCGCTGATATCGACTGGACGAACGCGCACGTCAGGATGCAAAGAACCGTGATCGCGGAGGGACAGGCAACCGTCCTGATGTGCTATATTGTCCGTTTGCCGGCAAATGCGCCGGCCTTCTATTCACGGGGGCGGGAAACATGCCAGCCGCAAAGCGCTACATGACAAATCTCTTGGTTCGTATACACTCCGAAAGTGCAAAGGTCTTTGTTAATACCGCAGGCGATGACTTAAGGTATACAGCCGAACAGAGAATCTATCGGCATCTTAAAGGTTTGGCTAATGCAGTCATGGATGGCCGCGTTAATGGCACATTCGTTGAGATAAAGGGTAAAACCACGGAAGAAATATATAAAGAATTCTTTGGGTGATTAAACTCTATGTGCCAATCGAGTCACAAAAAAAATGCACTTTATATTGAATATATTTATGAATTTAATACCCCCGCGATTAGGTAATACTTTTACGCTCCGCGCTGATTTACTAGGCGCCTGGTCGGTTACAGCAGAGCAGAACGCGCACGAAATCATCCGAAACGGGTTTAGAGCGGATTGAGCGGCTTGTGAATCGTGGGATTCCCAAGCGGCAAGGTTTGTGATTCAAAACTGGGGCTGGTGATGGAGGCCAGCCCGCCATGTCCAAGGCCCTGTCCGTTGATCTGCGCCAGCGCGTCGTTGACGCGGTTTTCTCCGGCTCGTCCTGCCGCGCGGCGGCGGCTCGCTTTGGTGTCGGCGTGTCGTCGGCGATCCGGTGGGTGGCGCGGGCGCGCACGCGTGGTGACCTGACCCCCGACAAACGGGGCGGGAACGTGCGGTCGCATCGGATCGACGGCCATCGGGAATTCATCCTGGCCCTGATCGCGGCGGACCCCGACCTGACCTTGGCGGAAGTGGCCGAGCGGCTCGACGCGGCGACGGGCTATCGGCCTCTGCCCAGCCTTGTGTGCCTCTTCTTCCAGCGCCACGGCGTGACGCGCAAAAAAAGACGGCGCACGCTGCCGAACAGGGTCGAGCGGACATAGCGGAACAGCGCGAGGCATGGTTCGACGGTCAGCCGGACCTGGACCCGGACCGCTTGGTGTTCATCGACGAGTGCGGCACATCGACGAAGATGGCCCGGATGTATGGCCGGGCGCCCAGGGGCGAGCGGTGCCGTGCTCCGGTCCCGCACGGCCACTGGAACACCACCACCTTCGTCGGCGCGCTGCGCCTGTCCGGCGTCACCGCGCCGATGACCCTGAGCGGCGCTATGAACGGTGCCGCCTTCCTCACCTACGTCGAACGGGTTCTGGTTCCAACCTTGATGCCCGGCGACATCGTCGTGCTAGACAACCTGCCGGCCCACAAGCTGCCCGCCGTCCGCAAGGCCGTCGAAAGAGCCGGAGCCGTGTTCAGGCTTCTGCCGCCCTACAGCCCTGACTTCAATCCGATCGAGATGGCTTTCTCCAAGATCAAAACCCGGCTGCGCGCCATCGCCGCACGAACTCTGCCGGATCTCTGGGACGCCATCCGCGATGCCATCGATGCGGTGACGCCCGATGATTGCCGGGGCTACTTCACAGCCGCTGGCTATGAACCAGAATGATCGGAATTCGCTCTAGCAACGCATACTCAACCGCACGAATCTGATCTTATGCTGACACTGGTCATCTAATAAGCTGATGAGTCAGATTTTTAACTGTTTCTCACAGCCGCCACCGACCATGGCCGCCAGGGTGGCGGAATGATGCACCTCCCGGAACGGCCTTGTCCGGATCAGGCGCCCACCCTCCAGCCCGCCGGCGATGGAATGAACCATGGAGACCTCCAGCGCCTCCGTCGCGTCAAGGCGCGGCAGCAGACCCGGCAGGCGGGCGGCCAGCATCGACTTGCCCGATCCCGGCGGGCCCAGCATCAGCATGTTGTGACCACCGCTGGCCGCCACCTCCAGCACCCGCTTTGCGGTCTCTTGGCCCTTGACGTCACGCAGGTCGCGCAGGCTGCCGGGCGCTTCCACCTGCAGCTTCGGTTCCGGACGGGACAGAAGCTGCGTGCCCTTGAAATGGTTGATCAGCGCCAGCAGCGAGGGCGGTGCCAATATGTCCAGCCCGTCGCCGGCCCAGGCCGCCTCCCCCCCGCTGGCCGCCGGGCAGATCAGGCCCTTGCCGCCGGCCAAGGCGTTGATGGCGGCGGGCAACACGCCTGCAACCGTGGTGATGGACCCGTCCAGCCCCAGTTCACCCAGCGACTGATACCCCGCCATGGCATCGTCGGGCAGGATGCCCATCATCACCAGCAGGGCCAGCGCAATGGGGAGGTCGAAATGGCTGCCTTCTTTCAGCACGTCCGCCGGGGCCAGATTGACCATCAGCCGCTGCGCCGGCAAGGCAATGCCCAGCGCATGCAGGGCGCCGCGCACCCGCTCCCGGCTTTCCCCCACCGCCTTGTCGGGCAGGCCGACAACAGTGAAGGTGATGGGCCCACCGGTCATCTGCACCTGCACATCGATGTCCAGCACATCTATGCCTTGAAAGGCCACCGTCCCAACACGCGCCGCCATTCCATCCCCGCCCGCACTCGTCTTGAGGTGAGTATAGGCGATTAGACTTGCAGGCGGAAAGGGTCCTGCGGAGCCTTTATGGCCGAGAGTCCAGGGTGCCGGGCAGGATCAAGTTATCATCGATGTATCTATGCGGATATAACGATGAGACAAAGTAATGGCGCTGCCCGATCGGCAACGGACGAAATGATCGAAATCTGGAAGACCGTCATACCCCTGCCCCGTCATTCTCCTTTCCGAACGCGGGCTTGGCGAGGGCCTGCGGCATTTCATTCTTGATTGGGGTCAATGATGATAAGCCTGGAGATCAACGGCAAGGTCCGCGAAGTGGACGTGCCGGAGGACATGCCGCTTCTGTGGGTCCTGCGCGATGAATTGAACATGACCGGCACCAAGTTCGGCTGCGGTGTCGCCCAGTGCGGCGCTTGCACGGTGCATGTGGACGGGCAACCGACCCGGTCCTGCCAGTTGCCGGCATCGGCAGCCGTGGGATCGAAGATCACGACGATCGAGGGGATTTCCGGCAAGGCCGCGGCGGCCGTGCAGAAGGCCTGGGCCGACCTGGACGTGGTGCAGTGCGGCTATTGCCAATCCGGTCAGGTGATGGCGGCCACGGCCCTGATCGCCGAGAACCAGAATCCCAGCGATGCCGATATCGAAGCGGCGATGGACGGCAATGTTTGCCGTTGCGCGACATATGTGCGGATCAAGGCGGCCGTGAAAGTGGCCGCCAAGCTGGCGAGGGCCTGAGCCATGATGCTGCGTCAATTGCTGCGCCAGGCCGCGTCCAACGTGGCCGAACCCGCCCCCTCCCGTCGTGCCTTCCTGAAGGGTACCGGCGGGGCCCTGATCATCAGTGCCACCGTGCCGCTGGGTAGCTTCGCGGCCGAAGCGGCCGGCCCTGCCATCGTCGGCCCGGCCGACCCGCGCCCCAACGTTTTCGTGCGCGTGGCCAAGGACAATACCGTCACCGTGCTGGTCAAGCATCTGGACAAGGGCCAGGGCATCATGACCGGCCTGACCACCATCGTGGCGGAGGAACTGGACGCCGACTGGGCCCAGATGCGCGGTGAGCATGCGCCCGCCGACAGCAAGCTTTATGGCAACCATTTCTTCGGCATCCAGGGTACCGGCGGTTCCACCGCTGTCGCCAACAGCTGGGATGAGCTGCGGATGGCCGGTGCGGCCGCCCGCGTCATGCTGGTGAATGCCGCCGCCGCCCAGTGGAAGGTTCCGGCCGACCAGATCAGTGTCGCCAAGGGCGTGGTCAGCCACAAGGCATCCGCTAAGTCCGCCACCTTCGGCCAGTTGGCCGAAGCCGCGTCCAAGCAGCCGATCCCCGCCAAGGTGACGCTGAAGGATCCCGGCCAGTACAGCCTGATCGGCAACGAGACGCTGCACCGTCTGGACCATGTGTCCAAGACCAATGGCACCGCCATCTTCTCCCTGGATATCCGGCGCCCGAACCAGGTGACGGCCGTTCTGGCCCGCAGCCCGCGTTTCGGCGGCACGGTCAAGTCGGTGGATGACAAGGCCGCCCGTGCGGTTCCCGGCGTGATCGACGTGCTGACCCTGCCGGTCGGCGTGGCCGTGGTCGCCAAGAACACCTGGTCGGCCATCAAGGGGCGGGAGGCGCTGTCCGTCCAGTGGGATGATGCCAAGGCCGAAAAGCGCGGCACCGACCAGATCCTGGCCGAATACCGCGCCCAGGCCAAGAAGCCCGGCACCAAGGCCGCCCGCAAGGGCGACACAGGTGCCGCGTTCAAGAATGCCGCCAAGGTGATCGAGGCGGAATACAGCTTCCCCTATCTGGCGCACGCACCGATGGAGCCGTTGAACGCCACCCTTGAAATCACCGCCGATGGTGGCGCTGAAATCTGGGCCGGGTCGCAGTTCCAGGGGGTCGAGCAGCCGGTCGTGGCCGGCATCCTGGGCACCACGCCCGACAAGGTGAAGATCAACACGCTGTGGGCCGGCGGCAGCTTCGGCCGCCGCGCCACCACCAATGCCGACTATATCGCGGAGGTGGCGATCATCGCCAAGGCGCTGGCGGCCAAGGGCAGGAAGGTACCGGTGCATCTGGTCTGGACGCGCGAGGATGACATCCAGGGCGGTCGCTACCGCCCGCTGGTTGTCCATCGCGTCAAGGGCGGGCTGGACAAGGACGGCAAGCTGGTGGCCTGGGAACAGGCCATCGTGACCCAGTCCTTCATCGCCGACACGCCCTTTGCCCAGGTGATGATCAAGGACGGCGTCGATGGCACGGCGGTGGAGGGGGCATCCGACATGGCCTATGCCGTGCCGAACCTGTCCGTCGATTACCACCAGATGTCGTCACCGGTGACGACGCTGTGGTGGCGGTCAGTGGGCCACACGCACACGGCCTACGCCAAGGAAGCCTTCATTGAGGAACTGGCGGCGGCGGCTGGCAAGGACGGGGTGGCTTTCCGCCTGGAACTGCTGGGCGATGCCCATCCGCGCCTGACGGGCGTGCTGAAGCTAGCGGCGGAGAAGGCCGGCTGGTCCAAGCCGCTGTCCCCGGCGGCCGACGGGTCGAAGCGGGCGCGCGGCGTTGCCGTCCATGAAAGCTTCCAGAGCTTCGTCGCGCATGTGGCGGAGGTGACGGTGTCCAAGGACGGCAAGATCAAGGTGGATCGTGTCGTCGTGGCGGTGGATTGCGGTGTGCCCGTGAACCCCGACGTCATCAAGGCCCAGATCGAAGGCGGCACCGGCTTCGGCATCGGCCATGCGCTGCGCGACCAGATCACCATGACAGACGGTCTGGTCGACCAGAGCAATTTTGACGGGTACGAGCCGATGCGCCTGTCCGACATGCCGGATGTCGAGGTGCATATCATGAAGTCCACCGCCCGCCCCACCGGTGTGGGCGAACCCGGTGTGCCCACGGCGGCCCCGGCTGTCGCCAATGCCGTGTTCCGGGCCACGGGCCAGAAGCTGCACGACCTGCCCTTCAGCAAGGCTGGCGTGGTGTGAGGAGGTGCGGGGGCCGGTTCGCCGGTCCCCGCCTTTCTTTCCTATCGGGGATGTCCCGCCGAACCCAGATAGGCACGGTATTCGGGCGCCACATCCTCGGGTAGGTGGATGGAGGCGGTCGCCGCCGTCAAGGCGGTGCGGGTGATCCTGCCCTTCTTCGGCACACCCACCGTGATGTGGTAGCGGGCGGCATATCCCTTGATGGCCAAGTCCCGCCGGTCGCCTGCGAAATAGTGGAACGTGTATTCCGACACGACGCCATATTCGATGCGGCCATGTTCGACCAGACGGAAGACATTCTCTTCCATACGCACATCGCGTCGCACCGATCTGCCCTCCGTCAGGGCCTTGCCCACCCGCTCGCCATATTCATAGCCGATGACGGTGGCCAGTTCCGCCGGCGGGGCGCATGTGTCGCAAATCTCCTTCGCTCCCTTGGGCGCGATGAACACATTGTCGGCGCTGTAGAGCCGACGGCCGAACCAGAGATCGTCCGGGTAGGCATACCATTCCGGCGCCACATGGCAGAGCATGTCCGCCTCCCCCGCCCGCATCAGTTCCGGCACCCGTCTTGGCGGGGCCAGGCGGACGGTGGACGCATATCCCAGACGCTGGGCCACCTTTCGGCAGAGCGCGATAGCCAGGCCCGCCGGCTCCGCCTGTCCTTCCTTCTGGATCAGATAGGGCGGGGGCAGGCTGTCGGCGACCAGCAGGCGCAGGATCGGCACGGGCTCCGCCGCACGGGTGGTGCAAACAGCGGCCGGCACGCACAGGAATGCCGCAACCAGCCAGCGCATTTTCATCCTGTTATCGACCCGCCTGCTCATCATGATTGCCCGCCCGTATCTCGAAAGAGATATAGGCACGATCCCCGGAACTTGGGGAGACCAGACTTGTTAACCAAGCACCGGTCGTGAGACGCTGCCCCCCGGACCACTTGTCCGGAGGATGTGATGGCAGCAGTTCTGGGTTTGGGCGGATTGTTCATCAAGTCGGCCGATCCGGCCGCGATGGGTGAATGGTACCGGCAGGTGCTGGGCATCAACTGGAGCGATTTCGGCGCCATGTTCGCCCATCCCGACCGCGGCTTCACCCTGCTCAGCGGGTTCAAGGACACCACCACCTATTTCGATCCGTCGCCGCTGCCGGTGATGCTGAACCTGATCGTCGATGATCTGGACGGGATGCTGGCACGGGCGAAGGAAGCCGGGGTGGAGCCGCTGGGCCGCGATGACAGCGACCCCAATGGTCGCTTCGGCTGGCTGATTGATCCCTGGGGCTTGAAGATCGAACTGTGGGAAGCACCGCCCGCGACCGAAAAAACCTAAATCCGTTTCCCGCCGGGACGCGGCGCGTGGCGTGGGTCGGTATAGGCTTTAGTCGCCGCTTCAGGCTTTTTCAGGTTTTCCATCAGCGTCATGGCGAAGCGCCCGCCATCGTTGCGCGACCGCAGGAAGGCGGCGACCACTTCGCGTGCGGCATCCTTGTCATAGGGCACCTGATCGGGTGGCAGGGTGCGTGCAGCCTCCGCCGCTTCGGCCGCCTTCTGGGCGCGGGCCAGCACATCGGGATCGATGCGGCGGCGGATGGTGCGGATCTGGCGCAGCAACTCTGCTTTCGCGTCGGTGGTCATCGGTCTGGTCCCGGTTTGGCAGTATATCAGGATGCGCGCAACCGGGCCTTCGGGGCAAGCGGCAATCAAATCAGCAAGATGGGTGAATGGATGGTTGCGCGAACCGATCCTTTGCCTATCTTGGGCGTCCAGTAGTGGCCCTTCGTGCGATTGACGCCTGAAACCTTTCCAGGGATCGCACTCCGGTACCGGAAGAAACACGGGAGAAACCCATGGATCGCGTTGATGCCGAGGCCCAGTGCCTGCTGTCCCCCCTCAATCCCACGCTTTCACGACGGATGTTCGCCATGACGACGCTGGCGGGCGGCTTCGCGCTGTCCACGCTGCCGGTCTCCGCCCAGACCATCACCACGCCCACCGATGGGCTGGTGGCCGGCGAGGTGCAGATCCCGGTGGAAGGCGGCACCCTGCCCGCCTATCGCGCCAAGCCGGCCGGCAAGGGCCCCTTCCCCATCGTGCTGGTGGTGCAGGAAATCTTTGGCGTGCATGAGCATATCAAGGATGTCTGCCGCCGCTTTGCCAAGGAAGGCTATCTGGCCGTGGCGACGGAGCTTTACGCCCGCAAGGGCAACGCCGCCGCCTTCACCGACACCGGAGCCCTGATCCGCGATCTGGTGAACAAGGTGCCGGATGCCCAGGTCCTGGCCGACCTGGATGCCACGGTGGCCTGGGCCGCCAAGGATAGCGGCGACGCGGACCGGCTGGGCATCACCGGCTTCTGCTGGGGCGGGCGGGCCACCTGGCTCTACGCCGCGCACAACCCCAAACTCAAGGCCGGTGTGGCCTGGTACGGCCGCCTGACCAGCGCACCCACGGAGCTGCAGCCGCTGGTGCCGGTCAATCTGGTCCAGAAAATGACCGCCCCCGTGCTGGGCCTCTATGGCGGCAAGGATGGCGGCATCCCCATGGCCGATGTGGTACGGATGCAGAAGGCACTGGAAGCCGTGCATTCCCGCAGTACCATTCATGTCTACCCAGAAGCACCGCACGCCTTCCATGCCGATTACCGGCCCAGCTATCGGCCGGACGACGCCAAGGATGGCTGGAAGCGCTGCCTGGAATGGTTCCGGGCGAACGGGGTAAGGTAACCCCCGTCGGGTTCATGCCCGACCGGCCGTTCTGACGCTTGCCAGGGCCGGGGCGGGACACCATAGTCCCGCCCCGCCGATCCACGCCGTTGCCGAGAGCCCGTCCCATGGCCGTCCATCCGCACGATATCGATGCCCGCGCCCTGACGTTCAACCATCGTCACCTGCTGGGGATCGAGGGGCTGACGGCGCCGGAGATCAATCTGCTGCTGGATACGGCCGACCGCTATGTCGAGCAGAATCGCGGCGAAAACCGGGTCACGAACAAGCTGGCCGGCAAGACCATCGTCAATCTGTTCTTCGAGAACTCGACCCGTACCCGCACCAGCTTTGAACTGGCCGCCCGGCGTCTGGGCGCCGACGCCATCAATATGGCCGTGGATGGCAGTTCGGTGAAGAAGGGCGAAACCCTGATCGACACCGCCATGACGCTGAACGCCATGCATCTGGACGCGCTGGTGGTCCGCCACCAGGAATCGGGCGCGCCCATGCTGCTGGCCAGCAAGGTGAACTGCGCCGTTATCAATGCCGGCGACGGGCAGCATGAGCATCCGACCCAGGCGCTGCTGGACGCACTGACCATCCGTCGCAATCTCGGCACGCTGAAGGGCCTGACCGTCGCCATCTGTGGCGACATCCTGCACAGCCGCGTGGCCCGGTCCAACATCCACCTGCTGAACATTATGGGCGCCAACGTCCGCGTTGTCGCCCCGCCGACCCTGATCCCCGGTGCCGTGGACCGGATGGGGGTGGAGGTGCACCATTCCATGGCGACCGGCCTGAAGGACGCCGACATCGTCATGATGCTGCGCTTGCAGCTGGAGCGCATGCAGGGTTCGTTCCTGCCCAGCCAGCGCGAATATTTCCGTTTCTTCGGCCTGGATTACGACAAGCTGGCGGTGGCCAAGCCCGGCGCCCTGATCATGCATCCAGGCCCCATGAACCGCGGCGTGGAGATCGACAGCCTGGTGGCCGACGATATCCACCGTTCCGTCATCTTGCAGCAGGTGGAATTGGGTGTGGCCGTGCGCATGGCCTGCCTGGACCTGCTGACCAGCGCGCCGAATATCAACCCGCAATGAGGGGCTGCATTAAGGGGAACTGAACGCATCATCATCCGTTGTGGGTGGTAACAACCATCCGGATGGAGGAGAGGGTGACGTTCCAGATGTCGGCACTGGCCCTGTGCGCCCTGTTGGCGGTGCCTGTACAGGCCCAGGCGGCGCTGATCCGGCCGGACACCGTCGATTATGAGGTGCAGGTCGACAGCAAGGGTGGGATCATCACCTGTGGCTACAGCTACCGCGCCGTCTATAAGGACAATAACGGCAGGACCCAGGCCGCCATGGGGGCCGTGAACCTGGTGTTCAGCGGTGGCAAGGAACCCTCGCTCTATACCCACAAGAGCATCGCGGCGAGCTATAGCGACAACCGGTACGAGATCAGACGGCGGCGGGTCCTCTATTCCGCCATCGCGTCCAGGGACCAGACGGTCAGCAGTCGCAAGGCGGATGGGCAGCGGGTGGAGGATTACTATCTGGCCACCGGCACCCTGAAGGACCGGTCCTTCATGGAATTGTTCAACAGCTCCATGGATGGCTTCCTGCTGTCCCTGACGCTGGCCGGCATCGCCGACAACCCGCAGATCCAGATGCCGTCTTTCCGGGAGATCGGTAAATCCATCATCAGCGACCAGATCGCCCGGTGCATGCAGTCCGCCGCCGCGCGCGGAAAGTGATCGCAAGGATCGGAATGCGCCGGATCGGTGGCCGGGCCATCATCGGCCATCGGTGATCGTCCGGGGACATGATGATGGAAGAAATGGCGAAACGCGTCGGGCGGTGTGACTGGCCCGGCGTGGCGCGCGACCTGGACGCACAGGGCTGCGCCGTGCTGCCGGGGCTGCTATCCCCCGCCGAATGTACGGCACTGGCCGGCCTCTATCCCGACGAAGCGCATTTTCGCAGCCATGTGGTGATGGCCCGCCACGGTTTCGGCCGCGGGGAATACCGCTATTTCCGTTATCCGCTGCCGGACCTGTTGCAGGGACTGCGTACCGCGCTCTATCCAAGGCTGGTCCCCATCGCCAATGGCTGGTGTGAGCGGATGGGGCTGGAAACACGCTATCCGGCGACCCATGCCGATTTCCTGGCCCGCTGCCATGGGGCGGGTCAGACGCGGCCGACGCCGCTGCTGCTGCAATATGGCCCAGGCGACTATAATTGCCTGCACCAGGACCTCTATGGCGATCTGTCCTTCCCGTTGCAGACGGCCGTACTACTGTCGCAGCCGGGCCGCGACTTCACCGGCGGCGAGTTCGTCCTGACCGAACAGCGCCCGCGCATGCAGAGCCGGGCGGAGGTGGTGGGGCTGAACCAGGGCGACGCGGTGATCTTCGCCGTCAGTGAAAGGCCCGTGCAGGGAAGCCGCGGCCCCTATCGCGTCACCATGCGCCACGGGGTCAGCCGGATACGATCAGGACAACGGCATACGCTGGGGGTGATCTTCCACGATGCGCGGTGATCAAGGCCGCGTTGTTACTGTCGAACAACGATTCTCACTGCGTAACCGGCTTATGGACGGACATTACTGGGGAAGACCCAACGGGAAGGCAGGACTGTAACAATGCCGGAACTGATGGGGGAATTGACGGAAGCGGTGGGTTTCGCTAACTTATATAATCAAATTTTCTTCGTAATGCGGCTCGGAGAGGTTCGCACCCTCGCTGTACGGGACAAGGATGAGGGAGCCCACTGGCTTGTACCCTCAGCATATGATCGGATTGAATTTCGAGAGGCATGGGGTAGGATTGGTTGATTTTAGAGCTTACATCGCTTCTCCTGAGCAGAATTTAGCAATTTCTCTCCCAGGGCAGCTTTTGCGAATCGAACAGGCCCAGACAGACTACTAGTTTTGTGATTTACGGGTATGGAATGCCAGTCACGACACGACAAAAATGGTACATTGGTATCGTCGTAGCAGTCGCCATAGTTGGCGGCGCCATGTTGCAACATCCGGGACGCCCGCAGCAGCCGCCAGAGCGAACTGTGTTCGTGCCATATCAGCCTCCGTTATTAGAAAGATACCAAACCTTAATTGCCGGAATATTTGCTGTAATTGGTGGGTTTGGTGCAATCTTTGCCAGCGCCATTGCTTATCGTGGTGCTGTTAAAGGTGCAGAATTAACCGCTCAAGCAGCCATTCGTGCAGCTCAGGTTACTGCTGACGAAGTAGCAAGAGATAGAAACGAGAGATTTGATCGCGAAGATGCCGAAGCTGAATCCAATGCCGCCGCCCAACGCAATATCTCGATTGTAAAAACATATATTAATGCGATCAGATGGAGGCAACATCTCCTCGACCGAAAAGATACATTGGAAACAATGAATGAAATAAATTGCACAGAGTTTCCACCGGAAATTATCCTCAATATTATTGAGGAAGCCAAAATAACATTGCCAAATTCAATCTTATCTGACGTTGAAATCCATAACCTTGGAGAGCATTTTGGCAGAATAGCTGGATCAAATGTATTCATAGAAAATAGAGAAGGTCATTGTACTAGCATTATAAATCTATTAAAAAATCAAATCATAAGAATGCAAAAATTACAAAAAATAGAGAATTATGAAAGCGAGATTTTCACTAGCACACTCAAACAAGCGCAAGGAGCAAATGAATTCACCATCGAAATGATAAATGATCTTATAGAATATATATTGAAAGAGACGGAAATAGTGAGAGAAAGATAATCGACAGGCCATCAATGCGCTCGGCATAGAAAATCAGCCTCAAATAGCGCTGGCAAGAAACCGAACTGGCGGAAGAGGTGGGATTCGAACCCACGGACGGCTCGCACCGTCGCTGGTTTTCAAGACCAGTGCCTTAAACCACTCGGCCACTCTTCCATACCGTTCAGGGGGGCGTCGCTTACGGTCTTTTTTTCATCACCACCGCAGCCTGTCGGAGACCCACCTAGAACCCCTTGTAACCACAATCCTGTTTTTGGGTCCAGTGCCACAGGGCCGGTTAACCCCCGCAAGCTTTCAAGACCGCTGCCTTAAACCACTCGGCCACACTTCCTTCTTCCGGGCCAACGCCTAGCCCAAACGCGCGTCAGGGGCAAGTCCTCTGAAGCGTTCGCGTGGGAAATGGACACGAGAGCCTTGATATGCTTACCCTGGGATGCGGGTCGGACGCATTGACGCAAGACGGATGGTTAATGTTGCGTTTACAGTTCGCCCCGCGCAGTGCGCCCGCATGAATGACAGGGAAGGTCGTGCTTTCATGGGTGGGGATGATGCCGATGACCTGTTCGCCCCCGAAGAGGGCGAGGTGCCGGCCGGTGCGCCCGCCGGGCTGAACGGCCTTGCCGCCGTCGAACCGCCCCCCCCGCCCCCCTGGCCCGTCCTGGTCGTCGATGATGACGAGGAGGTGCACATCATGACGCGGCTGGTCCTGTCCAAGCTGCGCTACAAGGACCGGCCGCTGGAACTGCTGACCGCCCGGTCGGGGATAGAGGCCGACGCCATCTTCCGCCAGCGCGACGACATCGCCGTGGCGCTGCTGGATATCGTGATGGAAACCGACGATGCCGGCCTGCGGCTGGCGCGGCGTATCCGTGAGGAACATGCCAACAGCGACACCCGCCTGATCCTGCGCACCGGCCAGCCGGGGCAGGCGCCGGTGCGTGACGTCATCGTCAATTACGACATCAACGACTACAAGTCGAAGACCGAACTGACGTCGGAAAAGCTGTTCATCACCATCATCACCGGCCTGCGCTCCTACGACAATATCCGCAGCGCGCGTATGGCGGAGAGCGCATCCAAGCTGAAATCCAGCTTCCTGGCCGCCATGAGCCATGAAATCCGCACGCCGATGAACGGGGTGCTGGGCATGCTGGAACTGCTGGGCCATAGCAACCTGGATGGCGACCAGCGCGACATGCTGCTGACGGCACAGGAATCGGCCGGCGCCCTGCTGCGCATCATCGACGACATCCTGGATTTCTCCAAGATCGAGGCCGGGCGCATGGATATCGACCGGCATCCGGTCGATCTGGGTACGGTGATCGAGGGGGTGGCCGACACCCTGGCCCCGGCGGCACGCAAGAAGGGCCTGTCCTTCGACATCCATATCGATCCGGCCATTCCCGACGCGCTGATGGGTGATCCGGTGCGGCTGCGCCAGATCCTGTTCAACCTGACGGGCAACGCCATCAAGTTCACTGAACATGGTGGGATCACCGTTCGGGCCGAACGGCATCCGGACCCCTCACCCGGCACGGCACGGGTGCGGGTGGCCATCACCGACACCGGCATCGGCATCGGGCCGGACCAGCAGGCCAAGCTGTTCCAGCCCTTCGCCCAGGCGGAGATTTCCACCAGCCGCCGTTTCGGCGGCACGGGCCTGGGCCTGTCAATCAGCCGGCGGCTGATCGACCTGATGAAGGGCCATATCGGGCTGGACAGCGTGGCCGGCCACGGTTCCACCTTCTGGTTCACCCTGGACCTGGACATCACCGGTACCGAAACGGCCGATTCGGCCACCGGCGCCGACATTGCCGGCCTGAAAGTGTCCCTGGACGTCGCGGAACCGGAACTGGCACAGACCGTCGGCGCCTATCTGGTCAAGGCCGGTTGCGTGCCGGTGGCGGCGGATGATCCGACCGCTGCCATCATCATCTGCGCCGGACGCAGCGGGGCCGATTGGCCCATACCGGACAGCACATTACCGGCCGTGCTGATCGCCGACGCGGACTCGCGCCGCCCGGCGGAGATGCCAGCCGGCACCCAACTGGTGGCACGGCCAGTGCGCCGCGCGGCCCTGCTGCGCGCCGTGGCACTGGCCGCCGGCCGCGCCGTGGGTACCACCAGCGCCCAGCCCGCCCCCCGCGCCGCCACCCATGCGCCCACGCCGGAGGAAGCGGCGGCTACGGGCCGTCTGATCCTGGTGGCGGAGGATCAGCGGGTGAACCAGATGGTCATCCGCCGGCAGCTGGCCATCCTGGGCTTCGCGGCGGAGGTGCATCCAGACGGGGCGGCTGCCCTGGCCGCCTGGCGCCCCGGCGCCCACGGAATGCTGCTGACCGACTGCAACATGCCGGAGATGGACGGGTACGAACTGACGGCCGCCATTCGGGCGCAGGAGGCGGCGCAAGGCCTGCCGCGCCTGCCGATCGTCGCCCTGACCGCCAATGCCATGGCCGGCGAGGATCAGCGCTGCATCAATGCCGGCATGGATGATTTCCTGGCCAAGCCCCTGGACCTGGCCCATCTGGAACGCTGCCTGGGTCGCTGGCTGGGCGCGCCCCCGGCTGTCAAAGCGGCTGCGACTGCGGCGGAACCGGCGACGGTCCTTTTCGATCCCAGCATGACCATCGACCTGTTTGGCGGGCTGGAGGGGGAAGCGCGCGGCTTCCTTGAGGAATTCACTGATTCCCTGCGCAGCCTGGGCCAGGAGGCGGAGGCCGCCTTCGCCGCTGATGACATGGACATCGCGCGGGCCCGCGTGCATGCCCTGGCCGGTGTGGCCAAGAATGGCGGTTCCCCCGCCCTGGGCGCCCTGGCGGACACGGTGGAGAAGGCGATCAAGGCCGGCCAGCATGCGGATGCGCGCATGAGTGCCTTGAAAATACCCGGCATGATTGATCGGGTGGTTGCCGCCATCGACGCTCTGTAGTCAACTGTCTGCGGCCCTGGTCGCAAGACCCGGACCGCATGCGCGTCGATGGGGAAGTTTGCGATGGCGGCCTATACCAGCTTCAGTCGGATGAACGCCCTGATCGTGGAGGATCAGGCATTCATCCGCACCGTCGTGGCCCGCATCCTGAAGCAGCTGGAATTCAACCAGATCTGGGAAGCGGATGAGGGCACGGGCGGCCTGACCCTGGCCTTGGAGCGCAAGCCCGACATCATCATCTGCGATATCGAAATGGCGCCCATGGACGGGCTGACCTTCCTGCAGCAGTTGCGGCAGAGGGAGGATCTGGGACGGCGCACGCCGGTGGTTTTCCTGACCAACCATGCCCAGAAGGACATGGTGCTGAAGGCCAAGGATCTGGGCGTCAACGCCTTCATCGCCAAGCCGGTGACCGTCGTCGGTCTGCGCGACAAGCTGGCCGTGCTGCTGAGCAGCCGGCGTTGAACGGGTTCACCTTCACCTGGCAGGGATTCGGCGATTTCGACATTGCCGGGCTCTACGCCATGCTGCGTTTTCGCCAGGACGTGTTCATCGTGGAGCAGCATTCGCCCTATCCCGACCTGGACGGGCTGGACCCCGACTGCCACCATCTGCTGGTGCGCGATGCGGCTGGCACCCTGATCGCCTATCTGCGGGCGCGCGGTGCGGTGGGCGACAGCCCCGCCTTCATCGGCCGCATCGTGGTGGGTCCCGCCGGACGCGGCACCGGCCTTGGTCGCCGGCTGGTGGCAGAGGGGCTGTCCTTCATGGACCGAACCTATCCCGGCCAACCGATCGAGATCGGCGCACAGCAGCATCTGGCGGATTTCTATGCCGGCTTCGGCTTCGTTACGGAAGGCGAGCCCTATGATGATGGCGGCATTCCGCACGTGACCATGGGACGGCGCTGACGTTCGGTTGAAATCCAGCAACAAGTGTGGTCCGTTCACTATCCAAGATAGCGAATGGAGCACTGATCGTGCGGATAACAGTGCGGCACCTGCTGTTTTACCGCCACCTTCTATTCTATGTGGCGGCCATCACGGCCGTGATCACCTTCCTATGGCTGCAGGTGGCCGAGGCCAACCAGCGCCTGGAGGAACAGCGCCAGACGGCGCGCGTGGACGTGGCACGGCGCGTGGAACAGGCCGTGGGCACCGCGCTGGATTTCCTGGAACTGATGCATGCGCAGATGGAGGAAGGGCTGGTCCGGGCCGTACCGGGCGCCCCGCCCTCGCCGCTGCGTGACGCCATGGGGGAGGATGCGGACGGTGCCTATCGCCTGGAAATCCCGCCCCCGCCCTATGACAAGGACATGGTGGGCAACCTGACGGGGTTGGGCGGACTGAAGAACCGCGGGGCGGATTTCGAGGCGGAGGTGGAGGCGGCGCTGTCCCTGCACACCGCTTTTGCCCAGGCACAGCGGCGCCTGCCCAACATCCCCTGGGTCTATTACATCTCCGCCAACCGGTTCGAATTCGTCTATCCCTGGATATCGTCGGCCGAGTTGCATTTCGCCGACGCGGATCTGGAGATGGAATATTTCCAGGCCTCCCTGCCCGCCAACAACCCGTCGGGCGAGTTGTTCTTTTCCAAACTGTACGAGGATGATGGCGGCAAGGGCATGATGGCGACCATCGGCATGCCGGTCTATCGCGGTGACCGGCACCTGGGCGTGGTCGCGCTCGACATGACGGTGGGCTACCTCTCTTCGCTCCTGGACGGGTTCCCGGCCAGGTTCGGTGCCCTGGTGCTGGTGGCACCCGACGGACAGGTGCTGGGCCGGTCGGGCGGTGAGGGCCGGCGCCATCCGCCGGACGGCGCCATGCAGGCCGCGATCAAGGAGACCATCGGCCGCGACGGGCCGATGCGCCTGGAAAAGGATGGCTGGACCTTCACCAGCCATGTCCTGCGCAAATCCCCCTGGCGCATGGTCATGGCCCAGGACGGGGCCGGGCATCTGCAATCCGTGGCGCGGGAAAGCACGCCGCCCATCCTGGTGGCGCTGATGCTGCTGGGCCTGATCGGCGGCATGGAGTTCCGCCGCCGCACGGGTGCCCGCATCCGCCGCCAATCAAAGGACCTGGCCGCCACCAACCTGGACCTGGCACGTGCGCGTGACGAGGCGGAGCAGGCCACCCGCGCCAAATCCACCTTCCTGGCCACCATGAGCCACGAGATCCGCACGCCGATGAACGGCGTGCTGGCCATGGCGGAAATGGTGGCCGACACGCCCCTGAACGAGGATCAGCAGGGCATGGTCAAGGTGATCCGCGACAGCGGCGGTGCGCTTCTGACCATCATCAACGACATCCTGGACTTCTCCAAGATCGAGGCGGGGAAGCTGGATATCGAATGGATCGACACCGATATCCTGGCCCTGGCCGAAGGGGTGGGCGACCTGCTGGCCCGGCGGGCGGAGGAGAAGGGGCTGGCCCTGACCATCGATGTCGACCCCGCCCTGCCCCGCCATCTGGTCGCCGATCCCACCCGCCTGCGCCAGGTGCTGCTGAACCTGACCGGCAATGCCATCAAGTTCACCGAGGCCGGCGGCGTCACCGTCCGGCTGCGCCGGCTGGAGGATGCCGGCGACGGCAAGGTCGGCCTGCGGGCGGAGATCGTCGATACCGGCATCGGCCTGACACCCGATCAGCAGGGCAAGCTGTTCCAGCCCTTCGCCCAGGCCGACGGGTCCACGGCCCGCCGCTTTGGCGGCACCGGCCTGGGCCTGTCCATCTGCCGCCGTCTGGTGGAACTGATGGGCGGGGAGATCGGCGTGACGTCAGAGGCCGGCGAGGGATCGACCTTCTGGGTCGAATTACGTCTGGCCGAAGGGGCGGCGGATGAGGACGTGTTGGACGAACCCTCGCTCTGGGGCCTGCGCGTGCTGCTGCTGGGCGGGCTACCGGCGGAGCGCGCTTCCCTGACCCGTATCCTGACCGCACGCGAGGCGGAGGTGGCCGAGACGGGGGACGAGGCGGCGGCACTGGCCACCCTGCGCGCCGCCGCGGATGAGGGCATGGCGTTCCATGCCGTGCTGGTCGATGCCTATCCCGGCGACGGGGTCGGGCTGGACATCGCCCGCCGGCTGGGTCTGGCGGACGGGACCGGCGGGGCCAGGACAGTGCTGGTCGCTCCTGTTTCGCTCGTCTCCACCCTGTCGGAAGCAGGCCGCGCCAAGGGCATCTTCGCCGCCATCCCCAAGCCGGTGCGCCAGGCGCGGCTGGTCAAGGTTGTGGCGGCCTCCGACGGCCGGGCATCGCTGGACGTGACGGCCACCATGGGCAGCAGCGAAACCGTCTGGCAGGCGCCGCAGACGGATGAAGCCGTGGCGGCGGGCGGGTTGGTGCTGGTGGTGGAGGATAATGCCACCAACCAGATCGTCATCCGTCAGGCCATGCGCAAGCTGGGTTTCGCGGCGGAGATCGCGGGCAATGGCGTGGAAGGTCTGGCGGCCTGGCGTACCGGCCGGTTCGGCGTGGTGGTCACCGACTGCCACATGCCGGAGATGGACGGGTATGACATGACCCGCGCCATCCGTATGGATGAGGGTGCCACCGGCGACGGTCGCCATGTGCCCGTCATCGCCCTGTCGGCCGACGCGGTCAGCGACGCCGCCCAGAAATGCCGGAACGCCGGCATGGATGATTACCTGACCAAGCCCATCGAACTGGCCAAGCTGGAAGCCGCCATCCTGCGCTGGGTGCCGGCCACCGGCGCGTTGCGCCAACGGGTCTCTGCCAAGCATGCGCCGCCCGTGGCCGCTGCGACGGCCGCCCCCACCGCACTCCTGACCGACCCCGCCATCTTCGACCCCGCCCGGTTGAAGGAGATGTTCGGACACCTGGACGCCGAAGCCCTGGCCCTGCTGGACGATTTCATGGTCCAGGCGGAGGAGCGGGCGGCAGCGGTGGAGGAAGCCCTGAACCAGGGCGACCTGAAAGCAGCCAAGGACGGATCGCATTCGCTGAAGGGCTCCGCCAACGGCGTGGGTGCTGTGGCCGTGGGCGACCTGTTCGCCCGGATCGAAACGGCGCTGAAGCAGGATGATGAAGGGACCGCGCAGGATTTGCGCTGGCATATCGCCGACGCGTTCGAGGCCCTGCGCCACCAGATACGCATATTGAAAGGCTGAGCAGACCCATGGCGGATGTTGATTTCACCAAGCTGAAGGTGCTGATCGTCGATGATGACCAATTCTATCGCGGCATCCTGAAACGCCTGCTGTTCCAGGCCGGGGTGCGCATGATCGCGGAGGCGGAGAATGGCGAGGCGGCCCTGACCGCCATTACCCGGCTGAAGCCGGACGCCGTGCTGTGTGATATCGAGATGGAGCCGGTGAACGGCATCGAGGTGCTGCGCCGCGTCCGCGCCGTGGACGTGCCCCAGATTGCCACCACCCCCATCGTCATGGTCACCAGCCACGCCACCAGCGACCTGGTGAAACAGGCGGTGGAGTTCCAGGCATCGGGTTATCTGGTGAAGCCGGTGTCGCTGACCGACATCCAGAAGCGGCTGACAGTGGCGATACAGACGCGGACGGTCTGACACCGCCAGACGATGGCACAGTTTGTTACTTGGCAGGCGGGGGCAAAATCCCCACATTGCTGGCAAACCCATGTTTCAATGAAAGAAACCGCGCCCATGTCCGTGATGAAGAACGCCCTGGCCGCCCTTGCCGTCACCCTTTTGGCCGGCACCGCCGCCGTCGCGGCGCCCAAGGAGTTCACCACCTTCCCCGTGCCCAAGGCACGGCACGATGTAAAGGTGACGGTTGTGGCCGAGGGGCTGGATACGCCCTGGGCCATCGCCTTCATGCCGGACGGCCGCATCCTGGTGACAGAGCGCACGGGCAATATCCGCATCATCAAGGATGGCAAACTGCTGCCCGACCCGATCGCCGGCCTGCCGAAGATCGAGGAATTCAAGCAAGGCGGCCTGCTGGACATCGCGCTGGACCCCGACTATGCGAGCAACCGCCACGTTTACCTGTCCTTCATGGAAAAGGCGGTGAAGGGCCCGGACGCCAAGCCGCGCGACCAGGACAAGGGCAACCGCACCGTCATTGCCCGCTTCACCGATAATGGCACCTCCTTCAACGACATGAAGGTGCTGTACAAGGGCTCGCTGGTCGATAGTGGTTTCCATTTCGGCAGCCGTTTCGCCTTCGACCAGGCCGGCCACCTCTATTTCGGCATCGGGGAACGCGGGTCGCAGGATCGGGCGCAGGATCTGCTGGATGCCGCCGGCAAGGTGTTCCGCCTGAACCGCGATGGCAGCGTGCCGGCCGACAACCCGTTCGTCGGCCGCAAGGACGCGCTGCCGGAAATACTCACCTATGGCAACCGCAACCCGCAAGGCCTGGCCACCCAGCCCGGCACCGGCCTGATCTGGGAAAGCGAGCATGGGCCGCAGGGCGGGGATGAGATCAACATCATCCGCCCCGGCACCAATTACGGTTGGCCCGTCATCACCTATGGCAAGACCTATGGTCTGGGCCTGAAGATCGGTGAAGGCACGGAGAAGGAGGGGCTGGCACAGCCCGAGCTTTATTTCGTGCCCTCGCTGGCCCTGGCCGGCATGACCTTCTATGAAGGCGGCGCCCTGCCCTTCTGGCGTGGCGACCTGATCGTCGGCCTGCTGGCCGGCGGTATCGCGCGACTGGATGTGGAGGGAGACAAGGTGGTGGCCACCGAACGGCTGCTGACCGACGAACTGCCCCGCACCCGCGACGTGGCCGTGGGTCCCGACGGTCGCCTCTATGCCCTGATTGAGGCGCCGGGTACCGATGGCAAGCTGGTGCGCATCGACCGGAAGTAAGACCAATTCCCGATGAGCCCCGCTCATCGGGAATTGGTCCGGCGGCGACTGCCGCCGAGCGGCCCATGCCGCGTAGCCAAGCCCACAGATGCGGGCGCTGGCGATTGAGGCCCGCTGATCGGTTACGATCAGCGGGAACGGGCATAAGCATTATTGACGGGGCAAGCGGGGCTGAATAATGTCCGCCCCGCAGTGGCGCTGCTTTCCGGTTGTCCGGACCTAAATCTACGCCCCTTTCCGTACCGGTGAACGGGAGACAGGGGACGCACGCCATGACCGATTCCAACCACGACCAGACCGTTTCCACCAACGAAGCCGGCTATGATCGCTGGTCGCACCTCTATGATGCCTATCCCAATCCGACGGTGGCGGCCGACGACCTGGCCTTTCCGCCCTTCTGGGCGCATCTTTCCGGGCTGGACGTGCTGGAGATCGGCTGCGGCACGGGGCGGCACACGGTAAGGCTGGCCAGGGCGGGCAACCGGGTGACGGGCATCGACCTGTCGCCGGGCATGCTGGCACAGGCGGCACCCAAGCTGGCGGGATGGCCCGTGACGCTGATCCAGGGCGACGTAATGGCGGGGACCGGCATTCCCGGCGGGCCGTTCGATGCGGCGCTCACCGCCCTGGTCATCGAACATATCGGTGACTTGGCCGCGTTCTTCGCACGGATAAAGACGCTGCTGAAGCCCGGCGCCGCCTTCTACATTTGCGAAATCCATCCAGACCGCACAGCCGCCGGCACCTTCGCCCATTTCAAGGATGAGGATGGGCAGGAGGTGGCGCTGGCGGGATATCCGCACAGCGTGGCGGAGGTGGAACAGGCCGCGCAGGCTGCCGGCCTGGCGGTTGAGGAAAGCCGCGACGTGCTGGGTAGTGCCGCCCTGACGGCGTTGAACCCGAAATGGCAACGCCACCAGGGCCAGCCGATGCTGAAGATCTGGGTGCTGCGGGCGTGACCGGCGGCGCTAAATTCTGTCCGGTTTAGGTGGAGCTTTTCTTCTCGCCTTCCCGGCGAAAGCCGGGAAGGCGAATAAAGTTCACCTTCCATCTTGAACCTGACAAACTCTACGCCTGCAGTGCCTCCACCAAGGGCAAATGCCGCAACCGCCTGCCCGTCGCGGCCGACAGGGCGTTGGCCACCGCCGGGAAGGTGGGCGGCAGGCCCGGTTCGCCCACACCACCCAGCGCCTGCCCGGAATTGATGAAATGCACATCGATAACGGGCGGTGCCTCGGAATGGCGCATCAGGCGGTAGGTGTCGAAATTGCGCTGTTCGGTGCGGCCATCCTTTACCGTCACCGCCTCGTACAGCCCGGCCGACAGGGCCATGATCACCCCACCCTCCATCTGGCTGCGCGCACCATCGGGCAGCACCACATCGCCGCAATCCAGCACGGTCGTCACATGGTGGATCTTCGGCTGTCCGTCGGATACCGACGCTTCCACGACATGGGCGGACAGCGATCCAAAGCTGGCGAAGAAGCCGATACCCTGGGCATGGCCCGCCGGCAGCTGCTTCTTGCCCCAGCCCGACTTCTCCGCCACCAGATCGATGACGGCGAGTGCGCGCTTGTTCCCGGCCAGAAGCTGACGGCGGAAGGCGACCGGGTCCTTGCCGGCGGCGGCCGCCAGTTCGTCGATGAAGCATTCCAGGAAGAAGGCATTGTGCGTGGCCCCCACCGCCCGCCAGGGGGCGGCGGTAACCCGCACATGCCGGCGGGCCCAGTCCAGCTTGAAGTTGGGGAGTTTGTAGGGAAGGTTTGACAGATCCTGGACGGAAGAGGTGTCCAGATCCTCCTCCTTCAGGCTGCCGGGCGTGAATTCGGTGCGCATGGAGGGACCGGCGATGCGGATGGCCATGCCCGTCACCTCGCCCTTCGCATCCAGCGATGCCGTCAGGCGGGCCATCTGGGCCGGGCGGTAATAGCCGCGGTCGAACTCATCCTCCCGCCGCCAGAAGAACTTCACCGGCGTGCCCGCCATCTCCTTGGCCACCTGGGCCGCACCGGGGATACCGTCATCCATCAGCCGCCGGCCGAAGCCGCCGCCCAGCAGCAATGTATTGACCGTCACCGCTTCGGCATCGATGCCGATGGTGCCGGCGGCGGTGCGGCGGCACCGGTCCTGCACCTGGGTCGGGGCCCACAGTTCCAGCTTGCCGTCCTTGAACAGGCCCGTGCAGCTCCACACCTCCATCGGGGCATGGCAGATATAGGGCACGCCGTAATCAGCGGTCACCGTCTTGGCAGCTGCCTTGAAGGCGGCAGCCACATCGCCCGTGGATGTCGCCGGAATCGCGTTGCCCGCCCCCAGCCCTTCGCGCATCGCAGCGGCCAGATCGGTGCTGTTGATGCCGTCCTGGGGCGACGGCGCCAGGGTCACGGTGACGGCATCGGCGCCCTTCATGGCGGCCCAGACACTGTCGGCCACCACGGCCACGCCGCCCTGGATCTTCACCACCTTGCTGACGCCCTTGACCTTCAGGGCCGGGGCGGCGTCGAAGCTGGCCACGTCACCGTGGAAGACCGGGTTCAGCCGGGCGCAGGCATAGAGCATGCCGGGCAGGCGGAAATCCATGGAATAGATGGTCTCGCCGCGCGTCTTGGGCGGGATGTCCAGGCGCGGCACGTCCTTTCCCACATAGCGGCGGGTCTTGGGATCACGCAGCACCGGGTTCTCCGGCGGGGTCAGCTTGGCGGCGTCGGCCGCCACTTCCCCGATACCCAGGCTGCGCTTGCTGGGCGCATGCGACAGACGGCCATTGTCCAGGGTAATGCTGACGGGTTCGACCTTCCAACGGTCGGCAGCGGCCTGGACCAGCATGGCGCGGGCCTGGGCCGCCCCCTTGCGCAGATGGTCGTTCCAGCGGCGCACACCCTGGCTACCGCCCGATCCCATGGAGCCGCCCCAGCGATAGGCATCGGCGGGAATGGCCGTCTCCACGCTCACATCCGTGAAATCCACCCCGACTTCATCGGCGATGATGGCGGCATGGGCCGTGTGGGTGCCCTGCCCCATCTCCGTGGTGGGGGAGATGATGACGACCTTGCCGTCCGGCTTCACCACCAGGTGTGCTGTGACCATGCCGGCCCTGGCATTGGCACCGGCAGCAGCGGCCCCCAGCGGCGGCGGGGCCGGTGGCGCGTTCTGTGCGGCGGCCAGCAGCGGCAGGGCAATGGTGACGGCCAACCCGCCCATGCCGGCCAGGATGGCACGGCGTGACAGGTCGGGGTTGAGGGCAATGTCGTGGTTCAGGCTGTCCATGGCTGGTTCCCCTTCCCTGCTTACGACACGCCGGCGGCGCGCTTGATGGCGGCCTTGATGCGCGGATAGGTGCCGCAGCGGCACAGGTTGCCATCCATGGCAGCGTCGATATCGGCATCGGTGGGCTTGGGCGTGTCTTTCAGCAGGGCAGCGGCCGACATGATCTGGCCGGACTGGCAGTAGCCGCATTGCGGTACCTGCATCTCCTCCCACGCCTTTTGCAGGACATGCGTACCGCCCAGCCCTTCGATCGTCGTGACCTTCGATCCGGCCACCGCCTGCAGCGGGATGGAGCAGGAACGGGTGGCGACCCCGTCGACATGGACCGTGCAGGCGCCGCACTGGGCCACGCCGCAGCCGAACTTGGTGCCTGTCAGCCCCACCAGATCGCGGATGGCCCACAGCAGCGGCATGTCCGGATCGGCATCCAGGCGCTGCTGCTTGCCATTGATGGTCAGTTCGATCATCGCCTCAAACCCTTCTGCCAAGGATATTATTTGCCGACAGGATAATGATAACACCGGTGTCAGAGGGCCGGCATTTTGTTTCGGGTCGGTAAATGACATGTCAAAACTTGTCGACCCGCATCCCCCTCGCCATTACCCGGCAAAGACTGTACGTTTCCGGACAGTTCCGTCCCTGCCTTGGTGGATCATGGCCGACCAGCCGCGCGTTCTGATTGTTGACGATGACGAGGATATCCTGGTCGCCGCCCGCCTGATGCTGAAACGCGAAGGCATCCTCTGCCACACCGAAACCCGGCCCGACCGCATCCCGCAATTGCTGAAGGACGGCACCTTCGACGCCGTGTTGCTGGATATGAATTTCGCCATCGGCGCCAATACGGGCCGTGAGGGATTCCAGTGGCTGAAGCGCATCGTGGAGATCGATCCGACCCTGTCGGTGGTGCTGATCACCGCCTATGGCGATGTCGGCACGGCGGTGGAAGCCATGAAGCAGGGGGCCGCCGATTTTGTGCTGAAGCCCTGGCAGAATGAACGGCTGCTGGCCACGCTCTCCTCTGCCCTGAAACTGACCGCCTCCAAACGCGACGCGCTGCAATCGGCCGCCACGGCCAGGGAACTGGCCAGCGCCGCCCTGGACGGCACGCCCAACACCATTGTCGGGTCTGCCCCCGCCATGGCCCGCATCTTCGCCCTGCTGGACCGCGCCGCCCCGACAGAGGCCAATGTCCTGATCCTGGGCGAGAACGGGACGGGCAAGGAAGTGATCGCGCGGGAAATCCACCGCCGGTCCAAGCGCAGTTCGCAAGTGTTCGTATCGGTCGATCTGGGCTCCGTCTCCGAAAGCCTGTTCGAGAGCGAGCTGTTCGGCCACAAGAAGGGCGCCTTCACCGATGCCAAGGAGGATCGGGTCGGCCGTCTGGTCGCCGCCAATGGCGGCACCCTGTTCCTGGACGAAATCGGCAACCTGCCGCTCTACCTGCAATCCAAGCTGCTGTCGGTGCTGGAACAGCGCGTGGTGATCCCCGTGGGCGGCACCAAGCCAGTACCCATCGATGTCCGTCTGGTCAGCGCCACCAACATGCCGCTGGATCAGTTGGGCCGGGAGGATGTGTTCCGCCAGGATCTGCTCTACCGCATCAACACGGTGGAACTGCACCTTCCCCCCTTGCGCGATCGGGCCGACGACATCCCGGCCCTGGTGGAGCATTTCGTCGCCATCTATGCCCGCAAATACAATATGCCTGCCAAGAAAGTAGCGCCGGCAGCATTACCCCGGCTCATGGCCTATCGCTGGCCCGGCAATGTCCGCGCGCTGCGCCATGCGGTGGAACGGGCGATGATCCTGTCGGGTGGCGCGCTGCTGGAGGCGGAAGATTTCTCTCTGCCATCGACCAGCGGCCAGACTCCGGCTCCCACGGCCCCAGTCCCGGCGGCAGGAGCACTGGTGCTGGACACGCTGGACCTGGAGGCGGTGGAACGCGAGGCGATCCGCCGGGCGCTGGCCAAGCATCAGGGCAATATCAGCCACGCCTCCCAGGATCTGGGCATCACCCGCGCCTCCCTCTATCGCCGGATGGAAAAGCATGGGCTATAGGCGGTTCGAGCTGAATGTCACGCTGCGCGTGGCGTTGCTGGCGCTTTCCTCCATGCTGCTGGGCATCATGCTGGTGGAGACGACGTACCGCGCCACCAGCTTCCTGGTGGGTCTGGCCATCCTGGCCCAGGTAGGCGGGCTGCTGCGCGCCGTCACGAAGACCAACCGCGAGGTGGCGCGGTTCCTGGGTGCCATCGCCCATTCCGATTTCAGCCAGACCTTCCGCCAGCCGGATCAGGGATCGGCTTTTGACGAGCTGGGGGCCTCCATCACCCAGGTGATGGACAAGTTCCGCGCCAGCCGTGCCAATTCCGAAAAGCAGGCGGATTACCTGAACGCCATGCTGAACCAGGTGCCCGTGGCGCTGGCCGCGGTGTATGAGGATAACCGCGTCGAACTGTTGAACAATTTCGCCCACCGGCTGCTGGGGCCGGAGGAGCTGAGCCGGCGGACGACGGATGGGCAGCTGATCGCCGACGCCCTGCGCGGGCTGGCGCCCGGTACCCGCACCCTGATCAGGGTGGCCGCGGGCAGCACGGGCGGGCCACAGCAGCTGACCGTCACGGCCACCCGCCTGATCCTGGGCGGCGAGTCCCGCCTGCTGCTGTCCTTGCAGAACATCGCCGGTGACCTGGAGGCGACGGAGGTCCGTGCCTGGCAGGATCTGGTGCGGGTCCTGACGCATGAGATGATGAATTCCCTGACCCCCATTTCGTCGCTGACCCGCACGGCGCAGGGGGTTCTGGCCGACCTGAAGCAGAAGGTGGCGGGCAAGCCGGAACTGGTGGACGAGATGCAGGACGCGGAAATGGCCATCGACACCGTGGCCCGCCGGTCCAACAGCCTGCTACGCTTCGTGGAGCGCTATCGTCAGTTCACGTCGGTGCCCAAGCCGCAATTGTCGCGCATCAAGATGAAGGACATCACCGAGCGCCTGCAGCGCCTGATGGCCCCGGCCACGCAAAGCCACTGCGTCACCATGGAGGTGCTGGTGCTGCCGCCGCAGTTGGAACTGCTGGCCGATGCCGACATGGTGGAACAGGTGCTGATCAACCTGCTGAAGAATGCGGTGGAGGCCATGCGTGACATGGGCGAGGGGCGCGAGGGCGGCCACCGCATCCGCCTGACCGCGCACCTGGACGAGGGCGGGCACGTCGTCGTCAATGTCGCCGACAATGGGCCCGGCATCCCGTCCGACGTGGCGGAAAAGATCTTTATCCCCTTCTACACCACCAAACGCGAAGGGTCGGGCGTGGGCCTGTCGCTGGCCCGTCAGGTGATGTTGGCCCATGGCGGTTCCATCAACCTGACACCGGACCCCGATGGCGGGTCGGTATTCACGCTGCGGTTCTGATCAAACACATGGCCGCCCTGTCATTGATGGCACGTGCACCCCAATTGATCCGTGGTAGGATGGGTTTGTCTTCACACCCCCGCCGGTGACACTCCATGAATCTGACCGCCTTTCTGATCTTCGTCGGCATCTATGCCGTCGCCGTCGCCTCCCCCGGTCCTGGCGTGGCCGCCGTGGTGGCCCGTGCCATGGGGACAGGCACGCGCCGCACCCTGCCCTTCATCGCGGGCATCGTGCTGGGCGACCTGACCTGGTTCGCGCTGGTGGTGGGCGGGCTGGCCGTGCTGGCGCAGAGCTTCCAGATCATCTTCACCATCATCAAATATGCCGGTGCCGCCTATCTGCTCTACATGGCGTGGAAACTGTGGCGCGCCCCGGCCCGGGGGATCGAGGAACAGCCGCAGGTGAAGGGTGAGGGCTTCCGGCTGGTGCTGGGCGGGCTGGGCCTGACCCTGGGCAATCCCAAGACCATGGTGTTCTTCCTGGCCATCCTGCCGCAGGTCATCTCGATCTCCGCCATGACGCCGGTGGTCATCGCCGAACTGTGCTTTGTCATGGTGGTGGTGCTGAGCGCGATCATGACGGGCTATGCGATGCTGGCCGACAGCGCCCGGCGCTTCATCGCCACGCCGGAGCGTATGCGAGCCGTCAACCGTGCCACGGGCGGGGTGATGGCCGGCGTCGCCGTGGCCGTCGCTGCCCGCTAAAGCCCCCCTATCCTTCTGCGAAGGCCGGCGATGCCCCGCATCCCGGCCTTTTGCTTGTCTGGATGGCGCGGATACGATATATTCCGCTTACGTAAACGTCATATTCAAGAATGTTGAGGACGCGATGACCATCGACCAGATCGAAGCCCAGATGAAGGCCCGTGCCCTGAATTTCGTGGGCCTGGGTGCTTTGGTGAAGTTCGACCTGGGCGGCGGCGATGCCGTGTTCATCGATGGCCGCAAGACCCCGCCCGTAGTGTCGCGCGAGGGTGTGGCCCCCGACACGACCCTGACCATCTCCGGGGAGAACCTGACCAAGCTGGCCGAGGGCAAGCTGGCCCCGACGCTGGCCTTCATGACCGGCAAGCTGAAGGTCAGCGGCAACATGGGCATTGCCATGAAGCTGTCCAATATGCTGGAGGATTGATCCCCAGCGGCTACATCATCCAATAGTCGTCGGACAGGATATCCGCCTGTCCGACGATGGTGGCCGCCGCCTCAGCAGGCGCCGCCGCGGCCACGGCAGCGATCTTGTCCGTGACCACGGACACGGTAATGCGATAGTTGCGGGCGCTGGCACTAAAGGCGGCCAGCTCCAGATAGACGTCCTCCGCCTCCTGCGTGAAGAACTGCATCGTCACGGACGGATAGCGGCCGTAATCGAAATCCACGATGACATTGTCCTGCCCGCGCAGGCTCAGTTCCGCGAGCGTGGTCGAACTGTTGCCCGACTGGTTCAGGAATTCCAGCACCACCTTGTAGTTGGTGAAAGCCTCCCCCCGGAACAGGAACCAGTCGCTGTCGCTGGTGCCGGCGAAGGCGTCCGTCGTGGCCGTGCCCACCACCAGCCGGTGATTGGTCTGGTCGGTCCCGAACGGCGTGCTGGCCGTGCGGTTGCCGGCCAGATAGGTCCTGGTGGCCTGGACCTGCCAGTCATCGCCGGTGATGTTGTTGCTCATCGCATAGGCGGTGACATCGAAGGATGTCGTGGCACGCCCTTCCGCAAAACCGTTGGTCAGGTAATGGCGGGTCAATGCGGCCACATCATAACCCAGCACACCGACCAGGTCCGGGTTCGACCCGGCATAATCATAGGCATTGAAACTCTGATAGGATCGCCCCTCCGCCGCCCCATTGCTGAAATAGTGGCTGTAGGCCGCATCCAGATTATAGCCGAAGACGCGGACCAGGTCGGGGTTAGATGCCAGATACTGGGCCGCATCGAACCGCACCTCCCGATATTCCTTCACCCCGTAATTCAGGTAATGCGACAGGCCGGCGGACGCGTTCATGCCGAAGGCGGCGCGCAGGTCGGCGTATGAGGCGATGTAGGCCAGCCCGTTGAAGGTGATCGACGCCCCTGCGGCAAACCCGTTCTGCACGAAATCCAGCATGCCGCCCACGGCGCTGACACCGATGCTGTCGATGCGGCCCGTGTCGCTGGCGATATAGGACAGCCCGTCGAAACCGCCCAGCGGCCGGCCTTCCTTATAGCCATAGGTGATATAATGGCGGGTGGCCGCCCCGAAATCCAGGCCGAAGGCGGCGATCAGATCCTTGTTGCTGGCCAGATAGTCCAGCGGGTTGAAACTGTCCAGGCTGCGCCCCTCATTCTGCCCGAATGTCAGCCAATGCGTCTTGCCCGCCTCCGGGTCGGCCCCGAAGGCGGTGATCAGATCAGGGTTGGAGGCGACATAGAGCAGCCCGTTGAAATCCAGGGCCGCCACCTGTTCCCGGCTCAGCGTCTGGCCGGCCCCGGCGGTAAAGACGAAGCTTTCGACATTGCTGACCAGCAGGCTTCCCGTCGGGCCCTTCAGGGTCAGGGTGCCGTCGGCATTGGCGATGGTGCGATAGACATCGCTGCCGCCCAGCAGGCGCAGCGTATCGGTGCCGGCCCCACCATCGACACTGTCATTGCCGCCACCAGCCAGGATGATCAGATCGTCGCCCGTTCCCGTAACGATGCGGTTGGCCAGACCATTGTCGCGCACGGTGTCGGTGCCCGCCCCGGTGGTCACGTCAGCGATATAGGTGGCAAAGGCGATGGACAGGTTGCGGGTCAGGCCCGCCGCATCGGAAAAGGAACCGGGCCGCAGATCGACATTCGACGTGGCCGTGAAGCCCGACAGATCGAGCACATTGCGCCCGCCACCGTCCCAGATGGTGACCACGGGCTGGGTGTTTACCGTGAAATCCAGGACGCTGCGCCCGGCCGTGCTGTTGAAGCCATAGACCGTGTCGCCGCTGCGGGTGGCATAGTTGCGGCCATAAAAATCCTGCACGGCCAGCACATCGTAGATCAGGGGCGTGGCCGCATATTTGCGGCCATGGCTGGCGCCCGTCTCCGAGGCGGAGAAATAGGACATGATGGTGTATTGCCGGCTGTCCTGCATGAAATCAGCGTTACTGGCGTAGGTGACCTCATCACTGCCATCGTCGGACGCGTTGTAATCACCTGGATGCAGCAGGCCCAGCGCGTGCCCGATCTCATGCAGCAGGGCGGAGAAATCGTAATTGCCCGGCGTGCGGCCACCCCATGTATCGGTGGCCCCGTCGAAATTCACCCAGACCGGACGGGTGCCGCCCGAGGTGAAGGCAAAGCCCCACACCCCCTCCCCGATCGTGTCGGAATTGGAAAAGGTGATCTGTCCCTGCCGGGCCGACGCGGTGGCATTCTCCGAAAAGCGCAGATTTGCCACGTCCGACCAGAGTTCCAGGGCCAGGCGAACCGATTCCTTCTGTGCGTCGGTGAAGGCATTGAAGCCGGTATAGTCGGAACCGTTGCTGCCCGCCGGTCTGGTCGTGGGAAAGCTGAAACCGATGGTCTGATAAGGGGCCCAGGCACCGCCATCGGCATCCTGCAGGCGTTCGATGAAATCGGCGTCCGACAGCACGGGCTTGCCGCCCGCCGCTGCGGCATTGGCCGCCAGTTCGGCCGTGGTGACGGCGTGGGTTACCTCGGGCCTGCCGCACAGAACGCACATGATGTTCCACACCCCGGAAAGACGCGCCTGTATTTCAGCCTACCAGATGCCGGCGACGCGGTGACAGCAGAGCATAAGGATGGCCCATCGCTTATCACGGTCCATCCCGCGCGGCACCAGCGGCCGCCATTATTATTTCAACCAACGTCCGCGAAATCAGCAAGCCGCGCCGCACCCGCCTCTGGTAAAGAACCCCGACGCCGCCAGGGAGACGACCCGCCATGACCCAGCCCGTGCTTTACCGCAATGCCCGTCTGATCGACCCGGCCAGCGGATTGGACCAGGTGGGCCACCTTTTGACGGTGGGGGAGGAGATCGCGGCCCTGGGCCCCGATGCCGAATCCCACGGCATGCCGGACGGCACGGAAATCGTCGATGCCAGCGGCCTGATCCTGGCCCCCGGTCTGGTCGATCTGCGCGCCCAGGTGGGGGAACCGGGGCTGGAGCATAACGAGACCCTGCTGACCGCCAGCCGCAGTGCCGCGGCCGGCGGCATCACCGCCCTGGCGGCCCTGCCCAATACCGACCCCGTCATCGATGACGAGGCCGGGCTGGAATTCATCGCGCGGCGCGCGCGTGAGGTGAAGCTGGTCAAAATCTTCGCCTATGGCACCGTCACGCGGGAAACGGCGGGCAAGGAGATCGCGGAGATCGGCCTGCTGGCCGAGGCCGGCGCGGTGGGTTTCACCGATGGGGGGCCCATCGCCGACCCGGCCCTGATGCGCCGTGCGCTGGCCTATGCCGGCGGCTTCGGCCAGACCATCTTCCAGCATCCCAGCGAGCCGCGTCTGGCCGGCGGGGTGATGAATGCCGGCGAGTTGGCCACCCGCCTGGGCCTGGCCGGCATTCCCGGCATGGCGGAGGTGATCATGCTGGAGCGCGACCTGCGCCTGGTGGAGATGACGGGCGGGCGCTATCACGCCGCCAACATCTCCACGGCCGAATCCGTCGCCGTCATCCGCCGGGCCAAGCAGCGCGGGCTGAAAATCACCTGCGATACGGCCCCGCCCTATTTCGCGCTGACCGAAACCGATGTCGGCGATTACCGCACCTTCTTCAAGCTGTCGCCGCCCTTGCGGGGCGAAATGGATCGCCGCGCTATCATCGAGGGACTGGCCGACGGCACCATCGACGCCATCACCTCCGACCACCAGCCCCATGACCAGGACAGCAAGCGCGTACCCTTCGCGCAAGCCGCCTTTGGTGCGGTCGGTCTGGAAACGCTGCTGCCGTTGACCCTGGAGCTGGTGCACAAGGGTGCCCTGCCCCTGCCCCGTGCCCTGGCAGCCGTGACGTCTGTGCCCGCTTCCATCCTGGGTCTGGGTAAGCTGGGCCGACTGACGGTCGGTGGTCCGGCCGATCTGGTGCTGTTCGATGCCGACCGTCCCTGGTGCGTGGAGGCCGAAAAACTGGCATCCAAGTCCAAGAACAGCTGCTTCGACCGCCGCCCCGTACAGGGCATGGTCTTGCGCACGGTCGTGGATGGGCGCACGGTGTTCGCCCGTACCGTGTAACGACCGCCTCTGCCGCGCCAACCAAGAAGAAACGACCATGGCCGACCTCTCCCCGCTGGTGCTGATCATCGCCCTTGTTGGCGGCTATCTGCTGGGGTCCATCCCCTTCGGCCTCGTCCTCACCCGCCTGGGCGGCTATGGCGATATCCGCACGATCGGCAGTGGCAATATCGGTGCCACCAATGTGCTGCGCACCGGTAACAAGCCGCTGGCGCTCGCCACCCTGCTGCTGGACAGCGGCAAGGGCGCCATCGCCACCTTGATCGCAGTTTACCTGGCGGGGACCGAGGCCGGGATCGCGGCGGCGGCGGGGTCGATGCTGGGCCACAGCTTCCCGGTCTGGCTGGGCTTCAAGGGTGGCAAGGGGGTTGCCACCTCGCTGGGCGTGCTGCTGGCCATTTCCTGGCCCGTGGGTTTGGCGGCCTGCGTCACCTGGCTGCTGGCGGCGGCGATCTTCCGCATTTCCTCGCTGTCGGCCCTGATCGCTGTGGGGTTGAGCCCGGTGGTCGCCTGGTTCCTGGCCGGTCCTGCCATCGCCGGGCTGGCCTTGTTCATCGCGGTTCTGGTCTATATCCGCCACAAGGACAATATCGCCCGCTTGCTGAAGGGGACGGAACCGAAGATCGGGGCAAAGAAGAAGGACGCGTAAGGCGGGTTGGGGCCTGTCTGGTTTAAAAGGAATCAAGACTTTACCCGCCTTCCCGGCGCAGGCCGGGACCCAGGAGCCCCAGGACCAAACCTCTACGCAATGCCGATCAAAGCTGCCGACAGGTCGGGCGCTTGGCCCCTGGGTCCCGGCCTGCGCCGGGAAGGCGAAAGAGAATATCCCATCTAAACCTGACTGGCGCTACGTGGCCGCCACCGCCGTCCTGGTCGATACCGTCAGCGGTTCCGGCAACGCGTCCAGGGGGAACCATCCCCAGTCGGACAGGGCGTCGGGTTCCATCACGCGCGGTTCGCCCTCCACGATACGCGCCCGATGCACGGGATTGACCCAGTGGCTGGGCGCGGCCTTATCGATCTGATCGACGACGCAGAGCAGTCCCGTCAGGTCGATCCCCACGCCCAGTTCCTCCCGGATTTCCCGCACGATGGTCACAGGAACGGGTTCCAGGAAATCCACCTTGCCGCCCGGCAGGCCCCAATGGTCTGCCTCCGGGTCACGGCGGCGCTTGACCAGCAGCAGGCGTCCCTGCCCATCGGTGATAAAGGCGCCACAGCCGACGCGAATGGTGCTCACCCAGATACTCCTTCTCGATTTGCATATTACTTATGCGCGTCATTGATTAATTTCTATCAACCTTGCACTCTCCCGCTGCCCGCGGCACGCCGCACCTGAAGCATGAGGTGGAAACATGGAATCCTTTATTGGCACGGTACTGTATGTCGCTTTCACTTACGCTCCCACCGGCTGGGAAGTCTGCAAGGGGCAATTGCTGAATGTCATGCAGAACCAAGCTCTCTTCTCCCTGCTGGGAACACGTTTCGGCGGCGATGGCATCAATACGTTCGGCCTGCCGAATCTGGTCGGTGCCCCCAGCACGCCCAAGGATCATCTACCCATCATCTGCCTGAACGGCTATTACCCCCCGCGCCCCTGATCCCCATTATCGCATCGGCACGGTGGTGCGCTTGGCCACCGTGCGCAGGGTGAAGCTGGACCTGACCCGCGCCACGCCCGGCAGGCGGGTCAGCGTCTGGGTGTGCAGGCGCTCATAGTCGCTGCCATCGGCCACGACGACACGCAGCATAAAATCGGCATCGCCCGCCATCAGATAGCATTCCATCACCTCCGGGCATTCCATCACCTTAGCCTCGAATGCGCGCAAGTCCTGGTCCTGCTGCCGGTCCAGGGTGATCTGCACGAAGACCGAGGTGCCGCGGCCCAGCGCCGCCGGGCTGACCAGCGCCACATAGCCCTCGATCACGCCTTCATCCTCCAGCCGTTTCAGGCGGCGATGACAGGCGGATGGCGACAATCCCACATGGTCGGCTAGGTCGGCGACGGAGATGCGGCCATCGGCCTGCACCTGGGTCAGAATCTTACGATCAATGGCGTCAAGGTCGGCTGGCCGCATCTTCCACCGCAAACATCCGATTTCATGCACGAAACGTCGAAATAGGGCCATGGCAGACCCGGTCTTTGCAAGGACATTCACCGGCCTTCGGGCGTATTCTTTCCCCACATCCGAACAGGGAGAAAAATCATGCTCATCGGCGTTCCGAAAGAGATCAAGAATCACGAGTACCGCGTCGGCCTGATCCCCGGCAACGTGCGCCAGCTGACGGTCCATGGCCATCAGGTGATCGTCCAGAAGGATGCCGGCACTGCCATCGGGTTGACCGATGATCTGTATGTCGCCGCTGGCGCCACCATCGTCGAGACCGCCGCCGAGATTTTCGCCCGTGCCGACATGGTGGTTAAGGTGAAGGAGCCGCAGCCGGTGGAATGCCAGATGCTGCGCCCCGGCCAGGTCCTGTTCACCTATCTGCATCTGGCGCCCGATCCGGAGCAGACCAAGCTGCTGCAGGAAAGCGGCGCGATCTGCATCGCGTACGAGACCGTGACCGACCGCAATGGCGGCCTGCCCCTGCTGGCGCCGATGTCGGAAGTGGCCGGGCGCATGTCCATCCAGGCCGGCGCGCACTGTCTGGAAAAGTCCTATGGCGGCATCGGCATCCTGCTGGGTGGCGTGCCCGGCACGCCCCCGGCCAAGGTCGCCATCATCGGCGGTGGCGTGGTCGGCACCAATGCCGCCCGCATGGCCATGGGCCTGGAAGCCCATGTCACCGTTCTGGACAAGTCGCTGGACCGGCTGCGTCAGCTGGACCAGCAGTTCGGCCGCCGCCTGAACACCGTCTATGCCAACGTCGAAACCATCGAGCAGGCCGTGCTTGAGGCCGATCTGGTCATCGGCGCCGTGCTGGTGCCGGGTGCGGAGGCGCCGAAGGTCGTCACCCGTGATCTGGTCAGCCGCATGAAGAAGGGTGCGGTGCTGGTTGACGTCGCCATCGATCAGGGCGGCTGCTTTGAGACCAGCCACGCCACCACCCATGCCGACCCGACCTATGTGGTCGATGGCGTGATCCATTATTGCGTCGCCAACATGCCGGGTGCGGTCGCCCGCACCTCCACCTTCGCGCTGAACAACGCCACCGCCCCCTTCGTGCTGGCCCTGGCCGACAAGGGCTGGGCGCAGGCGCTGAAGGACGATGTGCATCTGCGCCACGGCCTGAACGTCGCCAAGGGCCAGCTCACATATCCCGGCATCGCCCATCTGGGTGAGATCGTCGCGGCCGAAAGCCTGCTGGGCTGATCATGACGGTACCGGAACGGATAATCGTTCCGGTACCGTTACAATAAAAGAAGGCCGGGTCCTGTCGCGGGACCCGGCCTTTTCCATATGCCCCCTGTGGTGAGGCAGGAAATCCGATCAGAGCGGGCGTTCGGCCACCTGTACCGCAGCGCGGGCCGTGCGCACGGCACTGGCATATTGCTGGCGGGCGTTGCTCAGATCATAGGCGCTGCGGCTCAGCCGCCCGGCGATGACCGCCTGCTCGCTCTGGGTCAAGTCAGCGCGGCGGCTACGCAGTTCGGCGTTCAGGCAATCCTGATAGGCGATGATGCCGGCGGCATAGGCGTCCACAGCCTTGGCATGATCGGCCAGTGAAGCCGCGGCGGTCGGCGCCGGCATTGCCACGCAGGCACGGTCCAGACGGGCCGCCAGATCATCAGCAGGTGCGGCATGGGCCGGCAAGGACAGGGCGGCGGCCAACAGCAGGGCGCCGACGGACAGGACCGTTTTCATGGCGTTTCTCTTCGCATGCTTTGGGGCGAGGGCTTCAGCCCTTCGACATACCCTTGTTATGCCGCACTGCGGTGGAAGGGGCTGTGATGCGCCCCACAGATCCCAGGATGGTTTGGGGGGACAGTCATGCAGCAGCGGCATTACCAGTTATAGCAGCCGCGCCTGCCGATCCTCTTGCGGGTGCAGCAATTCCGGCACTGCCTCTTCCAGCAGCTCGTTCACCGCCTCGTCCAGCAGGGCGTCGATGGCGCTGCCCTGCACCTGCTCGCGTCCGATCTCCAGGATCACGGGCACGGCCAGGGGGGAGATGCGGTCCAGGCGGCGGTGGCAGATGCGGCCCTGCACGCGGGCCAGCATCCCGGCCACGCGGCGCACATCGGTCAGGCCCGCCGCCGCATCGGCCCGCGTGGCGCGCAGCAGCACGTGCCCCGGCTCATGCCGGCGCAGCACGTCATAGATCAGTTCGGCACTGAACATCACCTGCCGCCCCGTCTTCTCCTGCCCCGGATGGCGGCGCTCGATCAGGCCTGAAATGACGGCCACATACCGGAACAGGCGCTTCAGCATGGAGCTTTCCTCCATCCATGCCTCCAGATCATCGCCCAGCATGTCCTGATCGAACAGCAGGTCCAGGTTGGTGGCCGGCTTCAGCGACCAGATGGCCAGCACATAATCGGTAGCGACAAAGCCCAGCGGATGCAGGCCGGCCCGTTCCATGCGCCGTGTCAGCAGCATGCCCAGCGTCTGGTGCGCATTGCGCCCCTCAAAGCAATAGGCGACCAGATATTCCTTGTCGTTGCGGGGAAAGCTCTCCACCAGCAGCCCACCCGCGTCGGGCAGGACGGACCTATACTGCTGCAGGCGCAGCCATTCCTGCACGGCATCGGGAAAACCGCTCCATTGGCGCGGGTCCGACAGCAGGGCCCGCACCCGGTCAGCCAGATGGGTGGACAGCGGCAAGCGGCCACCGGCATAGGCCGGCACCTTCGGCGTCCCCTCCCCGCCCTTGGCGGCGATCACATCATTGTCGCGGATGCCCACGAATTTCAGCAGCTGGCCCGCAAAGATGAACGTGTCGCCCGGCGCCAGACCATTGACGAAATATTCCTCCACCCGACCCAGCACCTGCCCCCGGTTCAGGCGCACGGTCAGCATCACCTCTTCCACGATGGTGCCGACATTCAGGCGGAACTGGCGTTGCACCAGCGGGCTAGCGATCTGCCATAGGCCGGTCTCCGGGTCCTGGGCCAGCCGCTTGAACTTCTCATACGCCCCCAGCGCATAGCCGCCCGTGGCCACGAAATCGAAAACATCGTCGAACTCGTCGCGCGACAGGTCTGCATAGGGTGCGGCCCGCACCGTTTCGGCATACAGCGCGTCGGCACTGAACGGGGCCGAACAGGCCACGCCCGTGACGTGCTGGGCCAGCACGTCCAGGGCACCGGGACGCGGGGGATCGCCATCCAGGGTGCCGGCCTTGATGGCCGCCACCGCCGCCGCGCATTCCAGCACCTCGAACCGGTTGCCGGGCACCAGCAGGGCCTTGGACGCCTCGTCCAGCCGGTGGTTGGCACGGCCGATACGCTGCAACAGGCGCGACACGCCCTTGGGTGCCCCCACCTGCACCACCAGATCGATCTCCGCCCAATCGATGCCCAGATCCAGGGAGGAGGTGGCGACGACGGCGCGCAGCTTGCCGGCCGCCATCGCCGCCTCCACCTTGCGCCGCTGCTCCACGGCCAGCGACCCGTGATGCAGCGCGATGGGCAGGTTGGCCTCATTCAGGCGCCAGAGTTCCTGGAACACCAGTTCCGCCTGGGCGCGGGTATTCACGAATACCAGCGTCGTGCCATGGTCGCGGATGCGCTGATACACCTCCCCCATGGCATGCAGCGCCATATGGCCGGCCCAGGGCAGATGTTCCTTGGTGGCCAGGATCTCCACCACCGGCGGCGACCCCGGCCGGCCGCGCACGACGCGCACGGGCGCCAATTCACCCGCATCATCATGCAGACGCCCGGTGGGCGACAGAAAGGCGGTCAGGGCATCCGGGTCCGCCACCGTCGCCGACAGGCCAGCGCGCAGGACCAGCGGCGCCAGACTGGACAGCCGCGCCAGGCACAGCGCCAGCTGGTCCCCGCGCTTGGTCCCGGCCAGGGCATGCAGCTCATCGATGACGACGCGGCGCAGCGACCGGAAAATCTCCGCCGCCTCCGGATAAGACAGCATCAGCGCCAGGCTTTCCACCGTCGTCATCAGGATATGCGGCGGCCGCGTGCGCTGCCGTGCCCGCTTGGCGTCGGGCGTGTCGCCCGTCCGCGTCTCCGCCCGGATGGGCAGGCGCAAGCTGGCGATGGGAGCCTCCAGATTGCGCTGGATATCCACGGCCAGCGCCTTCAGCGGCGAGATATACAGCGTATGCAGCCCCTCGCGCGGGCGTTCGGACAGGTCGATCAGGCTGGGCAGAAACCCGGCCAGCGTCTTGCCGGCCCCTGTGGGCGCGATCAGCAGCGCATGCATGCCGTCCCGTGCGGCCTGCACCATCCCCAACTGATGCGGACGCGGCGCCCAGCCCTGGGCCCGGAACCAGCCGGCAATGCCAGGGGGGATCAGGTCATTGTCATCTGGGGCGATGGGCGTGGGCTGCATGCGCGCATCATGGCGGAACGGAGCACGAACGGAAAGGGCGTTGCGGGCCGGGAATGATGGTGTATTCATTCCTCAATGAAATGATCGGAAATCCGATGATCCGCCCCGCCACCGACGCCGATATCCCCGAATTGATGCGCATCCGCGCCGCCGTGCGGGAAAACCGGTTGAGCAACCCGGATCGCGTGCCGGCATCGGCCTATCGGGAGTTCCTGAGCTTCAGCCATATCTGGCTGTTCGAGGATGCGGGCGGCATCCAGGGCTTCAGCGCCGCCGACCCGCGCGATGGCAGCATCTGGGCCCTGTTCACCGACCCCACAGCGGAAGGGCGTGGCATCGGCAAGGCGCTGCTGCCGCACGCACTGGGCGATCTGCGCTTGGCCGGCTGGGACGAGGCACACCTGTCCACCGCGCCCGGCACCCGTGCCGATACCTTCTACCGCCGCCAGGGATGGGAGCCGTCGCATGTAACCGAGGGCGGGGAACAGGGCTTCACGAAGGTACTGTGACGGCGGCCGCGCGCGGCTTCAGGATCAGGCGCTTGCCCGGATAATCGATGGTGACGTTCCAGCGGCGCAGCGCGCCCGCCCCGATGGTGCCGATGCTGCCCCCCATTTTCAGGCTGCCGGGCGGGCTGTACAGGCTGGGCACCGCCGGCATGGCCGCCCCCGCAGCGCGCAGGATGACGGCATCCCCCTCGCGCTGTTCCTCCAGCCCGTTAATATAGCAGGCTTGGCGGGCCTTGCCGCCCGGCGGCGGCATCACGAAGGCCGGGTCGGTGCCCACGCGCAGCAGCAGGGCCGTGTTCTTGCCGCTATCGACATGGAACAAGCCGTCGGCCTGGCGCCCGTCCGGCAGGGTGACGCCGGCCTGGACATAGATATGCCCATCCTTGAATTGCAGCGGCAGGATGGCGGCACCGGATGGTGGTGACCAGGCTTTGGGATCATGCAGGCGCAGGCGGCCGGCATCGAAATCCACCTCCACCACGTAATGGCGCAGCAGGTCGGCGCCCACGATGCCGCGCACACCCAGTTTGTCCAGCCGGTCGCGGCACGGCATGGTGTCGATGGGCACGGCGATCATCGGCAGGTCGCGCAGGACCACCGGCCCGAAATCGACGGTGAAGCCGAAGCGAAAGGAGCCGATGGGGCTGGCCGGGCTGTCACCCAGCTTCTGCGCGTCCGACAGGTCCAGACCCAGCGGTGCCGTTTCCGCCCCGGCCAGCAGGACGGATACCGGGGCACCCGTATCCAGGGCAAACAGCAGGTCGGCCTTGCCATCCACCTTGCCGGGGAAGGTGATCAGCCCGTCGGTATCCTGCATGGGCAGGTCCAACGGCAACGGGCCAGCCGGCACGGCCACCGCCGATTCCCGCGCCTGCTGAAACCGCATGCTGTCCACCACCAGGCACCCCGGCAACAGGGCCAGGGCCGCCACCATCATCCATCCCAAACCTGTCTTCATGATCCGCAACCACCTTGACCATCCGCCACCAGCCATGACCCAAGGCGCGTGCCGCGGCAATGTCGCTTGAAGCCATGCGCATGGGGCCAATTCGCGGTGCCGCCTATCCCTGCCCTGGCGTCGTCCAGCCCCGTCCGATAAGGTCGGGTCCGGACCCGACGACCCCCACGGATGTGACGCGCGATGACGGAGAATATCACCCGCCTGCTGGAGATCATGGCCCGGCTGCGCAACCCCAATGGCGGCTGCCCCTGGGACCTGGAGCAGGATTTCGCTACCATCGCCCCGCACACGATCGAGGAAGCCTATGAGGTGGCGGACGCCATCCAGTCCGGCGACATGATGGCAGTGAAGGACGAGTTGGGCGATTTGCTGTTCCAGACCGTGTTCTATGCCCAGATGGGCAAGGAGCGTGGGCTGTTCGATTTCGACGCGATCGCCGGCCATATCGCCGACAAGATGATCCGCCGCCATCCCCATGTTTTCGGTGAGGTTTCGGTTGATACGGCCGACGACCAGGTAAAGCACTGGGAAGAGTTGAAGGCGCGGGAGCGGGCCGAAAAGGCCGCCGCCAGCGGCATCCCCCCATCCGCCCTGGACGGCGTCACGCCGGGCCTGCCGGCCCTGACGCGGGCGGTGAAGTTGCAGAAGCGCGCCGCCCGTGTCGGTTTCGACTGGACCCAGGCTGACGAGATTCTGGACAAGATCGAGGAGGAGATCGGGGAGCTGCGGGCCGAGATCACGGCGCTACGCCAGGACAAGGCACGGGTGCAGGACGAGTTGGGTGACCTGCTGTTCGCGCTGGTCAACCTGGCCCGACGGCTGGATGTCGACCCTGAAACAGCACTCCGGGGGACCAATTCCAAGTTCGACCGACGGTTCCGCTTTGTCGAACAGGCATTGGCCGCCAAAGGCAAAACCCCGACCGACAGCAGCTTGGACGAGATGGAAGCGCTGTGGGTCGATGCCAAACAGACCGAACGCAGTTGAATCAGGAAGGGTTTAAGAAGATGACGAACGTCCCCTACGCCCCCAAGGTGGTGATGATCACCGGCGCCACCGGTGCCTTCGGTGCCGCCTTTGCCCGGCGCTTCGCGGCCCTGGGATCGAAACTGATCCTGACCGGCCGTGATCTCAGCAAGTTCAATGGCCTGCTGGATGAGGTCACGACGCCGGTTCACCTGATGAAGTTCGATGTGCGCGACCGCAAGGCGGTGGAGGCGGAACTGGACGTCCTGCCGGCGGAGTTCCGCGATATCGACCTGCTGATCAACAATGCCGGTCTGGCCCTGGGCGCCGATCCCGCCTTCAAGGCCAATCTGGACGATTGGGAGGTGATGATCGACACCAACGACAAGGCGCTGGCCATCATCACTGGCCTGATCCTGCCGGGCATGGTGGAGCGCGGCCACGGCCATATCATCAATATCAGCTCCACGGCCGGGTCGTACCCATACCCCGGCGGCCATGTCTATTGCGCTTCCAAGGCCTTCGTCACCCAGTTCAGCCTAGCCCTGCGCGCCGACCTGATCGGCACCGGCGTTCGCGTCACCTCCGTCGAACCCGGCATGGTGCAGACCGATTTCAGCCTGGTGCGCTTCAAGGGCGATGCGGAAAAGGCGGCCAAGGTCTATGCCGACACGGTACCGTTGACGGCGGAAGACGTAGCCGAAACAGTGACCTGGGCCGCGACCCTGCCACCACGCTTCAACGTGAACCGGGTGGAGATCATGCCCACCACCCAGGGACCGGGGGCGTTGGGTGTGTATCGCACGCCGAAGGGGTGATCGGGAAAGGAGGATGGTGAACCGTCCCCCGCCTCATTGCCCTTCCGGGATCAGGAATATCTGGCCCGGATAGATCAGGTCGGCATCGCGGATCTGGGCCTGGTTGGCCTCGAAGATCACAGTGTAGCGGATGCCCTCGCCATAGGAGCGCCGGGCGATGGCCCACAAATTGTTGCCCGGCACCACGACCACGGCGCGGCCGGCCAAAGCCTGCTCCGGGATCGGCAGCTTGCTGAAATTCACCTCGGCCCGGCTGACCACCTTGCTGTCGGCGCCCACCTGATCGACGCGCAGGCTGTACTGGCCGTCATCGAAGATACGGTCGGGCGTGATGGACCAGCGGCCATCCTCGCCCACCTTGGTGCGGCCGGCCAGATTGTTCTGGAGATAGAGCATCACCTCCGTCCCCGGCTTGGCCTGACCGCCGACGCTGACCTTGCCCCCGCGGTCGTAATCGACGGTGTCGATGGTCACCTCCCCCGCCGGGCGCGGGGCGCCGCCCTGGGACAGGGACCGGGGGGCCTGCAAAACGCGGCTGCCGTCGCTGCCCGACAGCACGGCCAGCGCATCCCCCTCCCCGCGCCGCCCGGCCAGATCGCGGTCACGCTCCGGCACGGCCAGGACGACGGTCGATTCCCCACGCGTCAGGGCACCGTCGGGACCCACCTGTTCCAGGCGCAGTTCGCGCGCGCCGGGCGGCAGGGCGTCGGACGGCAGGAACACCCATTCCCCGCGCGCATCGGCCACGACACTGCCCAGCAGCTTGTCCCCGTCGAGAATGTTCACCTTTGCCCCCGGCAGCGCCCGCCCGGCGATGACGGCGCTGCCCGTCGGTTCCACCCGCACCACGTCGAAGGCCGGCAGGCTGGTCTTCTTCGGATTGGGGGCCTGGGCCCCCTGCTTGGAGCCGCTGCCGGTACCCGGCGACTGCAACTGCCAGGCGGCGATGCCCACAATGGCGACGGCCAGGACGGCGATGGGGATCAGGATCTTGCGGTTCACGGGAAGGATAACCTTTCTCGGGCCCGGCACGGAACGGGACAGGATGGGCGCGGCCGGAATGTCAGGCGAAGCTGACTAGGGCCCAGACGGTGGTGGCCGATATTGCCGCGACAATCACGGCGCGGACAAGGGAAACGATCCGGGGTGCCGGGCTACTCGCCGGGAGGGTTACCCACCCCGTCACCATCGGGCGCACCAGATCCAGCCGCTTGAAGACCGCATAGGCCAGCACGGCCACGATATGCAGGCCGGCGACCCCCAGCAAGATGTTGAAATTGTTCAGGTGGATAAAGCGCATCAGCGACGCCGTGGAGCCGCTGACACGTTCCACCAGCGGCCCGTCGGTCATGATGCCGTCACTGGTGAACAGGCCCGATGCCGCCTGTACCGCCACGACCAGCAGCAGACCCAGCACGGCCAGGGCCCCCAGCGCGCTATGACCCGCATGCGGGGCCAGCCGGCCGGGTGCGCGCAATTCGGCGATATGGCGCCGGATGGCGGCGGGGCCGCGCACGAATTGGGTAAAGCGGGCGGTGTCGGAACCGATCAGGCCCCAGAGGATACGGAACAGCACCAGCCCCAGCACGCCATAGCCGAAGCGCATGTGCCAGTCGAACGCCTCCTTCTCGCCGGTGATCCAGGCGCCCGCGATGCAAAGAACCAACAGCCAGTGGAACAGCCGCGTCGGCAGGTCCCAGATCAATATCTTGCGCATGGGCCGATCTCCGTCGGCAGCGGAAAGGACGGCCCCCGCCCCGCCAAGTGCGAGGGCCGCGCGGGACCTGCTTACTCGCGATAGGCTTCGTGGCAGGCCTTGCAGGTGCCGCCCACCTTGCCCAGCTGGGCGCCGATAGCGGCCTTGTCACCGCCGGCAGCGACGGTCACCAGGGTCGCGGCTTCGGTCTGAAAGGCCGCCGCCTTGGCCTTGAAATCGTCCATCTTGGCCCAGATCTCGGGCTTGGCCTCGCTCTTGGCGACGCCCACGGCGGTACCCGCCGGCCACCAGCCGGGGAACGCCTTGGCCACGCCATCAATGGTCGCGGCAGCGGCCTGCACATCGGCTACGGTGCCATTGCCATCCTTGACGAAGCCGCCGATGGCCTTCAGGGCGCCGCCGGCCTTCTTCAGTTCGGCCTTGCGGGCGTCGATCACGGCTGTCGGGTCCTGCGCCTGGGCAGTAACCACGAAGCCGGTCAGGCTGGCCGCGGCGATGATGCTGGCCGCAAGCGCGCCAAAACGATGCTTCATTACTCAACTCCTCCGTCTGCGGTACCGGGGCGCGGGGGCAGCCCAGGCTGGGGGTAGAGCGGCGCCCTTCGAAGGGAAGGTCACCACACAAGAGATGGGGTGCGCTTGTGTCCGATCAACATATGGTGTAGGGCCGAAGGGATCGACAGCGTACCCTTATCGCACCTGCGGGAGAGTGCCCGTTGTCGGTGTCCATTTGCAAGCCGCGCCAAGGGGCGCGGGCCCGTCTGTTCTGTTCAGGAAAGCACGTCCATGTCGTCCATCCGTACCGTCTGCGTCTATTGCGGCTCCTCCGACTTCGTTGCCGACAGCTTCAAGCAGGCCGCCCGCCAAACCGGCGCGCTGCTGGCCGAGAACGGCTATGACATCGTCTATGGCGGCGGGCGCGTGGGTCTGATGGGCATCGTGGCCGATGCCGGCCTGAAGGGCGGCGCCAAGGTCATCGGCATCATCCCCGACCATATCAAGCGCTACGAGGTCGACCATACCGGCCTGACCGAGCTGATCGTCGTGGAGAGCATGCATATCCGCAAGCAGATGATGGTGGAGCGGTCGGACGCCTTCCTCATCCTGCCCGGCGGCATCGGCACCCTGGACGAGATGTTCGAGATCATCACCTGGCGCCAGCTGCGCCTGCACGGCAAGCCGGTGGTCATCGTCAACACGGACGGGTTCTGGAACCCGCTGGTGGCGCTGATGGAGCATATGACGGAGACCGGCTTCATGCGCAAGCCAAACCTGCCGGGTGCGGAAGACCGCCTCTACCACGTGGTCGACAATGTGGAAGAGGCCGTCAGCCTGCTTGCCCGCCTGACGGAGGCGGCGCATAAGGTTCAAACTGATCGGATGTGAGGGCCCAGGCATTGTTTTTGTCGCAGCCCAGCCCCGCATCTTGAATGAAAATGTCCCGGAAGCGGCCGGTTGCGACCGGATCGCGAATGAGCTTTATTGACCAATGCCGGGCCGGACGCTGGATCGCCGCCGGCACCCTTCTTACCCTGGGAGAGCGCCCCCATGTCGAAGATCAAAGTCGTCAATCCCATCGTGGAGCTGGACGGCGACGAAATGACCCGCGTGATCTGGCAGTTCATCAAGGACCGCCTGATCCTTCCGTACCTGGACGTTGACCTGAAATATTACGATCTGGGCGTCGAGCATCGCGACGCCACGGACGACAAGGTCACCGTGGAGTCCGCCGAGGCCATCAAGCATTACGGCGTGGGCGTGAAGTGCGCCACCATCACCCCGGACGAAGACCGGGTGAAGGAATTCAAGCTGAAGCAGATGTGGAAGTCGCCCAACGGCACGATCCGCAACATCCTGGGCGGCACCGTGTTCCGCGAGCCCATCATCTGCAAGAACGTGCCGCGCCTGGTGCCGGGCTGGACCCAGCCCATCGTCATCGGCCGTCACGCCTTCGGCGACCAGTACAAGGCCACCGACTTCATCATCCCCGGTGCGGGCCGCCTGTCGATCACCTTCACCAGCGCCGACGGCACCAGCAATATCCGCCACACCGTCTTCGACTTTGACGGGCCGGGCGTTGCCATGGGCATGTACAACGTGGACGAATCGATCCGCGGTTTCGCCCGGGCCTGCATGAATTACGGCCTGCTGCGCAACTACCCGGTCTATCTGTCGACCAAGAACACGATCCTGAAGGCCTATGATGGCCGCTTCAAGGACCTGTTCCAGGAAGTGTTCGACGCCGAATTTGCCGACAAGTTCAAGGCGGCGGGCATCACCTATGAACACCGCCTGATCGACGACATGGTGGCCTCGGCCCTGAAATGGTCGGGCAACTTCCTGTGGGCTGCCAAGAACTATGACGGCGACGTGCAGTCCGATCTGGTGGCGCAGGGCTTCGGCTCGCTGGGCCTGATGACGTCCGTCCTGATGACGCCCGATGGCAAGACGGTGGAAGCGGAAGCCGCCCATGGCACCGTGACCCGCCATTACCGCGAGCACCAGAAGGGCAAGCCCACCTCTACCAACCCCATCGCCAGCATCTTCGCATGGACGCAGGGCCTGACATATCGCGGCCGGTTCGATGATACGCCGGACGTGGTGGATTTCGCCAAGACCCTGGAACGCGTCTGCGTGGATACGGTGGAAGCCGGCTACATGACCAAGGATCTGGCCACGCTGATCGGCCCGGAGCAGAAGTGGCTGACCACCCAGGACTTCCTGGCCAAGCTGGACGAGAACCTGCAGGCCGCCCGCGCCAAGTAAGGCCGGACGGACTGCAAGGGTTGAGAATATGGAACCCCGGCCGTGGCAACGCGGCCGGGGTTTTCGTTTTTAAAACAGCGTGCCGTAGATTTCCGGCTTGAAGCCGACGATCAGGGTGCCGTCGCGGTCCAGCACGGGGCGCTTGATCATCGAAGGCTGTTCCAACATCAGGGCGATGGCGCGGTCGCGGTCGATCCCCTGTTTAGCTTCGTCCGGCAGCTTCTTGAAGGTCGTGCCGGCCCGGTTCAGCACCACTTCCCAGCCCAGCGCATCCACCCAGGCGGACAGGTGCGCCCGGTCGATGCCCGAGACCTTGTAATCATGGAACTGATAGACAACACCCTTCGCGGCCAGCCAGTCGCGGGCCTTCTTCATCGTGTCGCAGTTCTTGATGCCGTAAAGGGTGATCGGCATGGGGCCGCTCCGTCAGGTCTCGGGTGATGGCCGGATGTAACCCGGCCGCCTCGCCGGTTCAAGCCGCGCGGCGGGCAACCATCTCCTCGTACCGGGCATAGAGGATCGCTTCCTCCTTGTGCCAGCGCGACTGCAAGAGCGCGTGCATGCGGCCGAAATCGATGGCGAATTCCATGCCCGAGCCGCCATCCCGGTACTTGTCGAAGAAACCCAGGATCTGATCGCCCAGCGCCACCATCTCCTGGCTGAACTGGTCGGCCGTGGCGGCGCGGACAGGGTCCTGACGGGCCAACTCACGGTAGTCGGGGTAGAATTCCTCGTTCTCGCGCCGGATATGATCCACGAACTGATCGCGCGCCGCCATCAGCGTCCGGCGGCCTTCGGCCGTGCCGATTCCCTGCTGGCGCACCCGGTCCAGGACGAGACGCAGTTCGGCATGGTCATGCTTCAGTTGCGGGACGATGCGGTTCATTGCGATCTCCAATAATATGTATTTTATATACATCTTATTGCTAGGTCGGGGAGTAAACCATGTGGCGGGGTGTCGCGGCGGGGCTTGCCTGGAACCGGATGGACATGCATCATTGTCCACCGGTTACCATAAGAAGAACCTGAGGGATGGACATGTCGGTTTCGCGGCGCGACTGGTTGCGCGGGGCGGGTTTGATGGCGATGACGGCGGCGTTGCCAGCGGTGGCGCTGGCCGATACGCCGGAAGTGCTGGAAATCTGGCCCGGCGGCTTCGGCCCCGGTTCGAAGGGCGTGGCGCTGGCGCAGAAGATGGTGGAGCGCAGCACGGACCCCGCCCGGCCCGACCGCTATATGGAAGGCATCACCCGCCCCTATCTGACCATCCACCGCCCGGCCAAGCCCGATGGCCGCGCCCTGCTGATCATGCCGGGCGGCGGGTACCAGCGGGTGGTGGTGGACAAGGAAGGTGACGAGTTGGCAGCACTGCTGACCGCCCAGGGATTCACGATCTTCGTGCTGACCTATCGACTGCCAGGGGAGGCACCGCAGCATGGACCGACGGTAGCTTTGCAGGATGCGCAGCGGGCCATGCGGGTGATCCGGCAGAATGCCAAAACTTATCGGATCGATCCCGACCGGTTGGGTGCCATGGGCTTTTCCGCCGGCGGGCATGTGACCGCCACGCTGGGCACGAAATTCACCGAAACCGTCTACCCACCGACGGATGCGACCGACACGCTGTCGGCGCGGCCGGGCAAGCTGGCCCTGGTCTATCCGGTCATCGATATGGGTCTGGCAGCGCATACCGGGTCGCGCGACCGGATGCTGGGGCCGAACCCATCGGAGGATGCGGTGGCGCGGTTTTCCGCCGACCGCAACGTGACAGCCCAGACGCCGCCGACCTTCCTGCTGCATGCCGCGGACGATACGGCGGTGCCGGTGGAAAACAGCCTGCTGTTCCATGCCGCCTGCCGCAAGGAAGGGGTGGCGGTGGAGATGCATGTCTATGCCAAGGGCGGCCACGGCTTCGGCCATGGCGCCCGCATCGCGGCGGACAACCCGCTGAAGCGTTGGCCGGAACTGTTTGTGGAGTGGTACGGGCGGGGGTAAAGTGGGGTCGCGATTGAATCTTACTGCAACCCATTGAAAATGCATATACCGCCTCCCCGGCGGAAGCCGGGGCCCAGGGGCCGGAGGAAAAACCTTTTCAGCAGCATTGATCAAAGCTGCCGAGCGGTCGGGTCTGCGGCCCTGGATCCCGGCCTGCGCCGGGAAGGCGAAAAAGGCAGAAGCGAGCACCGGTATCGGTCGATGAACCGCTGATTTACCCCCGCTTCCAGGTCGTGCCCTTGGGCCCATCCTCCAGGATGACGCCCTGGGCCGCTAGGTCGTTGCGGATGCGGTCGGCCTCAGCGAAGTTCTTCGCCTTGCGGGCGGCCAGGCGGTCGGCGATGGCCTGTTCGATGGCTGCGTCGTCATCACCCTGTAGCCAAACCTTCGGCTCTTGAGTCAAGAAGCCCAGCAAATTTGCGGCTGCCTTAAGACGAGCAGCAGCACCTGCCGCACCAGCTTTATCATCTTTAATATCGGCCCCATAATAGGCGTTCACTTGCTCATACAAGACCGAAATAGCTTTTGGAGTATTCAGATCATCCATCAACGCCGCAAGAAATTCCGCCGGCACCTCGACAGTCGGCAGATCACCAAACTTCTTCGCTTTATCAAGAATGCCATACCACTTATCCAGCGCCCCGCGGGCCTGGGTGACCTTGTCCTCGCTGAAATCCAGCGGCTGGCGGTAATGGGCCGACAGGATGGCCAAGCGCAGGGCCTCTCCCGGATACTTATCCAGCAATTCGCGCACGGTGTAGAAGTTGCCCAGGGACTTGGACATCTTGTCGCCGGCGATGGTCAGGAAGCCGGAATGCATCCAGACATTGGCCATCACCGCCGTGCCATGGGCGCAACGGCTTTGCGCGATCTCGTTCTCATGGTGCGGGAAGATCAGGTCCAGCCCGCCGCCATGAATGTCGAACACCTGCCCCAGATGCGCCGCCGTCATGGCGGAGCATTCGATATGCCAGCCGGGGCGACCCTTGCCCCAGGGGCTGTCCCAGCCGGGTTCGCCTTCCTTGGCGGGCTTCCACAGCACGAAATCGGCGGGCGACTTCTTATAGGGGGCGACTTCCACGCGCGCACCGGCGATCAGCTCGTCCTGGCTGCGGCGCGACAGCTGGCCGTAATCGGACATGGCGGGCACGTTGAACAGGACGTGGCCTTCAGCAGCGTAGGCGAAGCCCTTTTCGATCAGCGTCCCGATCATCGCCACCATGTCGCCGATATGGCGGGTGGCGCGCGGCTCGATGTCCGGGCGCAGCAGGCCCAGATCGTCCATGTCGGCATGGAACTGCGCCGTGGTGCGGGCCGTGACGCTGTCGATGGGTTCACCCGACTGGTTCGACCGCTCGATGATCTTGTCATCCACATCCGTGATGTTCCGGGCATAGGTCACCTGCGGGTACAGATGCTTCAGCAGCCGCGCCAGCAGGTCGAAGGCGCTGAAGGTGCGGGCATTGCCGATATGAGCATAATCATAGACGGTGGGGCCGCAGACATAGAGCTTCACATGGGTCCGGTCGATGGGCGCGAACACTTCCTTGGTCCGCAGCAGCGTGTTGTAAAGCGACAGGGTCATGGGAGCAGGCTTTCCGTCAGCAGAAAGATCGTCGTCAGAGATAGCGGGAGAATGTCAGGCCGTACAGCCCGACAGTCGCGCCAGGGCCCGCTCGCGCCCGATCAGCGGCAGCAGGGTCTTTAGCTCCGGCCCATGGTCATGGGCGGTCAGGGCGCGGCGCAGAGGCAGGAACAGGGCCTTGCCCTTGGCCCCCGTGGCCGCCGACACGGCCTTGGTCCAGATACCCCAGGTCGTCTCGTCCCACACACCCTCGGGCAGCAGGTCAGCGGCCCTGGCCAGGAAGGCGGCGTCATCGACCAGCGGCGTCACCGCCTGCTTGGTCACGGCCCACCATTCCTGGGCGTCCGACAGACGCGACAGGTTGGGCCGCACGGCCAGCCAGAAGGCTTCATCCACGCCATCCATGCCCAGCGCCACCAGACGGTCGGCGACGGCGGCAAAGGGGGCCGCATGCAGCACCTGCGCGTTCAGGCGCATCAGCTCGTCGGCATCGAACTTCGGCGTGCCGCGCCCGAACTTGGCGAAGTCGAAGCCTTCGGCCAGTTCGGCCAGACTACCGGCGGCGGCGATGGCGTCCGACGTGCCCAGCCGCGCGAGATAGGCGGTCAGCGCCAGCGGCTCCACCCCCTCCTCGGTACGCAACGAACGGACGGAGAGAGAGCCCAGACGCTTGGACAGCCCTTCCCCATCCGCCCCAGCCACCAGGGGCAGATGGGCAAAGGTCGGCACGGCACCCTTCCCCTCCACCCCGATCAGGGCCTCGAATAACTGCACCTGCACCGCCGTGTTGGTGACATGGTCCTCACCGCGCACGATATGGGTGATAGCGAAGTCCAGATCATCCACAACAGAGGTCAGGGTATAAAGCGGGCGCCCGTCCTCGCGGATCAGTACGGGGTCGGACAGGTCGGCACCCCGGAAATGCTTGTGCCCCTGCACCAGATCGTTCCAGGTAATGTCGGTATGCTCCAGCTTGAAGCGCCAATGCGGACGCCGTCCCTCGCCTTCCAGCCGCGCGCGGTCCGCCTCGCTCAGGCGCAGGGCTGAGCGGTCATAGATGGGCGGGCGATGCTGCGCCAGCATGGCCTTGCGCTTCAGGCCCAGTTCTTCCGGCGTCTCGTAGCAGGGGTAAAGGCGCCCAGCCGCCTTCAACGCTTCCGCTGCCTCGGCATAGCGACCATACCGATCGGACTCGCGCGCATGGCGGTCCCAGGTCAGGCCCAGCCAGGTCAGATCCTCGGCAATCGCGTCGGCAAAGGCCTGCGTAGACCGTTCCTCGTCCGTATCGTCCAGGCGGAACATGAAGCTGCCGCCATGCCGGGCCGCGAACAGCCAGTTCATGATGGCGGTGCGGACATTGCCGATATGCAGATGGCCGGTCGGGCTGGGCGCGAAGCGGACGGCGACGTTCATGGTCTGTGATCAGGCTGGTCAGGGGAAAAGAAGGGCGTGCAGCGATAGCATGGGCACCATCAACAGGGCACGAAAATCTCTTCCGGCTGCTCCAATCCCCGCACCTCATGCACGCCGACCGACCGCATCACGCGGCCGGAGCAGCCGGCAAAGGCCGTGGATACGACGAAATGGCTGTCCAGCACCTTCGCCACCTCCAGCAACCGGCTGGCCAGATTGACGGCGGGGCCGACCACCGTGAAATCCAGCCGACGCTTGCCACCGATATTGCCGAAGGCGACATGGCCCAGATGCAGCGACAGGCCGTAATCGATGCGGGTCTGGCCGTTGGGGCAGGCCTCGTTCCATTCGTTCACGGCGTCGTGCAGGGTGGCCGCCGCCGCCAGGGCATGACCGCAGGCCTCCCGCGGGTTGAGCATGTCGGCCGGGAAGATGGCCAGCATACCGTCGCCCATGAATTTCAGCACCTCGCCGCCATGCGCCTCCACCGCGTCAACGGCCAGGTCGAACCAATGGTTCAGCCGCTCCAGCACGGTGGTCGACAGATTGTCGGCGGTGAAGCTGGTGAAACCCCGCAGGTCGGCGAACAGGATGGCGGCGAAGATATTGTCAGCATCCCCGCGGGAGATCTGGCCCGCATAGACCCGGTCGCCAGCCCCGGCGCCCAGATACGTGGCCAGGAGGTCGCGCGCGATGTTGCGCACCACGCGCGCCTCCAGGATCGGCGACACAGCCGCCACGACATGGGCCAGGTCGGCGATATCCTGGTCGGAGAAGGGCCGGTACTTGGCGGCGAAGGACATGGCGGCCGACCGGTGCTTGTCCTGCACCTGGATGGGGGCGATGAAATAATCGTGGAACCCCTCCCGCTTCAGCCGGGCCAGGAGTGGCATTTCCGTCTCCTCCAACGCCAGGCGGACACGGTAGGGCTCTCCCGTTTCATCGACGCGATGCACGGGGCTATGCAAATACTCGCTCATATCCGTGTCGACACGGTTCAGCCGATGGGTGCCCGTCGTCTGACCGCAGACCCACACCCGCCCCTCCCCCACCACTTCCGGATGGAGCAGTTCCAGGTTGAGCGAGACGCGACCGATGGGGATGCCCGACTTGGCGACACGATCCACCAGCTGGGCGAACAGCTGGTCGATATCGAACAGCTGGTTGCCCTCGATCAGCAGCCAGTCAGCGATGGGGCGGACGCGGTCGGACAGGATGAAGGTCAAGGGGCGGGCACTCCGGCATCAAGCGCCCATAGAGTGGGGTGCGGACCCGCCCGGCGCAAGGTCCGCTTACGCAGGCGTGGCCCGACCAAATCAGATGTAACCAGCGGTATGGACGCGGAAATTCCGAATGCGCAGATGACTCTGCGTGGTGCGTAGTGCGAAATGGCCCTGGGTCAGGCGCGCGGGATCAAGGAAATCGAACAATAGCCTGTCGTCACGCCAGTAACGGATGCGAGGGCCGATGGCGGCCAGGGTGATGGTCTGCCAGACATTGCCGACCAGCATGTCGGCCGGCAGCTTGCGGTCATTCTCCGGCAGCAGCGGCCGGTCGCCCGCCCGGCCCGTATAGCGGCGGAAACGGGTGGTGCTGTTGGTATTGCCGCCCTGACCCACATAATAGAGTATCAGGTCGTCATAATCCTCGAACTTTCCGCTGCGCGACTTGGCCAGGGCATCGCCACCAGGGGCGGCGGGGTCGGTGGCCATCCAGAAGGCGTTCAGATCAGACAGCCGGTCATTAGGCCCGCCTTCGGCCACCATCAGCGCCTCATACCGGATGGCGATGGGGCCGGACAGGCGGGGCCGGAACCAGAGAGAGGTTCCGGCCGGCACATCAATATCGAGGATGCCATCAGCGGCACTGACCGTACCGGGCCGATGCGCCTGGAGCAGCCAATTGTCCAGCCCGGCACGGAAATCATCGGCATGCACGACCTCTCTCAGGGACAGGCCGGGCGGGGCGGCGGCGCTGGCCGGGCGCGACGCGGAAAGCGCGGCGAGGCCGACGGCAGCGGTGAGGAAGGTGCGGCGGGTCGGATGCATGAACATGGTCGGATCAGGCTTTTGCAACGACAGCTTCAACCATTTCAGGCGACTTTTCGATCACCTGCAACAGGATGCGGGCGGCGGGATCGGGCTTGCGCCGGCCCTGTTCCCAATTATTCATGGTGGCCGCGGGAATGCCGAAACGGCGCTCGAATTCCCGCGTCGATCTGGCGACGGAATGGCGGATGGCACGGACGCGCTCCGGCGGCATGGGGTCGATCTCCACCACCTCCAACACCAGTTCGCCCTTCTTCCAGGCAACAGCTTCGGACAACCCCTCTAGAAGCGCCGCACCGAAATCCTCTTCTTCCACGCTCATTTCTTCAACTCCTGCAACAGCGCCAATGCCGCGCGCCGTTGATCTTCGCTCAGATCCGCCTGACTGGCTTTCTCATAAGCGAAAAGCATCACGGCGACGTCATCGGCGATCATCAGAAAATAGATCGCGCGACCGCCGCCCCTCTTGCCCTTCGCCCCCAACCGGAACCGCACCTTGCGTATACCGCCCAGGCCTGGGATGACGTCGCCAATCGTCGGGTTGCCGGCAATCATCACCTCCAGCCGATCAATATCGGCCTGTGTCGCGCCCAGGCGCTTCAGGTCGCGTTGATAGCGGAGGGTCCGGACGATCTTCATTGGATAGATGAATAGCATACAATGCGCCATTGGCGCAATCACGCCCCGCCCTTCTCCGCCCTGAGCCGGGCCCAGTAATCCAGACGCTTCTTGATCTCCCGCTCGAACCCGCGTTCCACGGGGCGGTAGAAATCGCGCCGCCCCATCTCCTCGGGGAAATAGTTCTGGCCGCTGAAACCCTCGGCCGTGTCATGGTCGTAATTATAGCCATGGCCATAGCCCAGCTGCTTCATCAGCTTGGTGGGGGCGTTCAGGATATGCTTGGGCGGGGACAGGCTGCCGGTTTCCTTGGCCGACCGCACGGCATCCTTGTACGCGGTATAGGCGGCGTTGGATTTGGGTGCGGTGCCCAGATAGATCACCAGCTGGGCGATGGCCAACTCGCCCTCCGGGCTGCCCAGCCGTTCATAGGCATCCCAGGCGGCGGTGGCCTGGGTCAGGGCCGCCGGGTCGGCCATGCCGATATCCTCCACCGCGAAACGGGTCAGGCGCCGCGCGATGTAACGCGGGTCCTCCCCGCCGGCCAGCATGCGGGCATACCAGTACAGCGCCGCATCGGTGTCCGACCCGCGCAGGGATTTGTGCAGGGCGGAGATCAGGTTGTAATGGCCTTCCTGCGCCTTGTCATAAAGCGGCATGCGCCGCTGCACGGCGGCGGCCAGCGCATTGGTGTCCAGCACCTTGTCCGCCGGCAGGGCGAACAGTTCCTCGCACAGGTTCAGGCAATAGCGGCCATCGCCATCGGCCAGCGCCTTGACGGAGGCGCGGGCATCTGCATCCAGTGGCAGCGCGCGTCCTTCCTCAACCTCCGCCCGCACCAGCAGCTTTTCCAAGGCCGCGTCGTCCAGGCGGTTCAGGACGAAGACCTGGGCGCGGGACAGCAAGGCGGCGTTCAACTCGAAACTGGGATTCTCCGTGGTCGCCCCCACCAGGGTGACGGTCCCATCCTCCACATAGGGAAGGAATCCATCCTGCTGGGAGCGGTTGAAACGATGGATCTCATCGATGAACAGCAGCGTGCCCTGCCCGCCCAGGCGACGTGCTTTCGCTGCCTCGAATATCTTGCGCAGGTCGGCCACACCGCTGAAGATCGCCGACAAAGGCTCGAAATGCAGATCGGTGGTCTGGGCCAGCAGGCGGGCCAGGGTGGTCTTGCCGCAGCCGGGCGGCCCCCAGAGGATCATGGAGACCAGGCGGCGTGACCCGATCATGCGGCCGATCGGGCCGTCGGGGCGCAGCAGATGATCCTGGCCCACCATCTGGTCCAGGCTCTGCGGCCGCAACCGGTCAGCCAGCGGCCTGGGCGCCTGTGCTTCGAACAAACCCGACACTTGGCAATTCCCTGAGCAGCCGATCCCGTTCCGTTCCCACTATCCCAGATGGGCCGCCGGCGACGCAATGTCCATGGTCATGACGGCGGCTGCGCCGGAGCCGCCGCCGGTTGGCCCGCGGGCGGCGGCGTGGCCGCTTCCTGACGGCCGGTGCGGTAATTGTCCAGGAAGCTGCGGAACAGGTCGATCTCCGTGATGCGCTGGCGGATGGTGGCCGCATCGGCCAGCCCGGCCGATTCCTCCGGCCGCGTCAGCAGGCGGAAAAAGGATGCGTCTTTCGACTTTTCCATGGCCGGCCCGAAATCGCGGCGCAGCGCGTCCAGCCCGGCATTGTCGCCGGCCAGTGACAGGGCCGTGGCGCGATTAACCACCAGGCTGGAGACCTGCGGGTCCAGGGCCGCACCGACGGCGGGCGGTGGGCCGATGACATCGGCCAGGGCCTGGGCAGCCGCCTTCCATTGCTTGTCGCGCATGGCGATATCGATGCGCAGCAGGTTGGCATTGCGCGACTGGTCGGCAGCCAGCAGCTGCACGGCTTCGGCACCCTTGTTGATCTGCGACAGGGCGCGGGCGCGCAGCAGCTTGCGTTCCTCCGCCAGTTCCGGCGTGATCTCCGGTACCACGCTCTTGTCCAATGCGGCCACCGCTTCCTGCGGGTTGCCATCCAACAGGCGGATGCCGGCCAGACGTGTCCCGACCTGCGCCTTTTCCAGCCCCGCCAGCCGGTATTGCACCTGATGGTCCAGCAGTTGGGCGGCGCGGTCCAGCAGGTCGATCTCCACCAGCCGTTCGGCCAACTTGCGGATGATGCGGTCACCGTCGGGGCCGGGGGGGGTGAGTTCACGATATTGTTCGTAAAGCCCCATGGCCTCCAGCGGCGACATCTTCGCGGCACCGTCCGTGGCGAACAGGTCGGTAAAGGTGCGCGTCATGTCAGCCGCAATCTCCTTGGCTTCCGGTGTGTCCGGAAAGCTGGTGATCGTCTGGCGCATCGCGTCGAAGGCTTGGGGATAATTGCCGGCGATGGCATGTACCTCACCGATGCGGCGCAGGTTGGACAGTTCCAACGCGTCGCCGCGCCAGGCGAACCGCATCGTCTCCATCTGCTTGGCAGCTTCCTTGGGCGCCATTTTGCCGGCAGCCAGCGAAGTGTCGATGAAGTCGCGCTTGGCCCGCATGGCATAAAGCCGGTCCCGGCCGGCCTGGGCCTGCTTGTAATAGGGGATGGCCTTGTCATTGTCGCCCAGGGCGCGGAAGACCGCACCGCGGAAATACTGCACGGCAGCGGCCTGATTGCCGCTTTCGCCGCCACGCTTGGCCAGCTTGTCCATGGTAATGGCCGCCGCCTCCGGCTGGCCCGTGCGCAGGGCCGCGTCGGTCGCCGCCAAAGCCAGGGGCGTGTAGAACGGTTCCGGATAACGATCCAGCAGGTCCTTGCTAGCCTGGAAGGCGGCATGCGCACCGGCATAGTCGCCCTGACCAGCCAGGGCACCCGCGCGCCACAGGGCGGCATCGGGTTCCGCCGCCAGTTGCCGGCTGGACAGGTCGGCCGTGGCACCGGTGTAATCGCCGGTCAGCACACGGGCGATACCGCGCGCAGCCAGGAACTCCGGCCGCCGATCGACATCGGGCTGCAATCCCTGCACACGGGTCAGCATGCCCTGTGCCTCGTACCCCATGCCATTGGCCAGGTAGAAGCGGGCGACATCCAGGCGTCCGCGGGTCTTCTCCTCCTCCGGAAGGGCGGTCAGGCGGTCCCAGCGGGCCTGACGGGTTTTCATATAATCCTTGGCCGCCACCTGGCCCCAACGCTTGAAATCGAACAGCTTGGCCTGTTCCACGGGCGGTGGAGGCGGTGGGACGGCTGCCTGCACATCGGCCGGTGGCGACAGGTGAAGGCCGCCCGGCGCCGTCACCTCCACCCCCTCGCGCACCGGCTGCACGGTCAATCGGTCGTCCAGCGGGCGGATGACCAGGCCCTGGAGCGTGGGCAGGAACTGCGCCTCCGTATAGCGCAGCGGTGCCTCCACATGCTGGCCCGGCAGCGGCAGGGGCACGACAGAAAGCGTGTCACCCACGACCGGGTCCTTGAAGGCGATAACCCGTTCGGCGTCCGCCGCCGGCACCACCAGACGGGGGCCCAGGGCGAAATCGGGATCGGGGCGCGGCTGGATGGATGTGCCCGACGCCTCGCGCGGGGTACTGTCGCTGGTGCGCGACAAAATCACCTGCCAGGCGGTGCCGTCGCGCTTCACCGCGGCCTGCAGCACGGCCGGCATGGGCAGGCGGAAGCCGCCGCCGCCATCCACCGAAACCGGTTCGATCGAAACCTGCAATTCCGGCGGAACGGCCGGGGCGGTTTCCGGTGGCACCGGCTCCCCGAACAGCACATAGAGAAAGCCTGCCCGTTCGAAAATGGCCGCCGTCCGCGCCGCCTTCGGATCGAAGGACAGCATGATCGGTGACATGACCGGCTCGGCCGGAGTCATGGGGGCAGCCGCATCGGCGGCCAGGGGCAGGGTCTGGGCCGTGGCGGGGGCCGGCGGGGGCGGCGGTGACTGGGTCCGGCCTGCGGCGGTGGCCGAGGCGGCGGCGACCGGCGCCTGCACCGTGGCCGGCGGCGGCGGGGGTGAAACCGGAGCCGGAGCCGGCGTCAGCGGCGTCGGCGTGCCGGTGGCCGCCGGAGCGGAAGCGGCCGGATTGCCGCGCAGTTGGTAAAGCGGGGAACCTTCCCTGGCCGAGCGCGGATCGACGGGCCTGGGCGGCGCCTGCTGCGCCGTTGCGGCCACAGGGGCCGGCGGATTTGCAACGGCTGTCTGCGCCGCCGGCGGCGGCGGCGGGCTGACGGGGGCGGGTGTGGCACCGGGCGGAGCCTTGTCCAGCACGTCGATCAGGATGCGGTTGCCCGCGCGGCCATGCTTGATGCCGGCCCCGGCGGGTATGTCGAACCGCACCGTCACCCCACCGTCGGAAGCGGTCTGCGCCAGACCTGCCACACGGGTGGGCCTGGCGCGCAGGACGCCGGCCAGATCGACCTGGGCCGCGACGGGAAAGCGAATGGTAACCGATGCGCCGCTCTGTTCGACAGTGTACGGCACCTCACGGGGCCAGTCGAAGACCAGGCGACTATAGTCGGGATGCACGCCGCTGCGCACGGGCACACGCGTTGCGGCTGGCGCTGAGGCAGCCGATGCCGGCTGGGTCGTGGCGGTTGCCGGCGGCTGCTGTGCGGCCACCGATGCGGGCAGCAGGGCCGATGCCGCCACCGACAAGGCTAGGGTGCCGGCCAGAAGACGGGCGGTCCTCATGGCGCACCACCATGCTCGCGCACCACCAGATCGACGCGCCGCGCCGCCTCCTTCACCTCGCCACCCGACTGGCCGTCACCATGGCCGCGAATGGTGATGTCGCGCAGATATCCGGTCTCGTGCAGGGCGTCGGCCACGGCCTGGGCGCGGGCCAATGACAATTCCCAGTTGCTGGTCCAGCTCGGCCCGGCGGGGGAGGCGTCGGCATGGCCGACCACATCCATGGCATTGCCGATATTGGCCGCCACGCCGCCCATGACGAACAGGGCGCGCTTGCCTTGTTCCGACAAGGTGGCGTCGCCCGGCAGAAACAGCAGGTCCGATGGCAGGGACAGGATCAAAGTGCCCTCCACCCGCCGGACGCGCATGTCGGCCAGTTCGGGATTGCCCGCCATCTGGCTTTCGAAGACCCGGCCCAGATAACCCAGCTCGATCGCCGTGCCCCGGTCCAGGCTGGCGGCGGAGAAGGCGGCTTCCGGCCGCTCCTGCCCCTGCTGTTCGGGCTGCGCGCCGGGAATGCCGGCGGCCAGCGCCCGGTATCGGGCAGGGTCGGGTTCCGACATCGCATAGAGCATGACGAAGAAGGTCAGCAGCAGGCAGACCAGATCGGTGAAGGTCAGCAGCCAAGCCTTGCCCGCCGGAGTGGCAGACGACGCAAAGCTGAACGGGTAGAGGCGACCGGGAGCGGACATCAGGTTCCCTCCCCCGGTGGCAGGGACAACAAAAGACGAAGCTGCCCCGCCTCCGTCCCTGTTTCCAGCCCCACCGACAAGGACGCGGGATCGGCCCCCAACGCCGTGACGGCACGCGCCAGAGCACCGGCCCGGGCCACCAACGGGGTCTGGTCGGCGGCATCCTTGGTGGAAAACAGGAATTCCCCGCGAACAGCAACATCACGCGGCCGTGCCTCCAGCGCGCGGGCCAGCCGGTCCATCAGGGCCTGCCGGTTGGGCCGGATCGTCAATCCATCGCCGGAGAACAGGCTGGCGGCCGGCAGGGTGATGTACAGCGTGCCCGTTTGCGTCCCCGCCTCCACCTTGGCCAGCGGCAGTTCGGCGCGGATCAGGTCACCCAGATCGGCCAGCGCACGCGCCGCCTCGCGCCGCGCCTGCTGCCGGTCACCGGGCGATCCGGTGAGGAGCGCCTGAGGTGAGAAGGCGTCATCGACGCTGCGCATCACCGCCCCCACCTTCTCGTCATGGAAGTGGGAGATGCTGTTCAGTAGAATGAAGAAGGCCAGCAGCAGGATGAAGACGCCAAGATAGAGCAAAGTCGCCCCGTCCCCGCCCTCCGGGCGGCCACCGGATGCGCCGGACCGCAGGGGAAACGCCATGTCAGGGTCGGTGCGGCCGGATGTGCGGGTCTCGGGCATTCAACCTCAATCAAACAGGCTGTCGATGAAGGCCTGATCGATACCGGTCCCCGGCATCGACGGACCGTTCAGCAGCTTGGTGTCGGAAGCGGTATCCTTGCTGGCGGCGGTTTCCATGGTCGGGTGGCGGCGCTGCACCTCCTCGCCCAGCGCCACCAGCAGCGCTTCCACCTTCTGCTCGATATGCTTCAGGGCGCGGACCACCTTGGTGATGCGCTGGCCGGTAATATCCTGGAAATTGCAGGCCTCGTAGATGCCCGTGGTGATGTCCATCAGCTTGTTCGACACCTCCGCCGGAACATCGCCGGCCAGACCCATCATCTGGTCGCAGGCGTCCATGATGCGGTTGGTGGCATCCTCCGTGGCGCCGACCACGGCGTCCAGTTCGTCGGTGGCGAGCGGAATATGCTCGGAATGGATGTCGGCCGGCTGGATGCTGGCGATCTCGCGCTTGGCATTGTTGATAAACCGGGCCAGCCCCTCCAGCTCCGCATAGAGATGCAGGTCGTGCTGGCCCATGTCCCCGCCCATGGAGGACAGGACGGAGCCGACGATGGTCGCCACCTCTTCACGCGACAGCGGCTGGCGCGCCTCGGCGCGAGCATTGTCCAGCCGTTCCTGAAGAACGGGATCGGCAGCAGTGGCGGTGCGGAACATAGGGACACCTTCGAAGCGCAAATAGTCGGGGCCGGCCGGAGCCGGGAATGGGGGACCAGCTCCCCCAGGGACTTCATACAATCATTCGGGCACGGTGGGCAGCCTCTTCCGTGCAGCCAGAAGGATGGTAACTTCCTGGGCCCGCTTCTCGTCCATGGCAGCGAACACAGGAGCAACCTTGGCTTCCTTCATGCGGCTGATGACGTTCAGCAGCACGTTGTTCTCCAGGTTGTTGAAGATCTTGGCAGCGTCGGCAGGCTTCATCGTCTCGTAAATCTTCACAAGACTGTCCAATTGCGCCTGCTGTTCAGCGTTCGCCTGGGTCAGAAGGCCCTGGATTTCCTTCTTCAGGTTCTGCAGTTCCGTGATTTTCTGGTCGAATCGCGTTTCCGCTGCCTGCAGCATCGCTTCACGCTGATCCAACTCGCGCCCGCGGCTGTCCAACTGCTCGCGCCGCTCCTGCAGACGCTGGAGCAGTTCCACCTCCGTGGGCGTGAAACCCTGGCCCGGCGTGCCGGGGGGCGCCGGGCTGCCGGGATCGGCCGGCGCTTGGGCAGCGGGGGCGTGGTCACCGCCGGCCGGTGTGGCGGGCGGCGCCTGTTCCGGAGGGGCCTGGGCAACCTGGGTGGGCGGCGGGGTCAAGGACGGCGCAGACGACACACCAACCGGCTTCGCCACTGGCAGGCCCTGCGGCACCGTCTCCTCCGCCACCGAAGCGGGGATCAGGGACAGGCCCTTGCCCGTGGTCACGGTCAGCCAGATATCGCCCACCTTGAAGCCCAGCACCAGGGTCGCCACCAGAATGGTCGCCGGCAACAGACCGGGCCGCATCAGGGCGCGGCGCGGCTTGGCCGGTTTGGCCGGAATCTTGCGCGCGGCGGGCTTGGGCGCCGGCTTCGCGACGGGCTTGGCGGCCGGCCGGGGGGCGGGGGGGCGGGGCGCGTCGGTCATTGCCGCAAATTCTCCAGCGCCTGCAGCAGTTCCTTCTCCGCCCGCGAGCGGGGTTCAGTTCCACCGGGGGCCGGCTGGGACGGTGCGGGTTGCTGTGGCTGCTGTGAGGCAGCCTGACGGGGGGCCGGCTGTGGGGCCGGGGCGCCGGGACGGGCCGCGGTGGGGGAAGGTGCCGGTGCCGCAGCCGGAGCCGCCATCACCGCGGCGCGGGCCTTACCCGACGCGGATTCCAGCCGGTTGGCCAGACCGTCGGCCGACTGCACGATCAGCTCCATCTCCTCCTTAAGGGTCTGGGCCCGGTGGATCAGCGCGGAGAGCTGTTCACCGGATTCCTGCGCCGTCTTGCGCATGCCCTTCACGGAACTGTCGGCCTGGGCCGTGGCTTCGGCGAAGCCCTTGACCAGTTCCTCCAGTTCGGCCCGGCTCTCCTTGACGGCGGAAAGCTGCTTGTTGAGCCGCAGAGCGTAGATGATGGTGGCCACCAGAAGGCCGACAATGGCCACGTCCAGCAACAGGGACAGGATGGAGGCGATCATGGCTGCGTCTCCGGTTTGGGGGCTTCCTTGTCGATGCGTACCGCGATGTTGCCGCCCTTGCGGCCCATCCGGCCCAGGAACATGGGCACATCGCCGCAGCGCAATTCGATCGTCTCGTCCGGCGCGACGTTCAGCAGCACGCGGCTGCCCACCCGCCAGGACATCACTTCCGACAGCGGCAGCACAATCTCGTCCAGCACGGCCGAAAGGTGCACATCCGTCATCCACAGTTCCGAGGCCAGGTGGGTTTCCCAGATGCTGTCGCGGCCGAACTTTTCACCCATGAACATCTGCAACAGCAGTTCGCGCACGGGCTCCAGGGTGGCATAGGGGATCAGCAGCTCCAGGCGCCCGCCACGGTCTTCCATGTCGATGCGCAGCTTGACCAGCACGGCGGCATTGGCCTGGCGCGCGATGGTGGCGAAGCGGGGATTGGTTTCCAGCCGATCAAAGCGGAAGGTCACGGGCGACAGCGGGTCGAATGCCGCCGACAGGTCGGACAGCACCACATGCACCATGCGTTCGACCAGATTGCGTTCGATGGTCGTATAGGGGCGACCTTCGATGCGCATCGCGGCCGTGCCACGGCGCCCGCCCAGCAGCACGTCCACGATGGAATAGATCAGCGCCGAGTCGATCACCATCAGGCCGTAATTGTCCCACTCCTCCGCCTTGAACACCGCCAGCATGGCGGGCAGCGGGATGGAGTTGAGGTAGTCGCCGAAGCGCACGGAGCTGATCTGGTCCAGCGACACCTCGACATTGTCCGAGGTAAAGTTGCGCAGGCTGGTCGACATCATGCGGACGAGGCGGTCGAACACCACCTCCAGCATGGGCAGGCGTTCGTAATTGACCAGGGCGGAGTTGACCAGCGCCATGACGCCGGTATTGTCGCCGTCGCCGGCCCCGTCCTTGTCGAAGCCCAGCAGGCTGTCGATTTCATCCTGGTTCAGGACGCGCGTGGCACCGCCGCCACCGCCGCCACCCATGTCACCAAAGGCGTCACCGGCCCCTTCATCGGCCATGGCGGCCCATTCGGCCGCCATCCGTTCTTCTTCGCTAAGCTCCTCGGGCCCGGCCATCACGCATCCTCTCGCATCATTGCTGGACCAGGAATTCCTTGATCAACACATCCTTGACCTTCACGGGCGCGGCAGTCGCGTTTACCCGCATCTGCAATTCCTCCCGCAGCCGATACATGCCGGCGGAGCCGCGCAGGTCATCGACCTTCAATTCGCGCAAGTAAACCTGGAACGCATCGGTGATGCGGGGCATGGCCTGTTCGATCGGCACCCGCTCCTCAGGGCGCGACACTTCCACAGCGATACCCAACTTCAGCAAGGTGGCCCGCCGTTCGCCCGTATTCAGGTTGACCAGCATATCGGGCACATCAACGAAAACCGGCGGCCCGGTATAGGGCGGCAGGTCCGGTTCCTTGTGCTCCTCCTCCACATGCTCACCCTCCCCCTCGTGCTTCTTGCCGAGGAGGCCGTCAAGCGCGCCGGTGAAGAAGGCGGCGGCAGCACCCGCCACCACCAGGACGACGGGCAGGACGATGAACAGAACGATCTTCTTGCCGCTCAGCTTCTTGCGCGGCAAATCGGCTTCGGACGAGCCGCCGCCATCGGTCTCCATCGACGTCATACTGCACCACCCCTAACCGGCCAGCGCCCTGCCCCTTAGGCCCCAAGGGAATCCGGCATCGCTGTCGAACCGGAATGATACCAAGCCGATTCAGCGCTTTCCATGGATTTGCGGTAGCTCAGGAAGGAATTCCGTATATTTCGGACTGAAAATCCCGCACGGCCGAACCCGCCCCCCTTAACAACATGTCCTTTTCCGTCCGCTCCTGGTCCGGGGCGTGTCTTTCGGATAGGCTAAAACCCACTTATCGTGGGGCTATGACAATCCAGAACCTGGAGCATGAAATGTCCGCCCCCGATACCGCCCTGTTGGTCGTCGATGTTCAGGAAAGTTTCCGCCAGCGTGCCTATTGGCGCGACGCGGAGGCCGAACGCTTCTTCCCCCGCATCCAGGCGCTGATCGACGGCGCGAGAAAGGCAGGCCTGCCCACCGCCCAGATCTTCCATGTCGATCCTGACGGCCCGTTTTCCAAGGCGTCCGGCCATGTGAAGCTGCTAGCGCCGGTGCGGATCACGGCCGACGCGGTGTTCGAGAAGACCCGCCACAGCGCCCTGGTGGGCAGCGGGCTGGATGTCTGGCTGGTGGCCCGGGGCATCCGCCGCGTCATCGTCTGCGGCATCCGTACCGAACAATGCTGCGAGACGACAACGCGCCATGCATCGGACCTTGGGTATGACGTGGATTACGTGACGGAAGCGACGCTGACCTTTGCCATGACCGACGCCGCCGGCCGCACCTGGTCGGCCGACGATATCCGGGCACGCACGGAGCTGGTCCTGGCCGGCCGCTTCGCCACCATCACCAGCGTCGAACAGGCCCTGGCGCGTGCCGCGGTGGGTGTGGCCAATCAAGAGGCAGCATGACCATGGCCGATGCGACGCCCCCAGCCCGCAAGACCGTCCCTGTCTTCGTGGTGCTGCCCCCGCGTGCCATGCTGCTGGACGTGGCCGGGCCGGCGGAGGTGTTGCGGCGCGCGGGCGTGGAGCAGGACAAGCTGCATTTCGACATGCAGTTCGTGGGGCCTATGCCGGAACTGGCCAGTTCGGTGGGCCTGGTCCTGTCCCACATCGCCCCCCTGCCCGACCGTGTGCCCGGCGACGCCATCATCATGCTGTCGGGCAATATCGACCCGCTGCCGGGACAGGATGTGCGGGCCGACGATGTGCAGGAACAGGTGATCGTGGACTGGCTGCGCCGCACGGTGCGGCCGGGGCACCTGATCCTGTCCATCTGTTCGGGCGCTGTGCTGGCCGCCCGCGCCGGGCTGATGGAGGGGCGGGTCTGCACCACCCATCATTCATCCTATGACGAGTTGCGTGAGGCGGCACCCAGCTGCCGCGTCGTGGAAAACCGGCTGTTCGTGGAAGATGGGCAATGCTGGAGCAGTGCCGGCATCACCGCCGGCATCGACCTGGCGCTGCATTTCATCGCGCGGCGCTGCGGACCGGGTGTGGCCGCCGCCGTCGCCCGCTATCTGGTGGTCTATATGCGTCGGGCGGGGGCCGATCCGCAGCTGTCGCCGTGGTTGGAGGGGCGCAACCATCTGCACCCCGCCATCCACCGGGTACAGGATGCCATTTCCGCCGACCCGACGCGCGACTGGTCGCTGCCAGCATTGGCCGATATCGCCCATGCCAGCCCGCGCCACCTGTCGCGCCTGTTCCGCGAGCATGCCGGCATGACCGTACCGGATTATGTGAACCGGCTGCGCGTGGGTCTGGCGCGGCGGATGATCGAGAACTCGCGCCTGGACATGGAGGCGGTGGCTGAGCGGGCCGGCTTTGGTTCCACAAGACAGCTGCGCCGGGCCTGGGGCCGGCTGCATGAGGCACCGCCCAGTGCGGCGCGGCGGGCGGGGTAAGGCTTGCTTCAACCCCCAGCCCGCTTCACCATGGGATCCTGTTACAACAGGACGCCCCATCATGACGCATCTGGGAAATTCCGCCGGCAGCCGCGACATCGCCTATCACCTGCACCCCTATACCAACCTGAAGACGCATGAAACGTCGGGGCCGCTGGTGATTGCCAGCGGCAAGGGCGTGACGGTGACGGATGAGACCGGCAAGACTTATATCGAGGGCGTGGCCGGCCTGTGGTGCACCAGCCTGGGCTTCGACGAGCCGCGACTGGTGGAGGCCGCCATCCGCCAGATGCGCACCCTGCCCTTCTACCACGCCTTCGCCCACAAATCGCATGAACCGGCCATCGATCTGGCGGAGCGGCTGATCCAGTTGGCGCCCGTGCCGATGAGCAAGGTATTCTTCGCCTGCTCAGGGTCGGAGGCCAATGACACGGCGGTGAAGCTGGTCTGGTACTACAACAATGCCCTGGGCCGGCCGCAGAAGAAGAAGATCATCGCGCGGCACAAGGCCTATCACGGTGTCACCGTCGCGGCGGCCAGCCTGACGGGACTGCCCAATTGCCACCGTGATTTCGACCTGCCCATCGCCGGCATCCTGCATACCGACTGCCCGCACCATTACCGGTTCTGCCTTGAGGGGGAGAGCGAGGCGGATTTCGCCACGCGGCTGGCCGACAATCTGGAAGCCCTGATCCTGCGCGAGGGGCCGGAAACGGTGGCCGCCTTCTTTGCCGAACCCGTCATGGGGGCCGGCGGCGTCATACTGCCGCCGGCAACATATTTCGAGAAGATCCAGGCGGTCCTGGCGAAATACGACGTACTGCTGGTCGCCGATGAGGTGATCTGCGGCTATGGTCGCACAGGCAACATGTGGGGCAGCCAGACCTATGGGTTGCGGCCCGACATCCTGACCTCGGCCAAGGCGCTGACATCGGCCTATCTGCCGCTGTCGGCCGTGCTGGTGTCGGACCCCATCTACCGGGCCTGCGTGGATGAAAGTGCCAAGATCGGCACCTTCGGGCACGGCTACACCTATTCCGGCCACCCGGTCAGTTGTGCCGTGGCGCTCGAAACCCTGAAGATTTACGAGGAACGGGACATTGTCGGCCATGTGCGGGCCATGGCACCGACGCTCCAGCAGGGCCTGCGCGCCTTCCGCGACCATCCGCTGGTGGGAGAGGTGCGGGGCACCGGCCTGATCGGCGGTGTGGAGTTGGTGGCCGACAAGGCGACGAAGCGGCCCTTCGACCCGGCGCTGGGTGTGGGCACGAAACTGGTGTCGTTCAGCCACCAGCATGGCGCCATCCTGCGCCCCATCGGCGACAGTGTCGGTTTCTCCCCGCCGCTGATCATCAATGAGGAAGAGATCGAGACGCTGCTGTTCCGCTTCGAGAAATCGCTGGCGGACACGGCAGACTGGCTGGTGCGCGAAGGGGTGAAGGTTTCGTAGCCTATGTCCAACCCTCCGTGCCGACGATTTTATCCCATCGCGCACCCCACCAGCCGGCAAAATCCGACCACAGCGTAGCCATGCACAAAATGCCTCTTGGAGAGAACGATGAATTGACCGAAATCAACGCAGTGTTCACGGTTTCGCGTCATGGTCCGGGCCAGTCTCCCGTCGGCAATGTCGGGAGACGGCGCGACAAGCCGTCGCGCAGGCTTTTGCCTGATCATCCCTTGGTATAATAAACAGGGGTGGACAAACGGCATAGCCGGCGTGACACTCCTCAAGGTGGCGTATACGGGACAACGGCCCATGGATTACGAGAGCTTTTTCAAGAGCCAGATCGACGGTCTGAAGCGCGAGGGGCGTTATCGCATCTTCGCCGATCTTGAACGCCGCGTCGGGGAGTTCCCCACCGCCACCTTCCATGGCGAGGAGGGGCCGCCCAAGGATGTCACCGTCTGGTGCTCCAACGATTATCTGGGCATGGGCCAGCATCCGGTCGTCATCGGTTCCATGGTCGACAGCCTTCACAAGTGTGGCGCCGGCGCCGGGGGGACCCGCAATATCTCCGGCACCAATCACTACCATGTGATGCTGGAGCGTGAGCTTGCCGACCTGCATGGCAAGGAAGAGGCGCTGCTGTTCACCTCAGGCTATATCAGCAACGAGGCCACCCTCTCCACCCTGCCCCGCATCCTGCCGAACTGCGTCGTGTTCTCCGACGCGCTGAACCATAATTCGATGATCGAGGGCATCCGCCACTCGGGCGCGGAAAAGCATATCTTCCGCCATAATGATGTGGCGCACCTGGACGCGCTGCTGTCCCGATATCCCAGGAACCAGCCCAAGCTGGTGGCGTTCGAGAGCGTCTATTCCATGGATGGCGACATCGCCCCGATCGCGGAAATCTGCGATGTGGCGGAAAAGCATGGCGCCATGACCTATCTGGATGAGGTCCATGCCGTCGGCATGTACGGCGTCCGCGGCGCCGGCGTGGCCGAGCGTGAAGGCGTGATGGACCGGCTGACGGTCATCGAAGGCACGCTGGGCAAGGCGTTCGGCGTCATGGGCGGGTATATCACCGGTTCCGCCGCCCTGGTCGATTGCGTGCGCAGCTTCGCGCCCTCCTTCATCTTCACCACGTCGCTGGCCCCCGTGCTGGCCGCCGGTGCGCTGGCATCCGTGATGTTCCTGAAGGAGCATAACGAGATCCGCATCCGCCATCAGGAGCGTGCCGCCACCCTGAAGCGCCGACTGGCCCAGGCGGGTTTGCCGGTCATGCCGTCGGTCTGCCATATCGTGCCGCTGCTGGTCGGCGACGCGCATATGTGCAAGCAGGCAAGTGACGATCTGCTGCGCTATCACGACATCTATGTGCAGCCGATCAATTATCCCACGGTTCCGCGTGGGACGGAGCGGCTGCGCCTAACGCCCACCCCCTTCCATGACGACCGCAAGATGGACCATCTGGTCGATGCCCTGCTGTCGGTATGGAAGAACCTGGAACTGCAGCGCGCCGCCTGATCAAGCCGCCATTTCCAGCAGATCGAAGGCCCGGATGCAGCCCGCGTCCGGGTTTTCGGCATTTCAGCATGGATGCTGTAACCCAAGGGTTACCCCTGTAGGCTTGATAGCGGCCCTGCCGCCGGGGTACAGGATTACCTGCTACAGATGGGAGAGATAAAAATGGCCGAAGTCGATATGGACGAACTGCTTGAACAGCTGAAGTCCGAGTTCGGCGATTATATCAGCGACCGGCTGTCCTCCATATACGGCACGCTGGACCAGATGAAGGCCGGGACCGTCAAGGGTAGCGACGCCCTGCGCGAACTGCGCCGCGAGATCCATTCGCTGAAGGGTGCCGGTTCCACCTTCGGCTACCCCATCGTCTCCCTGATCGCCCAGCGCCTGGAGACTTATTGCTCCGACCTGAAGGATCTGGACGAAAAGCAGGTCGCCGATATCCAGACCTTCGCCGACCGCATCGCGGAAATGGCGGAGCTGGAGGAACAGCCCGACATCCCTGCCACCAACCAGATCATCCGCCGTCTGCCCACGCGCTTTGAATTCGACATCACCGATGTCGAGGTGCGCGACGTGGAAATCATGCTGGTAACGCCCAACAAGCTGGTGGCCCGCAAGGCCGCCGCCGAACTGGCGGCCTGCGGCTTCCGCGTCAATATCGTGCCAGACCCGATCGAAGCCATCTCCATCGCTGTGCGCATGCCGCCCGACATGGTGATCGCGTCCGCCGTCATGGACGGGTTGGGCGGCATCGACCTGATCCGCGGCCTGAGGGCCATGTCGGTGACCAGCCATGTGCCTGCCGCCCTGATGACCAGCATGGGGGCAGACCAGTTGAAGGGCGTTCCGGCCGATGCGGGCATCATCCGGCTGGGTGCGACATTCGGCGACGACATTGCAGCGACCATCACCCGTTTCAATCTGGGATGAAGACCCCCATATCCCGCGTTTGCTATGATGGGACATCACGCCACAGGTGAACCATCACGATCCGGTAACCCGGATGGCGTATAGGGGGCCGGCGGGCGCGGTCCCGTCGGGATTGAAGGTTGATATTGGACACGCAATTGCCGCCTGACGCCGATGGACTGTCGCCTGAGGCCAGTACCATCAGGGACGAAGGAACCGGGAAGCCGGCGCCTAAGCGGACCACCGACGTGCTGTTCGACACGATTGCACAGGTGCAGGGGGATCGGGTCAGCATCGGCCAGCTGATCGACGGGCTGGGCGAGCGGGCCTATGGCATCCTGTTCATGCTGCTGGCCCTGCCCACCATCATTCCGGCCCCGCCGGGCATGTCGGCCGTCACCGGCGCGCCCATGCTGTTCTTCGCATTGCAGATGGTGATCGGCCATCCCCATCCCTGGCTGCCGTCCGTCCTGCGCCGGCGCAGCGTGGCGCGCGCCGATCTGCTGTCTGTCCTGAACAAATGTGCGCCCTGGCTGCGCAAGGTGGAGCGGATCACCCGGCCGCGCCTGACCTATCTGGTGGAAGGCTGGATGGAACGGTTCGCGGGCCTGGTGGTGCTGTTCCTGGCCGGCGTCCTGGTCCTGCCGATCTTTATGGGCAACATGTTCCCGTCGGTCGCCGTCGCCTTGATCGCGCTGGCCGTGATGGAACGCGACGGCATCGCGGTCATTGCCGGCTATGTCGCCGCCGTGGCCAGCACCATCGTGGCCTTCGGCTTCATCGTCGTCACCTTCAAGGTGATGATCTATGCGGTACACGAATTCCTGGGGCTTTGAGCCGCACGCAGCGCTGTTGCCCGATGGGGCCGGCCGGGCGTAGCATCCGGCCAGCTTTTCGTCTTCCAGCAAGGCTGCTCTTATGCCGACCCCCACCCATAGCTTTCCCCGCACCCGCCCGCGCCGCAACCGCGTGGATGGCTGGACCCGCCGGTTGGTGGCGGAGAACCGGCTGTCGGTCGATGATCTGATCTGGCCGATCTTCGCCGTGGATGGGGAGAACCAGCGCCAGCCCATTGCCAGCATGCCGGGCGTGGAACGTCTGTCACTGGACCTGTTGGTGCCGGCGGTGGCGGAGGCGCGGGATCTGGGTATCGCCTGTGTGGCCCTGTTCCCCGTGCTGCCGCTGGACAAGAAGGACCCGGAGGGGCGCGAGGCGAGCAATCCCGACAATCTGATGTGCCGCGCCATCCGTGCCATCAAGCGCGAGGTGCCGGATATCGGCATCCTGGGCGATGTGGCGCTCGACCCCTATACCAGCCACGGCCATGACGGCATCGTGAAGGACGGCTATGTCCTGAATGAAGAGACGGTGGAGGCCCTGGTGCGCCAGGCCCTGGTGCAGGCCGAAGCCGGGTGCGATATCGTGGCCCCGTCGGACATGATGGATGGCCGCATCGGCGCCATACGCGACGCGCTGGAGGGACAAGGACATGGCCTGACCCGCATCTGCGCCTATGCCGCCAAATATGCCTCCGCCTTCTACGGCCCGTTCCGCGAGGCAGTGCAGACCGGTGGCCTGCTGAAGGGCGACAAGAAGACCTACCAGATGGATGCCTCCAACAGCGACGAGGCCCTGCGCGAGGTGGCGCTGGACATCGCCGAAGGGGCGGACATGGTGATGGTCAAGCCGGGTACGCCCTATCTGGATATCATCCGCCGGGTGAAGGACGAATTCCGCGTCCCCACCTTCGCCTATCATGTCAGCGGCGAATACGCGATGCTGAAGGCCGCGTCGGCCAATGGCTGGTTGAACTATGACGCGGCCCTGCTGGAGACACTGCTAGGCTTCAAGCGGGCGGGTACCGATGCGGTGCTGACCTATGGCGCCGTCGATGCGGCGAGGCTGCTGCGCGAGCGGGGTTAACCGGGCGGCGGCCGCCAGGGCGGCACCTCCGCCGCCTCATCCTGGTCCAGGCGGCCAGCGCAGGTGATCTTGGGCGGGCCGTTGCCGAAGGCGTCGGCCTCGGGCACGCGCAGGGTCACCTCCAGCAGCACCATGTTGGTCAGCATCTCCCCGAACGGTTCCGGCCGGTTGCCGCCCGGACCGCGCGCGTCGGAGCCGAAAACGCGCTGCAAATACCAGCCGGCACCCGACATGCCGGCAGGCGCACCGGCCAGCAAATGGTCGCGCAGCAGGGCGTAGAGGTCCCGGCAGCGGGCCAGGCTGCGTTCGCGCGCATTCATGGGCAGCGAGAGATAGGCCAGGACGCGGCGGTCGAAGGGCCGATAAAGCGTGCCCACCTTCACCGGCCCGTCACGCCCATCCTTCACGCCCAGAGCGACGGCCGCCTGCCGCACTTCCCGGTCCAGACGCAGCATGCCCCAGTCCAGCAGGGTGGCCGGCGTGTTGGACAGGAATGACGTGAGGGCCGGATCGACGGGCTTGTCCTGGGCATGGGCAGGAAGGGCCAGTGGAAGGCAGCACAGCAACAATACCCACAGGACACGCATCAACCCCTCCCCTGATCCGGCGGACAGGGTAGTCGCGTCAGATGACAATCCTGTTACAGACCCGCCAGGAACAGGTCCAGACAATGGTCGGACCAGATGCCACCGGCCCCATGAAACCCGACATGGCCTCCAGCCCGGCTGATGGCCGGATAAAGGAACGGGTTGGCGGACCAAGGGAAGTCGCGATAGGCCTCCGGCGGGATCCAGGGATCGTCCAGGGCATGGACGACCAGGGTGGGCACATCGATGCGCGGCAGGAAGGAGAGGGCCGAGTTGACGGCATAATATTCCGGCGCGTCGGCCCAGCCGTTCCAGGGGGCCACCACCTTGTCATCGAAATCCCACAGGTCGCGGGCCGACAGGGCCGCATCCGCCCAGCGGTCACCCACCAGGGCGCGGTTGACCTGCATGTCGGCCTTCATCTGGCCCAGCAGGCGGTTATGGTAAAGCCGGTTGGGACGCGCGCCGAACAACCGGCTGCTGGCCGCCAGATCGATGGGGGCGGAGATGGCGGCACCGGCCCGTACGGGCACCGGAAAATCCCCTTCACCCAGGAATTTCAGAGTGCAGTTGCCGCCCAGGGACCAGCCGACAAGGATGACGCCGTTGGCGGCGAGGTCCGGGGACAGCGAGGCCAGCACGGCCCGCACGTCGCCCGTGCGTCCGGCATGGTAGCGGCGTGAACAGAGCGGCGCCGACGGCCCTGCCCCGCGCAGGTTCAGGCGCAGGACCCCATGTCCGCGCCCCAGCAGCAGGCGCGTGGTGGCGCGGACATAGAAACTGTCCTCGCTGCCCGTCAAACCATGCAGCAATACAGCCAGAGGTTTTTCGGACTCCGGTGCATCATCGGGTAAGTTGAGACGACCCAGCAGCACGTCCCCACTGGCATCGGGCATGGCAAAGCGCATTTGCCGCCCCGGCGGCACCGGGTGGGCGGGCTTGGCCAGGGTATTGCGCACGGTCTGCAGATGCCGACCCCACCAGGGGAAGCGCGGCCGGAAGGGCGGGAATGCCGTTCCTTCAGCCATTGTCGGTCAGGAAGCCACGCACAACCGCGATCTGGTCCGCCGCCATCAAAGCCGGTGCATGGCCGGCATCGGGCACCAGATACAGGCTGGCGCGCGGCCCCTCCCGCGTCATCCGCTCCGCCGTCTCCGTCAGCAGCAGGTCGGACCGGGCACCGCGCACCACCAGCACCGGCTGGCGGATCATCGACCAGAGCGGCCAGAGATCCAGGTCGGTAATGGCGCTGGTGCGGAAGATGCGGGAGATGCCGGGATCGAAGGCCAGGCGATAGCTGCCATCGGGCTGCGCGTCACTGCTGGTCTCCGCCATGTGGCGCCATTGCGCGTCAGTCAGATTGCCAAACCCCTCGTACCGCTTGCGCAGATAGGTTTCCACGGCCGGCACATCGGCGAAGACCGGGTCCAGGCCGACATAATCGCCGATCCGTTCCAACGCACGCTGCGGGATGAAGGGGCCGACATCATTGATAACCAGACGACGGATGGGGCTGTTCGGCTGGGCCGCCAGCATCATGCCGATCAACCCGCCCATGGAGGTGCCGACCCAGTCCACCCGGTCCACATCCAGCCGGGCCAGCAGCACGGCCATGTCGGCCAGATATTGCGCATAGCTGTAATTGTCGGGATTGGCCAGCCGGCCCGACCGGCCCCGCCCCACCACATCCGGACAGATGATGCGGGCATTCAGACTGTCGGCCAGATCGGCGGCCAGCACGTCGAAATCGCGGCCGTTGCGCGTCAGCCCATGCACGCAGACGATGGCGCGCGGGCCCGACCCCCACTCGCGATAGGCAATGCGATGAAACCCGGTCGCCGACAGGCCCTGGCAGGATTTATCGACAAAACTGGACATGGGACAGGACACTCCGGCGTGATACGGTGTTTCTAATTACTGAAACATGAATCATGTTTCAACATCGTTCATGATGCGATGGCGGCGTAGGTGCCCCGGTAATAGAGCAGCGGCGCGCCGGGCCGGTTGGCAAAGCCCAGAACACGGCCGACCAGGATCGTATGATCCCCGCCCTCATGCAGGGCATGGCGCGTGCAATCCAGCACGGCCAGGGCATTCTGGATCAGGGGTGCCCCGCCCTGCCCCGGAACCGCTGGCACCCCTTCCCAGCGCACAGCCTGTGGAGCCCGGGCGAAGGTGGAGGACAAAGGCCGCTGGTCATCGGCCAGGATGGACAGCGCGAAGCCCGGCGCTTCCAGGAAGGTGCTCAGGCTTTCCGAACGGTTATCCAGGCAGAACAGCACCAGCGGCGGGTCCAACGACACGGATGTGAAGGAATTCACCGTCAGGCCCACGGGCAGCCCATCGGCTCCCATGGCGGATGCGATGCAGACCCCGGTGGCGAAGCAGCCCAGGGTGTCACGGAAGGCGCGCTGGTCGAAACTCATGCCGTGCAGGCTCCCCATCCTCTGTCATACTACGGGTTAACCCGGCTTGGGTCCGTCGCGCAAGCCGCAAGCCCCGTGACCGGGGCGCCGCCACTTGCTACACTGCCGTCCGATCATCATTACAATGGGACGGCATCGTGGCAGGCGGCGAAGAAAAAGCCCCCATCATCATCAAGAAGATCAACAAGAGCGCCGAGGGACACCATGGCGGCGCCTGGAAGGTGGCCTATGCCGACTTCGTGACCGCGATGATGGCCTTCTTCCTGTTGCTCTGGCTGTTGAACGTGACCACGGCCGAACAGAAGATGGGCATCGCCGATTATTTCAGCCCGGCCAGCGCGTCCAAACAGACCAGCGGTTCCGGTGGCATCCTGGGCGGCCAGACCATCCGCGTCGATGGCGCCATGGTCAATGCCAGCAGCCCGCCCGGCGTCACCGTCCCCACCCCCACCATGCCCGCCGCCGCCAATTCGCAGGAACAGACCGACGACAGCCAGGACAGCTCGTCCGGCAAGCCCACCGAAAAGGACGTGACCGGCAAGGGTGCAGGCGAGAAGGAAGGCGGCTGGACCCGCGGCGACGTGGTGAACGGCTTGGCCGTTCTGGAACGCGCCGGCGAGAAGGAAGCCGCCGACAAGAACAAGGATGGCGAGGTAGACGAGCAGGAGCTGAAGGAAGCGCTGGCCAAGCATGAGGACGCGCAATTCGCGCAGGCCGAGGCGGAATTGCGCCAGGCGATCCAGCAGATCCCCGAACTGCGCGACCTGGCCCAGAACCTGATCATCGACAAGACGCCGGAGGGCCTGCGCATCCAGCTGGTCGATCAGGAGGGCTATTCCATGTTCCCGTCGGGCAGCCCCAAAATGCTGCCGCAAACGGCGCAACTGATGTCGCAGGTGGCGCAGGCGGTCAGCAAGCTCCCCAACAAGCTGTCGGTCAGCGGCCATACGGACAGCATCCCCTTCGGGGCCAGCGCATCCTATACCAACTGGGAATTGTCCACCGACCGCGCCAACGCCACGCGCCGCGCGCTGGAGGCTACGGGCGTGCCCGACAGCCGGTTCGAAACGGTGGTCGGCCGCGCCGACCGCGACCATCTGTTCAAGGACGAGCCGAACTCACCCCGCAACCGCCGCATCTCCATCGTGCTGCTGCGCGAGAACCTGTTGAGCGGATCGGCAGCGGGCGGCGGCAGAGGCAATGGCGCCACCAACAGCGGCGCCGTGGCACCGCCGCCAGGTGCCGGCAGCTCAGGCCCGCCGGCCGCGGCACCACGCCCCGCCGTGCAGCCGGCCCCGGCCGTGGTGGGAACGCCGCGGTAAACGCGTGATCACGCGTTGTAATCCAGCCCCCAGGGTTCGTACTGGTCGCGCTCCTCGGCCCAGTTCTCGCGCAGCTTCACGAACAGCATCAGGTGGACGGAGCGGCCCAGGAATTCAGCCATCTCCACGCGGGCGGCCGTGCTGATCTGTTTGATGCGAGCCCCACCCTTGCCCAGGATGATGGCCTTCTGCGTATCGCGCTGGACATAGATGACCTGGCCGATACGGACGGAGCCGTTCTCGAACTCCTCCCAGCTCTCCGTCTCCACCGAGGTGGCATAGGGCACTTCCTGGTGAAGCTGAAGGAACAGCTTCTCACGCGTGATCTCCGCCGCCAGCAGGCGTTCGGGCATGTCGGAAAGCTGGTCGGGTGGATAGAGCCAGGGGCCTTCCGGTACCGCGGCCGCAAAGAATTTCAGCAGCCCCTCCAGGCCGTCGCTCTTCAGGGCGGAGACCATGAAGGTGTCGGTGAAAATCCCGAACTCGGCGAATTCAGTGGCCAGTTCCAACAGACGCTCGCGCTTGATCAGGTCGATCTTATTGAGGACCAGTACCGCCTTGCGCCCGGCTTCCTTCAGCTTATCGACGATGCCGCGCGTGTCGTCGTCGATGCGGCGCTGGCTGGCATCGAACAGCACGGCCACCTGATCGGCATCCGTCGCCCCCTGCCAGGCGGCGGCGACCATGGCGCGTTCAAGCCGCTTCTTGGGCGTGAAGATGCCGGGCGTGTCGACATAGAGGAGCTGGCTGTCATCGACCATGCCGATGCCCAGCACACGGCTCCGCGTGGTCTGGACCTTGGGACTGACGATGGAGACCTTGGTACCGACAAGCGCGTTCAGCAGCGTGGACTTGCCCGCATTGGGCGCCCCCACCAGCGCCACGAAGCCGCAGCGCGGATGGGTGGGGGCCGGGCGGGCGGCATCGCCGCCGGCATCCTGGCCGGAAAGAAAACGGGAAACGATATCGTCGCTGTCGGTCATGTATTCCGGATCCGGGAAAGCAGGGCTTCGGCGGCAGTCTTTTCCGCCGCGCGCTTGGAAGGGCCGGTTGCCACCGACGGCTCATGCCCCTCAACGGTCACACTGACCTGGAACAGGGGGGCATGGTCCGGCCCGGTGCGGCCGATATCCGTATAAAGCGGCAGTTTCTGTCCGCGCGCCAGCGCCCATTCCTGGAGGCCGGTCTTCGGGTCCTGCGGGGGTGCCGCCTTGGCCCCCTCCAGCGCTGCATCCCAATGCCGGCGGATGAAGCCCTTTGCCGCGCCCAATCCACCATCCAGATAGAGCGCGCCGATCACCGCCTCGCACGCATCGGCCAGGATGGCGGGCTTCACCTCGCCCGCCTGTTCGCCCGGCGCCAGCCGCAGATAGGCGCCCAGCCCGATGCGGCCGGCCACGACCACCAGGGCTTCGGCACGCACCAGGGCCGTCAGGCGACGGGCCAAGGCTCCTTCCTGTTCCTTGGGGAACCGTTCCAGCAGCCATTCGGCCACCACCAGCCCCAGCACGCGGTCACCTAAGAATTCCAGCCGTTCATAGCCCTTGCCCACAGCCTTGCGGCTGACCCCGCCCACCGACGGATGGGTCAGCGCCTCATTCAAGCGGGCAGTATCCTTGAAGCGATGGCCCAGAATCTCCTGCAACGCATCCAGTTCCATCACTCGACCCTTTCCCAGAACCGTTCGGTGCGGATGGACCGGCCCCAGCGCCAGAAGCGCCACAGGCTTTCCCCCTCCTTCACCGACAGGAAGATATAGGTGGCGCGGCCGACCAGATTCTCTACGGGGATGAAACCCACCACCTCCGGCACGCGGCTGTCCTGCGAATTGTCGCGGCTGTCGCCCATACCGAAGACATGGCCGGGCGGCACCGTGAAGACCGGTGTATCATCTAGCAGGCCCTGATCACCCGACATCTCGATCACCGGATGGGTGCGGCCACCGGGCAAGGTCTCGATATATTGCGGGGCGGTGAAAGCGCCGCCGAACCCTTCATACAGCACGAAGTCCGGGGCACGGACCCGCGCCGCCATCTCCCCGTTCACATAAAGCGCACCACCGATCATCTGCAGCCGGTCACAGGGCAGGCCCACGATGCGCTTGATGTAATCGACGCCGGTATCCTTTGGCAGCTTGAACACCGCCACGTCGCCACGTTCGGGCAGGCTGCCGAACAGGCGGCCGGGTACCGCCTTGCAATCCTTGGTGACGGGCGGTGCGGCATCCCCGAAGCGCAGGAACCCGGGCAGCGAATAGCGGCTATAGCCATAGGCGGCTTTGTTCACGAACAGATAGTCACCGACCAGCAGGGTGGGCACCATCGACCCGCTGGGGATGTTGAACGCCTCGAATGTCAGGGTGCGCACGCCGATGACGATGGCGATGGTGGCCAGGACGATACGCAGCGTCTCTCCCCAACCGCCGCCAACGTGGTGAGGACGCGTCTCCACCAGGGGCGGCAGGCTCTCTTGCTCCAGGACGGGCGGGCGGCGCTGCGGCTGTTCCATGGGATCACACCGGCGCCTGGGCGGAGATGACGACGAAGGCCTGGGCATAGGGCAGTTCATCGGTCATCGACAGGTCGATGCGCGGCGCCATGCCGACGGGCACAAGAGCGTTCAGCCGGTCCAAAGCCCCGCCGGTCAGGCGCAGCACGGGCTTGGCCTTGCCATCGGACAGCACCTCGATATCCTTGAAATGCACGCCGGCGGCATAGCCGGTGCCCAGCGCCTTGGTCGCCGCCTCCTTGGCGGCGAAACGCTTGGCATAGGTGGCGGCACGCACGGTGGCGCTGCCCGACGCATCGGCGCGGGCCCGTTCGGCATCCGTGAAGACCCGGGCGGCAAAACGGTCGCCGAACCGGTCCAGGCTGGCCTGGATGCGGCGGATATCGACCAGGTCGCTGCCGATGCCCAGGATCATGCGGACCCCGACCGGCGGCCGGCATCCATGCGCGCGCGCATTTCTGCGATGGTAGCGGGCAGGCCGATGAAGATCGCCTCTCCCATCATGAAATGCCCGATATTCAGTTCCATAACCGACTGGATGGCAGCCACCGGGCCGACATTGGCGAAGGTCAGACCGTGGCCGGCATGGCATTCCAGACCAATCTTTTCGGCATGAGCGGCGGCGGTGACCAGGCGGGCCAGTTCGGCATCACGCACCGGGCCGGGGGCCGCGTCGGCATAGGCACCCGTGTGCAGTTCCACGACGGGGGCGCCCAGGGCGCGGGCGGCATCCAGTTGGTCGACGTCAGCGCCGATGAAGATGGAGACACGGATGCCGGCATCGGTCAGCTTGGCGACGTAAGGCGCCAAATGTGCACGGTTGCCAATGACATCCAACCCGCCCTCGGTCGTCCGCTCCTCCCGCTTCTCGGGCACCAGACAGACGGCGTGGGGACGGTGGCGCAGGGCGATGGCCAGCATCTCCTCCGTCGCCGCCATCTCCAGATTCAGGGGCTTATGCAGCTCCGCCATCAGCCGGTCGATATCCTCATCCCGGATATGGCGGCGATCCTCACGCAGATGGGCGGTGATGCCATCGGCACCAGCGGCCACAGCCAGCAGCGCGGCGCGGACAGGACAGGGATTGTCGCCGCCCCGTGCATTGCGCACGGTGGCCACATGGTCGATGTTCACGCCCAGACGCAATGGCTTGGCACCCATCACACTTCCTTCCCCCGCAACAGGATGACGGCCCGCCGCCGTTCCCGCCGCTTCTCCTGATAGAACTGGATCACAGGCTTGGCAACCGCATAGGCGATGACCCCGGCCCCCAATCCCAGCACGGCACCGCCCGCCAGCATGGGCAGAAACACCTGCCAGGGATGATCGATCAGGAAGGCCAGCGTCAGGCGCGCCTGATCATCATGCCCCGGCGCCATGCCCAGAAGCGTGCAGCCTAGCCGGTAGCTGGAATACCAGATTGCCGGGAAGGTCCAGGGGTTGGCTGTGACGGTGCCCACCATCGCACCCATGATGCTGGCCCGGGTGGCCCAGGCCAGGACAAAGGCGATAGGGAAATGCAGGCCCAGCAGCGGCGTCATGGCCACGGCCACACCCCAGGCAATGCCCAATGCGATGGAATGGGGCGATCCCTGGATGCGGGCGACCCGATAGGCGACATAACGCCCGGACCGCACCAGCCCCATGGAAGGCCAGAGCAGCCGGGCGAGACGCCGGGCCGGGGTCAACGGTACTCGCCGCCTGAACATGATGTGTCAGTTCCTTATGCGGCCCGTGTCAGCGTCCGCGTTCAACCGAATGGATCACCGGCGTGGCCCGCAGCGCCGCCATGATGTTGGTCAGATGCTTGACGTCCTTCACGTCCACATCGATCAACATCTCGAAATAGTCATTGGTGCGATTGGTGATCTTCAGATTGGTGATGTTGCCGGCATTCTTGCCAATGACCGTGGACAAGGTACCCAATGCCCCCGTCTCGTTCGCCACGACCACCGACAGACGCCCCACCAGATCGTTCGGCGCGTCGGCATCCGGGTCCCAGGAGACGTCGATCCAGCGTTCCGGACTATCATGGAAGCTTTCCAGCGTCTCACAGTCGATCGTGTGGATCGTCACACCCTTGCCCGTGGTGACGATGCCGACGATGCGGTCGCCCACGATCGGGTGGCAGCAGCGGGCATAATGCACCGCCATGCCGGGGATCAGGCCGCGGATGGCCAGGGGGGCCGTGCCCTTGCCCTTGACCACCGGCTTGGGCTTGCTGCCCAGCGCCACCACCTTTTCGTCGGCCACGACGGGATTGACGTTGCGGTGGCCGGGAAAGATGGAATTGAAGACATCGCGCACGCCGGTCGTACCGGCGCCGACGGCGGCCAGCAGATCATCCACGCTGGGCTGCTGATAGATCTTCAGCACGCCTTCGAAGGCCTTTTCGGAGTATTCGTAGCCTTCCTGCTTGAACACCCGCTCCATCAGGCCGCGTCCGAGCTTGATATGCTCGCCCCGTTGCTGGGTGCGGATGAAGCGGCGGATGCGCGCGCGCGCCTTGCCGGTGATGACGAAATTTTCCCAGTCCGGCGAGGGCGAGGAATTCTTCGAGGTCAGCACCTCCACCTGATCGCCATTCTGCAAATGGCTGCGCAGCGGCTGCATGCGGCCATTGATCTTGGCGCCCACACAGGTGTCGCCCACCTGGCTGTGGACGGCGTAGGCGAAATCCACCGGCGTGGCGCCGCGCGGCAGGGCGATCAGGTCGCCCTTGGGCGTGAAGCAGAACACCTGGTCCTGGAACAGCTCCAGCTTGGTGTGCTCCAGGAACTCTTCCGGCCGTGTCGCATGCTCAAGGATGTCCAGCAACTCGCGGAGCCAGCGATACTGGCGGCCTTCGGTCTTGGGCTGTTCGACCGGTGCGCCCTGTTTATAGGACCAGTGGGCGGCCACCCCCATGTCGGCCACATCATGCATGTTGCGGGTGCGAATCTGCACCTCGATGCGCTGCTTCTCCGGCCCGATCACGGTCGTGTGGATCGACTGATAGCCGTTGGGCTTCGGTGTGGAGATGTAATCCTTGAACCGGCCCGGCACGACGGGATAGCGGGCATGGATGATGCCCAGCGCCTGATAGCACTCCCCCAGCGTGTCGACGACGATGCGGAAGGCCATCACGTCTGAAAGCTGTTCGAACGCCACGTTCTTGGCGTGCATCTTGCGCCAGATCGAATAGGGCGACTTCAGGCGCCCATAGATCTCCGCATTGGCGACAGCTGATTCGTTGTTGAAGCGGACGGTCTTGTCCAGTTCCTCGATGATGCGGTCCACGCGGGCCTTGCCGGTGGATTGCAGATCATCCAGGCGAATCCTGATACTTTCATAGGCTTCGGGATTGAGTTCCCTGAACGCCATGTCCTCCAGCTGGTCCTTCCAGCGCTGGATACCGATGCGCTCGGCCAGGGGGACATAAATCTCCAGCGTCTCGCGCGCTATGCGGCGGCGCTTCTCGGGCTTCAGATACTCGATCGTGCCCATATTGTGCAGGCGGTCGGCCAGCTTGACCAGAAGGACGCGGATATCCTCCGACATGGCCAGCACCAGCTTGCGGAAATTCTCCGCCTGCTTGGTGCTTTCGCTCTGCTCGCCGATATTCTGCAGCTCGATGCGCGACAGCTTGGTGACGCCATCAACCAGACGCGCCACCTCCGGGCCGAACAGGCGCTGGATCTCATCCAGCGTCGTCAGCGTATCCTCGACCGTGTCATGCAGCAGGGCCGTGATGATGCTGTTGGCGTCGAGCTTCAGCTCGGTCAGCAGCCAGGCGACCCAGATCGGATGGACGTAATAAGGATCGCCACTGGCCCGCGTCTGCGAGCCGTGGGCCTTCATGGTGAAGACATAGGCGCGGTTGAGCGCGTCCTCGTCGGCGTTGGGGTCATACCCCATCACGCGCTCAACCAGTTCGTACTGGCGGATGATCTTGGTCTGGCGGCTCATGCTAAACCGCCGTTCCGGGTCTTATCGCGCCAACACGGGCATTCCATCTTCCCGATTCCGTCGGCTTAGAGATCCTCGTCGGCCAGATCGGCCGCGCCGACATCACCCTCGGTGAAGTCCATATCGCCGCCCAGCTCATCCTCGGCCTCGGCACGCGCCGCATCGGCGCCCCAGGCGGTCTCGCCGGCCATCAGCTCGACGATCTCTTCTTCGGGCTCGTCCTGCTCGGGCACGCGCTGATGGCCCTTGATCAAGCTGTTCTTCAGATGCTCCAGAACCACGGTCTCATCGGCGATCTCGCGCAACGCCACAACGGGGTTCTTGTCATTGTCCCGGTCAATCGACAGGGGCGAGCCCGACGCGATGTCGCGGGCGCGCTGGGCGGCCATCATCACCAGTTCGAACCGGTTCGGGATCTTCAGGACGCAATCTTCAACGGTAACGCGGGCCATATCCAGATACTCTCCAGCGACGGATAAGCCTTGATTTATAGAAGCCCCAAACGGCCATTGCAAGGATGCCCGCCCTTCGCCAGCGTCATTCCAGCCCCGACACGAACCCCGACAGGGGTCGGATAGCCTGTTCTGCGGGCAGGGCCGCAATCAGCGCGTCCACCCCCTCCCCCGTTCGCGGATGGCGCCAACCCGGCGCGACATCGCGCAGAGGTAGAAGGACGAAGGCCCGCTCCGTCATGCGCGGATGCGGCAGGATGGGCGGACCGGCGGCAACCACACCATCGTAATCGATCAGATCCAGGTCAAGCACCCGCGCCTCGTTCCGTTCCCGCCGAACGCGGCCGAACTCCCGCTCCACCTCATGCAGACGACCCAGCAATTCCGGCGCGCTCAGGCTGGTCGCGACGGCTGCTACCGCGTTCACGAACCAGGGCTGATCAGAGGCGGGAACGGGGGCCGTTTCGTAGAAGCGGGAGGTGGCGGCGATGCGGATTCCCATGGAGTCGAGCCGAGCCAGCGCGCGGACGCAGATTTCGGCGGGCGTTCCCAGGCCGGGAACAGAAAGATTGGAACCGACAGCGATCAAAATCACGAATGTTTTCCTGGAAATCGCAAGCGGGAGCGCCTATCTCCAAGGGGGATGCGTCACGGCGCTTGCTGCCAACCATGCGATGGCATACCGTGCCGGAAATCATTCGTCACCTGCCGCTTGTTCCTGGCACCAATGCCCGGCACATGTTCCTGCGGCACCCGATCCCTCCGTCCCGGCGGGGTGATCGGTGGTGGAATAATACGGGAAAAGCATTTTACACATCTTCTTTAGAGGAAAGAAATGGCGAGAAAGATATTCTACCAGCAGGAACGGCTGGCGATGTTCGTCGATGGCGCCAACCTTTATGCGGCTGCCCGATCCCTCGGTTTCGACATCGATTACAAGCGTCTTCTGGAGCTTTTTGCCGCGGAAGGCCGCCTGATTCGCGCCTTCTATTATACGGCACTGGTTGAGGATCAGGAATATTCGCCGATCCGTCCGCTGGTCGACTGGCTGGACTATAACGGTTACACCATGGTCACCAAACCGACCAAGGAGTTCACCGACGCGTCCGGCCGACGCAAGATCAAAGGCAATATGGACATCGAACTCGCCATCGACGTGATGGAGATGGCGGAGAATGTCGACCATATCCTGCTGTTTTCCGGCGATGGCGACTTCCGCCGGCTGGTGGAAGCCGTGCAGCGCAAGGGCGTGCGCGTCACGGTGATCAGCACTGTGCGCTCCACCCCGCCGATGGTGGCGGACGAGTTGCGCCGCCAGGCCGATAATTTCCTGGAACTGCAGGATCTGGCGCCCAGCATCCAGCGCAGCCATTCCAATCGCTATCAGCAGTCCCCGCTGACGCATGAACATGCCGGCAGCGACGACCATCCGGTGCAGCCCGACGCTCACCATCCCGATCAGATGGATTGAGCTTTTCCGGCCCCCGACGACGCCGCGCGCAGAAGACCTGCGCGCGGCGTTTTTGTTTCAAGGCTGCGGCGCCAGTTGGATCAGGCTGATGGCAGCACCCGTGGGGTCCTTGATCACTGTCATACGGCCGACATCGGGCACGTCGAAGGGCGGCACGCAGATCTCCCCACCCAATTCGGCGACCTTGACGACGCTGGCATCGACATCGGCGACGCTGATGTAATTCATCCAATGGGGCGGAATACCGTCCCACATGGGGCCTTCCATCTTCATCATGCCGGCAATTTCAAGCCCGCCCTGAGAGCAGAGCGTGTAGGTACCCATCTCACCCATATCCTTCCGGGTGAAGGTCCAGCCCAGCAGCGCGCCGAAGAAGGCTTCCGCCCTGGCGGGATCGGATGTGTTCAGTTCGTGCCAGACGAAACTGCCGGATGGAGGAACCGGTTGACCGGACATTGACGCTCTCCCTGTTGGCTGGCCCGAATTGGGCGGCAGGGAGAGTGTGTCAAAGAGGCAGGAACCTGTCCCATGAATTGATGGTGACGCAAGCCGGCATTGCCATGCCCCGGCGCATCAGGCGATGATGTCGGGCACCAGCTGGCTTTCCAGCCGGGCGATCATGTCCTTCAGCAGAAGCTTGCGCTTTTTCAGACGCTGTATTTGCAGCTGGTCGACAGGGAACTGCTCCGTCAGCCGCTGGATGACGTCGTCCATGTCGCGATGCTCCGTTTTTAGAGCCGCAAGCTTCTCTCTCAACACGAGCTGGTCGGTCATCGGGTTCCGCGTCGCACACCTTGTCCCAGGCGATCCAACGCCTGGGCGCATCCATACCACAAATCGCACGCCCCGTGGGGCACGCAATTTTCGTAAACGTGGGTTGGGGTTACCGGACGGTACCCGGCTTGGCCAGCAGGTTGGTGGTGTCCGGTTTGCGGATGCCCAGCAACTCCACCGTGAACAGCAGCGTGGCGTTGGGCGGGATGCCGCCATCGGGCTGGCCGCGCAGGCCGTAACCCAGATTGCCGGGAATGGCCAGCTCCCACTGCTCGCCCACACGCATCATGACCAGCGCCTCCTGCCAGCCACGCACGACCTTGCCAAGGGGGAACGTAGCGGGACGGCCGCGACCATAGGAACTGTCGAATTCCTTGCCGTCGATCAGGATGCCCCGGTAATGCACAGTAACATCATCCGACAGCAAAGGCCGGGGGGCGTTGCCGGCCACGCGGCGTGTGACACGGTATTGCAGGCCCGACGGTGTCACCTGCCAGCCCGGCTTCTTCTGATTCTCCACCAGATACTGCATCTGCGGGTCAAGGCGTGGCATGGACAGCACGTCATTGACATTGGCTGGGGGCTGCTGCGCCGGCTGGACCTGCTGGGCATTGGCGGGGCTTGCCAGCGCCAGAACCAATGCTGCCAGGGGAACGACGGTCTGGTGGCGGCCGATCATGTCAACGCTCCGCAACGATGCTTGAAATTCGAGACAGCGGGTTAGCATGGATTGGCCCACGGGTCACGTGGGTTGCTGCTTAATGGCCGCTGCTGAGTTTAGGTTTCACGAAGGACAGCAGTTCGATGGTGAAGAACAGGTTGGCATTGGGTGGCACCTTGCCGCTGGCCGACCCCGTGGCGCCATAGCCGGAGCCAGCGGGCACGGCGAGTTCCCACACGTCGCCCGGCCGCATCAACGGCAGGACCTGCTTCCAGCCTGGGATCACACGGGTCAGCATCAGCTGTGCCGGCTTGTCCGCGTCGCGCGTATCCTCGAACACTTTCCCGTTTTCCAGCCGCCCCTGGTAATGCAGGGTCGCATTCACGTTGAGGGCAGGCTGCGGCCCTGTGGCGGGCCCGGATTTCACGATCCGGTAGCGGGTGGGGCCGGTGGGTACGGTGCGCCATTCAGGACCCAACAGGCTCAGAAAGGCTTGTTCAGCCGGCGTCAGCGTTTGGGCGCGGGCGACGGAGGCGGGCAGCAGGGCGGCCAGTCCCAACCCCACCATCAGGTCACGGCGTCTCATTTCACCGGCTTCTCCTTGTCGGCCTGAAAGGCGGGCGGGATACGACCCTCCAGCGGGTCCAGCGTCATGATCGACAGGCCGGCAGGCGCCTCGAACAAGGCCGGGTCCTGGGGGCTGCGGCGTATGTCGGAAAGGATCATGGCGACATTGGCAGCCCCCGCCCCACCCATGCGTCCCTCCATCTTCACATAGATGCCGTCCTTGGTGGCCCAGACGCGACCATCGAAGCCCCCGCCATCGGGGGTTATGTCCTGCACGCGATAACGGGTGACGGCTTCTCCACCGATCCGCTCCGTCCCCTCCGCCGTACCGGAGAGCAGCGACAGGGTGGTGGCCACCAGACCCACCTCCGGATCGGTCAAGGCCAGCTTCATGCCGACCTTGCTTTCCGGCTGGATCACCAGCGCTTCCTGCCGGTCGGGACGGATGATCAGCAGATTGTTCAGGCCATCCACCCGGCTTTCCCGGCGTTCCAGCCCCTTGTCATGGAAGATGCGGGCCGATAGCACGGCACCTTCCACGGTCAGGTTCTGGCCGGCGGTGAATGCGGCGGCGGGGGCCGGCAGCTTCTCGGCCCAGGCCGGCAATGCCGCCATCAGCGACAGCCCCAGCATCAGGGTGGGGAAGGTTCGGACCATGGCGGGCTCCCGGTGCAGTTGCCGGCACGTTAAGGGGACGGAACCCGGCCTGCAAGACGCCTGAAGCAGAGCGGCCATGCCGTACCCCGCTTGACCCCTTATACTCAACAAGAGCAAAAGAAGGGACGGACGGGAAAGATCCAGGTACCCGCGCCGGCAGGACAAGGCACCATGACAGATCACTTGACCATCGCGCTGGCGCAGATCAACCCCACCGTGGGGGCGCTGGACCATAACGCCGCCCTGATCCGCACCGCCCGGCAACAGGCGGCGGCCGAGGGTGCCGACCTTGTGGTTTATCCGGAACTGTCAGTCTGCGGCTATCCGCCCGAAGATCTGGTGCTGAAGCCCTTCTTCCTGGACAAGGTGGAGGATACGGTCAAGGCGCTGGCGGCCGAGACGGCCGATGGCGGCCCGGCCATGCTGGTGGGTGCCCCCTGGCGCGTGGATGGCCGGCGCCATAATGCCGCCCTGCTGCTGGATGGCGGTGCCATTGCCGTCATCCGTCTGAAATACGACCTGCCCAATTACGGCCCGTTCGATGAAAAGCGGGTATTCGTGCCCGGCCCCCTGCCCGGCCCCGTCAATTTCCGCGGTGTTCGCCTGGGGGTTTTGGTCTGCGAGGATATGTGGACCGCGGACGTCGCGGAAACCCTGGCCGAGACCGGGGCGGAAATCCTGGTGGTGCCCAATGGCAGCCCGTTCGAAATCGACAAGACCGACCGCCGCCTGGAACTGGCCGTGGCGCGGGTGGTGGAGACGGGGCTGCCGCTGATCTATCTGAACCAGGTGGGCGGGCAGGATGAACTGGTGTTCGACGGTGCGTCCTTTGCGCTGAACGCCGACCGGTCGCTGGTGGCACAGTTGCCGGCCTTCGACAGCCGGCTGGCCATCACGCGCTGGACGCGCGGCGCCAACGGCTGGACGGGATCATCAGCGGAGAAGGTGGCCCCGCCCGACGCGCTGGGCGCCATCTATGGCGCCATGGTCCTGGGCCTGCGTGACTATGTGGCCAAGAACCGGTTTCCGGGCGTCATCCTGGGCATGTCCGGCGGTATCGATTCGGCCATCTCCGCCGCAGTGGCGGTCGATGCGCTGGGGCCGGACAAGGTACATTGCGTGATGATGCCCAGCCCCTATACCAGCCAGGACAGCCTGGACGACGCCGCCGAATGTTCCGCCCTGCTGGGCTGCCGCATCGACACCATCTCCATCGGCCCCGCCATGGAGGCATTTGCCGGCATGCTGGCCCCCGCCTTCGCGGGCAAAGCGCCCGATATCACCGAAGAGAACCTGCAAAGCCGCTCGCGCGGGGTCACGCTGATGGCGCTGTCCAACAAGTTCGGCAGCATGGTCCTGTCAACGGGCAACAAGTCGGAAATGTCGGTCGGCTATGCCACCCTCTATGGTGACATGTGCGGGGGCTATTCCGTGTTGAAGGATGTCTACAAAACGACCGTCTATAAGCTGACACACTGGCGCAACCAGAATCGCCCTAACGGCGCGCTGGGCCCCGCCGGCCGGGTGATTCCCGATCGGATCATCACAAAGGCTCCGACGGCGGAACTGAAACCCGATCAGAAGGACCAGGATACGCTGCCCGACTATGCGGAGCTGGACGACATTCTAGAATGCCTGGTGGAGCGCGACCTTTCATTGCACGATATCGTGGCCCGCGGACATGATGCGGCAACGGTCAACCGCGTCTGGCGCATGCTGGATCGGGCGGAATATAAACGCCGACAAGCGCCGCCGGGCGTGAAGATCACGTCCCGCAGCTTCGGACGCGACCGCCGCTATCCCATCACGAGCGGGCTTCTGTCACTGGTCCGCGGTTCATAAGCATAGATTGCCTGGGCTCATGGCTTGACAAGCCAGGGGCCGCCTACCAAAGTGCGGCCGTGTGACCCGGAGTGGGGTGAACTTGATTGGCTTGCAAGGCCGGATCGGGTACCCTGGATGGGTAATGGGCGGTCAGGATTGATCGCTCTAGTGAATATTTGGTTTAATTCCCTTGGTGCAACACGTTCAGGTGGGGGTTCCGCAGTGTCCTTGAACATTCAGGTGCTGGTTGTCGACGATTACGCGACGATGCGGCGTATCATCAGGAACCTGCTCACCCAGATCGGGTTCACGAAGATCGATGAAGCTGCCGATGGGGCCGAAGCGCTTTCCAAGCTGCGCTCAGCTGCCTTCGGCCTGGTGATTTCCGACTGGAATATGGAGCCGATGACCGGCCTGCAGCTTCTGAAGGAAGTGCGCGCCGACGTTCGTCTGAAGGCCACGCCGTTCATCATGGTGACCGCCGAATCGAAGACGGAAAACGTCATCGCGGCCAAGGAAGCCGGTGTGAACAACTACATCGTCAAGCCGTTCAACGCCGATACGCTGAAAAAGAAGATCGAGAGCGTTCTCGGCGCGTTGGGCTGATCCGCCGTGTCTGAACCGATCTTCGATCTGTCCGATCAGGATTATGACGAGATCGAGGACGCGTTGATGTCCAGTCCACGCGGTCGCGCGTTTTTGCGCGCCCGCGACCGGCGAAACCGGGTGGTGGCGGTGGACGATGTCCGTCGCCTGATGCGGGAGCATCGCGAACATCCGGATGTCGATCCGAAGGCCCATATCAAGGTTCTGCGGCGCGAGCTGCAGGACCTTTCTTCGCATATCTCCGAAACGCGGCGCGAAATCGCCGCGCTGAAGCCTGACGACCCGTCCGCCGACCGCATCATGCGTGCGACGGAGGAGTTGGATGCCATCCTGCAATCGACCGAGCATGCGACCACCGAGATCCTGAACGGGTCGGAGCGCATCCAGTCGGTCGCCGACAAGCTCCGCAAGGATCGCCCCGACCTCGCCCAGATGCTGGATAACGAGGTGACGGAGATCATGACGGCCTGTTCCTTCCAGGACATCACAGGCCAGCGCATGACCAAGGTGGTGAACACGCTGCGCTATATCGAGCGCCGCGTGCACGCCATGATCCAGATCTGGGGCCTGGAGAACCTGGACGAGGCGGAGATGCAGGCCGCCCTTGTCAACGAGCCCAAGGACACGCGCCCCGACGCGAACCTGATGAATGGCCCCCCGCTGAAGGGCGCGATCAACCAGGACGCGGTGGACATGCTGCTGTCCGGTGCTGCGGCCGTTCGCGCGGCCGGCGCCGATGCCGATCCGCTGGCCCCGCAGCCCGTGGCCGCTGTCCCGGTTTCACCGCCGCCCCCTCCCCCACCACCGGCAGCACCCAAGCTGGCCGCGAAGGTCGAGGATGATGATGAAGGCGGCAATACCGGTGCGGCCATGTCACAATCGGCTGTGGACGACCTTTTCCCCTAGCAATCATCGTTCCGACGCAGTGACCTGCGCCAGCGTGTCCGCAAGCTGGCGGGCCGCTCCGGATAGCGCTCGCCTGTGAAGTCGGCCCTGACCACACGGTCCGTGCGGAAATGGCGGAAATCGCCCCGCATCTCGCACCAGGCGGCGACCATGCGGACATTGTCGAAATAGGCGACCAGCACAGGCCAGACGACGCGCTCCGTCTCCCGCCCCTGTTCATCGCGATAGAGCAGCCGAAGCCGGTGCCCGGCATGGATGGCGGCGCGCAAGGCCACCATGTCGATACTGTCCACCATGACGCTTGGACGCGGCGGGGCAACGCCAGCCGGCCGCTGCACCATCGGGCGCAAATCTTCGGGCACCGACGCCTCGATCTTGGCCATCAGGTCCGCAGCAGCTCGTGCTAGCACGGGATCGCCCTGGTGTGACACCCATTGTGCGCCCAGCATCGCCACCTCGATCTCGTCGGGCGTCAGCATCAAAGGCGGCATATCGAATCCGCCCTCCAGCATATAGCCGATCCCGGCCTCCCCCCGGATGGGCACGCGCTGGCCGATCAGGGTGGCGATATCGCGATAGATGGTGCGCTTGGAAGTCTCCAGCTCACCGGCTATGGAGTCGGCCGTCACCGGTTGGCGTGTCCGGCGCAGGATCTGGATGATCTGGAACAGCCTGTCCGCCCGCCGCATCGCACCCTCGTTCGCTTTGCTGCTGACAGTAGGGTGGCAGCAGGGTTGCTGTAAACCGTTCCCATCACCCGATAACGCGATGATGGAGCCCGACATGATCAAGCTGCACGCTTTCGGCCCGGCCTTCGGCCTGCCCGACCCCAGCCCCTATATCACCAAGACCGAGGTGCAATTGCGCATGGCCGGACTGGAGTACGAGAAGGTGAAGGGTGACCTGGAGAAGACGCCCAAGCACAAGCTGCCGATCATCGAGGATGGCGCCCAAGTGGTCGCCGACAGCACCTTCATCCGCGCCCATATCGAGCGCACGCGCGGCATCGACCTGGATGAAGGGCTGAGCGTGCGGGAGCGGGCGGAGGCATGGGCCATCGAGCGCATGTTGGAGGACCATCTCTGCTGGGCCATGGTGCATGAACGCTGGATGGATGATTGCAACTTCCAGCGCGGGCCCGTCTTGTTCTTCCAGGATGTGCCCGCACATCTGCGCGATGGGATCATCACCGATGTGCGCGCCCGGGTGGCCGCCAACATGCATGCCCACGGTATCGGCCGGCACAGTACGGTGGAGCGGCTGGAGCTGGCAAACCGGTCGCTGTCGGCATTGGCGGTGCTACTGGGCGACAAGCCGTTCCTGATGGGCGACCGGCCCACGGGCATCGATGCCTTCACCTTCGCCCTGCTGGCCGGGCTTATGTCGCCTCTGTTCGAAACGCCGCTACGCCAGGCAGCGGAGGCCCACGGTGCCTTCGGCCCCTATGTCCGGCGCATGGCCGCGCGGTTCTATCCCGAACATGCCTGGTGGTGGCAGGGCATTGCTGTAGCGGCAGCGTGAGGGCCACACGCCCTCATTCCCCGTCCCGCACCCGCCGCCATTTCACGACATTGCGGTTATGCTCTTCCAGCGTTTCCGCAAACGCATGACCACCTGTGCCGTCGGCTACAAAATAGATAAAGCGGTGGACTTCCGGCCTCAGCACAGCCTGCAAGGACAGCAGGCCGGGATTGGCGATGGGGCCGGGTGGCAGGCCCGCGACGACATAGGTGTTGTATGGGCTGTCCAGCTTCCAGTCGGCCCGGGTCAGATCGCGATCGATCTGACCCCGCCCCTGGGACAGGGCATAGATGATGGTGGGATCGGATTGCAGGCGCATGCCGATCCGCAGCCGGTTCATGAACACGCCGGCCACGCGGGGGCGCTCGGCGGCCACGCCGGTTTCCTTCTCCACGATCGACGCCAGGATGATGGCCTCAAGCGGGGATTTCAGCGGCAGGTCGGGATCACGCTCCGCCCATAGCCGCTCCAGCACCTTGCCCATGTCCGCCGACATGCGGGACAGCAGGTCGGCGCGGGTATCGTCGCGCAGGAACTGATAGGTTTCCGGCAGCAGGGTGCCGTCAGGGGGGATGGACGCCACTTCCCCCGCCAGCCTGGCTTCCGCGCGCAGCCGTTCCACGATCTGCCAGCTGGTCAGGCCCTCGGGCACTGTGACACGGTGGACGATGACCTTGCCGCTGATGATCAGGTCCAGCGCGTCTTTCACGCTGATCCCGGCGGGGAACAGATATTCACCGGCCTTCAGCTTTGCTCCGTCGCCGCGCAGACGGGACGCGGCCAGCACGGCCACCGGATGCCGCACCACCCCGCCGTCGGCCAGCTTCTGGGCGATGCCCTGCACGCCGGCGCCGCGCGGGATGACGATGGCGGTGTCCGTGGCAAGCGGGCCGGGGCCCGTATAGATCCCCCAGCCGAACCAGGCGCTGCCGACACCCAGCAGGGCCAGGACAAAAAACAACGCCGCCGTCGGCAGGAGCCAACGGCGGCGCGGTTTCGTCTGATTGTGCGTCGCGCCGTTCACGCCGGATATCAGGACAGGGCCTTGAACACCAGCGAGGCGTTGGTTCCGCCGAAGCCGAAGCTGTTCGACAGGGCCGCGCGTACCCGGCGCTCCTTCGCCACCTTCGGCACCAGATCGGCACCCTCGGTTCCCTCATCCGGATTGTCCAGGTTCAAGGTCGGGGGGACGATCTGGTCCCGGATGGACAGGACCGAGTAAATGGCCTCAACCGCACCGGCGGCACCCAGCAGGTGGCCAATGGCCGACTTGGTCGACGACATCGAGGCACCGGCCAGATCATTGCCGAACAGCCGCTTCACGGCCCCCAGCTCGATCAGGTCGCCCACGGGCGTGGAGGTGCCGTGCGCGTTGATGTAATCCACATCGCCCGGATTGAAGCCGGCACGCTTCAGCGCCATGCGCATGGACCGGAAACCGCCATTGCCATCCGGCGACGGGGAGGTGATATGGTAGGCGTCGCCCGATAGGCCATAGCCCACGACTTCGGCATAGATCCTGGCGCCGCGCGCCTTGGCATGCTCCAACTCTTCAAGGACGACGACGCCCGCGCCCTCGCCCATGACAAAACCGTCGCGGTCCCTGTCGTAAGGGCGGCTGCCCTTCTCCGGCGTGTCGTTAAACGCGGTGGACAGCGTACGGGCGGCAGCAAAGCCGGCCATGCCCAGGCGGCTGACCGCCCCCTCTGTGCCACCGGCCACCATCACATCGGCATCATCCAGCGCGATCATGCGCGCGGCGTCGCCAATGGAATGGGCGCCCGTGGAACAGGCCGTGACCACGGCATGGTTTGGGCCCTTGAAACCATGGTTGATAGAAATGTGGCCCGACGCCAGATTGATCAGGCTGGACGGGATGAAGAAGGGGGAAACACGACGCGGACCCTTTTCGGCCAGGATCACCGACGTGTCATAGATGCCGGGAAGGCCACCAATGCCCGAGCCGACCGAAACGCCCGTGCGTTCGAATTCCTCGTCGTTGGACGGCTTCCAGCCGCTGTCCTTGATGGCTTCATCCGCCGCCGCGATGGCGAACATGATGAAGTCATCCATCTTCTTCTGTTCCTTCGGCGGAATGAAGAGGTCAAGGTTCAATGTGCCGTCGCTGCCGTCACCGCGCGGCACCTGGCCCGCGATACGACAGGGGAGATCGGAAACCTCGAAGCCCTGGATGGTGCGAAGGCCCGACTGACCCTTGATCAGCCGATCCCAGTTGGTTTGCACCCCGACCCCGAGCGGAGTCACGAGACCCATACCGGTGATGACGACGCGGCGCATGTATCCGAACCTGCAGAAGTGAAAACGGAAGACGGGCGGCGGCCAATGCCGGGCCCGGACAGAACATGGTGACGCCCAGGCGGGATTGCCAGGATCGGGGCCGGCATCAAGCCGGCCCCTGCCTCATCCCACCTTGGAAATCAGCCCTGCTTGGAGCTGATGAAGCTGATGGCGTCAGCCACGGTCAGGATCTTCTCGGCGGCGTCATCGGGGATTTCGATGCCGAATTCCTCTTCGAACGCCATGACCAGCTCGACGGTGTCCAGGCTGTCGGCGCCCAGATCGTCGATGAAGCTGGCGGTGTCGGTGACCTTGGCCTCGTCCACGCCCAGGTGCTCGACGACGATCTTCTTCACGCGTTCAGCAACATCGCTCATTTATTTGACCTTTCAGAATTTCCGGTGGGACCGGCCGGAGCCGGTTGTTGAGGGTCACCGCGGGGAACGAACAAGCGCATTCCTTGCCCGGCCCGCGACGCCGGTCAGGAAAGTGCCGTCACTTAACATGAACGGCGGCCCCTGACCAGCATTCGCAGCAGAAGGATAGGGCTGGCCCGCATGCGCCGGCCCACCACACCCTTCCTCAAATCATGGCCATGCCGCCATTCACATGCAGCGTCTGGCCCGTGACATAGGCTGCCTCGACCGACGCCAGATACAGCACGGCGGCGGCGATGTCATCGGGCGTACCCAGGCGGCCGGCGGGGATACGGCTGTTCATCGCCTCCTTCTGGGCATCGGTCAGCACGTCGGTCATGGCGGTGGCGATCATGCCGGGCGCCACGGTATTCACCGTGATGCCGCGCGTCGCCACTTCCTGGGCCAGCGCCTTGGACATGCCGATCATGCCCGCCTTGCTGGCGGCATAGTTCACCTGGCCGGGATTGCCGGTGACGCCGACAACCGACGTGATGCCGATGATGCGGCCCCAGCGGCGCTTCATCATACCCTTCACGGCGGCGCGCGCCAGCCGGAAGCCGGCCGTCAGGTTGACATTGATGACACTGTCCCAGTCATCATCCTTCATGCGCAGGATCAGACCGTCGCGCGTCAGTCCGGCATTGTTGACCAGGATATCGACAGCGCCACCCAGGGCGGCTTCCGCCTTCTTGTACAGATCCTCCACCTGGGCGGGATCGGACAGGTTGGCGGGAACAACGACCGCGCCCTCGCCCAGCTCGGCGGCCAGCGCTTCCAGCGCTTCCACCTTGGTGCCATGCAGGGCGACCTTGGCACCCTTGGCATGCAGGGTGCGGGCGATGGCGGCGCCAATGCCGCCCGATGCACCCGTGATCAGGGCCGTCTTGCCGCTCAGGTCGAACATGAAAATCTCCTTCAGGGAAGATGAGGCCGTTCAGCCCAGGGTGAAGGCGTCGATATCGGCAGGCAGGCCGATGGAACTGGCCAGCAGTTCCTTGTCGATGCGCTTCGCCAGGCCCGCCAGCACCTTGCCGGCCCCCAGTTCCACCAGCTCCGTCACGCCCTGTCCCTTCATGAACAGCACGCTTTCGCGCCAACGGACGGCACCGGTGACCTGTTCCACCAGCAGGCGACGGATGATCTCCGGATCGGTCACGGCCGACGCGGTGACATTGGCGACCAGCGGAGCGGCGGGCGACAGGATCGTCGTGCCGGCCAGCGCCTCTGCCATGGCATCGGCGGCCGGCTGCATCAGCGGGCAATGGAAGGGCGCGGACACGGGCAGCAGCATGGCGCGCTTGAACCCGCGCTCGGCGGCGATCTTGATGGCGCGCTCCACCGCCTCCCGATGGCCCGACACCACAACCTGGCCGGGGGCATTGTCGTTGGCGGCCGTGCAGACCTGGCCCTGGGCAGCCTCAGCGGCGATCTCGCGCGCTGCGTCCAGGTCGGCACCCAGGATCGCGGCCATGGCGCCCACGCCCACGGGCACGGCCTTCTGCATCGACTGGCCGCGCAGCTTCAGCAGGCGCGCCGTATCGGACAAGGCAATGGCACCCGCCGCGCACAAGGCGGAATATTCGCCCAGGCTGTGCCCAGCCACGAAAGCGGCCCCGGAGAGGTCCAGACCCTTTTCGGCCTGCAACACGCGCGTCACAGCAACCGATACGGCCATCAGGGCCGGTTGGGCATTCTCGGTCAGGGTCAGCTCGTCGCCGGGCCCCTCGAACATCAGGGAGGAGAGCTTCTGGCCCAGCGCCTCGTCCACCTCGGCAAAGGTCTCACGTGCGATAGCGAACCGCTCGGCCAATTCGCGGCCCATGCCGACAGCCTGGCTGCCCTGGCCGGGAAAGACGAAAGCGCGGGTCATGGATAAGTCCTGCAATAAATCCGATGCGGCCTTGATACAGCGGCGAATGGCCCTGTCAAGCCATCCGGTCCCGCAAAACAGGCTCATGACCTTATAACGATTACGGAAGGTGGGGCTAAGTAGATGGAAATACTGGCAGCAGCGCGCGCTGCCTCCCATCGGCTGGCCGGCGCGCGCGCAAGGGACGGATGCGCATGTGACGGCTCTTAACCGAACTGTAACGCATAACATCGAATCTACCGCTGCCTTTCGCTGCCCTTTGCGAGGGTCGATCATCCAGCCTATACTGTCCGTCAACCACAAGCCGGGATGCACCATGGCAGACCCGCGGCCCCAAATGCCGAAGACCGATGCCCACCGCGCGGTGGCAATCCTGCTCTCGACCTGGATTCTGTCCTGCCCGTCTCCGGCGCCTGCCCAGGAAGCGGCGGACAGTTTCGGCGATAGCGCCCTGCCTTCGGTGACATTGGCCGTTCCCGTGATGCCGACCATCATCAACGACAAGGGAACATTGGTGCCGCCCATGCGGCACTGGCTGTCGTTCATATCGCTGAAAGCAGCCATCCACCTGAAGGTCCAGGCCGCCAATTTTGATCGGCGCAGCGCGGATATGGGCCGCCACGCCGATTATTGCGTGCTGGGCTATGCACGCCTGCCGGCGCGCGAGGCCAATGCCCGCTGGCTGGCAGAGGTGCGGCGCGACCGCATAGTCTTCGTGGCCCGCCCCGACCCGACGATCCGTTCAAGGGCGGGCTGGAGACCTTTCTGAGGGAAGCCGGTGGCAATATCGCAGTTCCCAGCGGTGTCTATCGTGAGGTGTTGGCGCAGCACGGCGTCGCCTATCAGGCGATCGATGATCAGCGTTCGCTGGCACGAATGGTCCAGGCAGGGCGCATCCGTTTCGGTATGCTGGTGGCCGGCACGCTCAATGCCCCGGAGGTCCAGGCCATGCGCCTGCGCATCGTGGCGGAATTGCCACTCGTGCAGTTCTGGTTCGCTTGTTCGCCACGCATGCCCGACAGCATCGCCCTGCCCCTTGCAGATGCTTTACGGACGGAGGAGGCGGAGAGCCTGCGCCGCCTGGCCATGGGCGAAGCGCCGCGCCCGGCAACCCCCGTCAACTGACGGGCTGCGGCGCGCTGGGCGGACGCAGTGTCCGGCAACCCGCGGCCACCAAGTACCCACGGCCCATGCGGCAGGCTCGGCCCGCCCATGCCGGACCGGACCGCCACGCCCCCTTGCGCCGCGCCCGCCATTCTGTATAGTGCGCGCCTTCCGAAACCCCGCCGGTGCTTTGCCAAGGCGCCGGCTAGGACCGTGCGGCTGAACCTGGACCTGGGTCCAGGCCACAGCGGCGGACCATCAATAGCCATGGGGAGTTTTATGGCACTCTATGAAACCATCCTGATTTTCCGTCAGGACATCTCCTCGACTCAGGTTGAAAGCCTGACCGAGACCTTCAGCACGATCCTGAAGGACAATGGCGGCACCGTCGTCAAGACCGAACAGTGGGGTCTGAAGACCCTGACCTACCGGATCAATAAGAACCGCAAGGGTCATTACGTCTATCTCGGCTTGGATGCGCCCGCCGCCGCCGTCACCGAAATGGAACGCAACCTGTCGATCAACGAAGACGTGCTGCGCGTCATGACCGTCAAGGTCGAGAAGATCGACGAAGGCCAGACCGCCATGCTCGCCAACAAGGGCGAGCGCGCGGAGCGTGGCCCCCGCGGTGGCTTCGGCGACCGTGGCCCCCGTCGTGAATTCGGCGATCGTGGTCCGCGCGAGGGCGGCTTCAGCCGTGGCCCGCGTCGTGACGCCGCCGTGGAAGGTGAAGGAGACCGCGCATGACCACCGAACGTCCCCAGGGCGGTGCTCCCGCCGGTGGCGCCCCCCGCTCCGGCGGCGGTGGCCGTCGTCCGTTCTTCCGTCGCCGGAAGACCTGCCCGTTCTCCGGCCCGAACGCGCCGGCGATCGATTACAAGGATATCAAGCTGCTGTCCCGGTTCATCTCCGAGCGTGGCAAGATCGTCCCGTCCCGTATCACCGCCGTGTCGGCGAAGAAGCAGCGTGAGCTGGCCCGTGCAATCAAGCGCGCCCGCTTCCTGGCTCTTCTGCCGTACATCGTCAAGTAAGCCAGGAGAAAAGACATGGACGTCATTCTGCTGGAACGCGTCGAGAAGCTGGGTCAGCTCGGTCAGGTGGTCAAGGTAAAGCCGGGCTATGCCCGCAATTACCTGCTGCCGAAGAAGAAGGCCCTGCGCGCCACCAAGGAAAACATGGCCGTCTTCGAGGCCCAGAAGGCGCAGCTGGAAGCGCGCAATCTGGAGCTGAAGAAGGAAGCCGAAATTGTGGCGACCAAGGTCGACGGCCTGTCCGTCGTCGTGGTTCGTCAGGCCGCCGAGTCCGGCGTGCTGTACGGTTCGGTCAGCTCGCGCGATATCGCCGACGCTGTCACCGCCGCCGGCACGACCATTTCCCGCGCTCAGGTCGCGATCCCCGATCCGATCAAGACGCTGGGTCTGTTCAAGATTCGCGTCATCCTGCACCCGGAAGTGTCCGTCGCCATCACGGTGAACGTGGCCCGTTCGGTTGAGGAAGCGGCCGTTCAGGCCCAGCGTGGCGGCATGGTCAACAGCCGCGACGAGGAAGACGAAGAAGAGGCGGTCGAAGAGACCGAAGCCACCGAGGAGACCGAGGCCTGATTTCAGGCCCCGGGTGCCGGGTGGTGACATCCGGCCTTTTGGTAGACGGGATAAGGGCGGTTTCCTTCACGGAGCCGCCCTTTTTCTTTTGGCTACCTTTGCGGCACCGCATAACAAGGTTACATTTCCAGGACGTACCAGCGGCTGAGACGGTGATCCGACATGCTGTTGTTTCGTTTCCTGCGTTCCATCTTCCATACAGGACACCTAACCGTCATCGATGCACGGGGGCGGCGGCACCGGTTCGGCACCGATGCGCCCGGCCAGAAGCCGGTCACGGTGCGCCTGACAGACCCGTCCCTGGAATGGAAGCTGGGCTTGCATCCTGGCCTTTACGCTGGCGAAGCCTATATGGACGGCACCCTCCAGATGGTCGATGGCAGCCTTTACGACTTCGTTGATGTGATCACCCGCAATGTCGGGTTCAGCCATATGGGCCCGGCCGGATTCGTTCAGCGGTTCGGCGTGAGATTGCAACGCTTCATCCAGCAGCGCAACCCGCTGGACCGGTCACGCCGGAACGTCGCCCATCATTACGACCTGTCCAGACGCTTCTATGACCTGTTCCTGGATGGGGATCGCCAATATTCCTGTGCCTATTTCCCCGAACCGGGAATGAGCCTGGAGGCGGCGCAGGAGGCCAAGAAACGGCATATCGCCGCCAAGCTGCTGTTGAGGCCGGGGCAGAATGTGCTGGATATCGGCTGCGGCTGGGGCGGGATGGCGCTGACCCTCGCCAAACTGGCGGATATACACGTCACCGGTATCACCCTTTCCACCGAACAACTGGCCGTGGCGCGGGAACGGGCGGATGCTGCCGGCCTGTCCGACCGGGTTCGGTTCGAACTGTGCGACTATCGGGAACTGCCGGGCCGGTTCGACCGCATCGTCAGCGTCGGCATGTTCGAGCATGTCGGCGTGCCGCAATATCCCATCTTTTTTAATAGGATACGCGAATTGCTGGCCGATGATGGGGTGGCGCTGCTGCATTCCATCGGCCGGGCCGAGGGGCCGGGCACCACCAATCCCTGGATCCGCAAATATATCTTCCCCGGCGGCTATTCACCCGCCTTGTCGGAAGTGACGCCAGCCATTGAAAGGGCGGGGCTGTGGTTGACCGATATGGAGGTCTGGCGTTTGCATTATGCGCAGACGCTGCGTCACTGGCGGGAACGGTTCCTGGCCAACCGCGACAAGGCACGGGAGCTTTATGACGAGCGATTCTGCCGGATGTGGGAATTCTATCTGGTCGGATCGGAATGCGCCTTCCGTCATCAGGGACACATGGTCTTCCAGGTGCAGATGGCGCGCGACGTACACGCCCTGCCGGTGGCCCGCGATTACATGCTGACTGACGAGCGTAAGATCGAGGAACGGCAGACGCGGGCCGCCTGAGCAAATTATCCACAACTTATCCCCAGATCGGTCCCCGTCTTTCTGCCCCCCCATCCTTGCGACGGCATGACGGCGCCCATGCGGGCGGCTAAAGTACGCCCGCCATGGATACAAAGTTGATCGACCCGTCCGGTTTTTCCGGCGCCGCCCCCGTCGCCTATCGCACGCCGCCCCATAATGAGGAGGCGGAGCAAACGGTGCTGGGCGCCATTCTTGTGAACAACAAGGCCTTTGAAAAGGTTGGCGAATTCCTGCGGCCAGAGCATTTTTTCGACCCCGCCAACCAGAAGATCTATCAGGCGGTCCTGAAGATGATCGACAGGGGCCAGGTGGCCAACCCGATCACCCTGAAAGCCTATTTCGAACAGGATCGCGACCTGTCGGAAATCGGCGGGCCGGAATATCTGGCACGCCTGGCCGCCGCCATTGTTTCCGTTCACAATCTGGAGGATTACGGCCGGGTTATCCACGACGCCTATCTCCGCCGGCAGTTGATCGAAGTCGGCGAGGATATGGTCAATCAGGCCTATAAGCACGACATCGACATCGCCGCCAACGACCAGATCGAGGATGCCGAGAAGAAGCTGTTCGAACTGGCAGCCACGGGCGACATCAAGGGCGACTTCATCCCCTTCGACCGGGCCCTGACGGCCGCCATCGCCACCGCCGAAGCCGCGTTCCGCCGCACGTCCCACGTCACCGGCGTGACCTCCGGCCTGCGCGATCTGGATGGCAAGCTGGGCGGCCTGCACCCATCGGACCTGTTGATCCTTGCGGGCCGGCCGTCCATGGGCAAGACCGCGCTGGCCACCAACATCGCCTTCAACGCCGCCAAGGCGTATATGCTGTCGGGCGGCAAGGAAGGGGCGCCGGTGGGCTTCTTCTCGTTGGAAATGTCGGCCGAACAGCTGGCCATGCGTATCCTGGCCGACCAGGCGGAAGTGTCGGGTGACAAGATCCGCCGCGGCGAAATCTCCGGCAGCGATTTTCCGAAATTCGTTGAGGCCAGCCAATATCTGGCGCGCGTACCCTTCTTCGTGGACGACACGCCGGCGCTGACCATCACCGCCGTACGCACCCGCGCCCGCCGCCTGAAGCGCACCCACGGGTTGGGGCTGGTGGTGGTCGACTATCTGCAGCTGCTGCGCGGTGGCGGATCGAGCCGAGGCGAACAGAACCGTGTGCAGGAGATTTCCGAGATCACGCGCGGCCTGAAAGCCATCGCCAAGGAGCTGGAACTGCCCGTCATCGCCCTGTCGCAGCTGTCGCGCTCGGTGGAGAACCGCGAGGATAAACGGCCACAGCTGTCGGATCTGCGTGAATCGGGCTCGATCGAGCAGGATGCCGACGTGGTCATGTTCGTGTTCCGCGAACAATATTATCTTGAACGCGCCGAGCCGGGCCGCCGCCCCGACGAGTCGGAAGACAAGTACAATGACCGCTATGCGCAATGGCAGGACCGGTTGGCCCAGGTTCACAACACTGCCGACGTGATTATCGGCAAGCAGCGCCATGGCCCGGTCGGCACTGTCCGCCTGTATTTCGACGGCAATTACACCCGCTTCGGCGACCTGGAAACCCAGCATGGCGTCGGGTCTTATGACGAGTGAGCTGGCGGGGCTGCTGGACAGCCCCGATGCCGCCCGCGTGGGCGCCGTGCTGGTTATCGACAAGGGCGCGCTGGTCGGGAACTGGCGTGCCATGGTGGCCCGCGCCGCCGGGGCGGAATGCGCCGCCGTGGTGAAAGCCAACGGCTATGGCCTGGGCGACGTCGCCGTGGCCACGACCTTGTGGGATGCCGGGGCCCGGACCTTCTTCGTGGCCGACATCGAGGCCGGGGTGCGGGTGAAGACCGCCCTGCCTCAATCACGAACCATCATCCTGCACGGCGTGCCGTCCGGGACTGAGGAAGAACTGGCCAGGCGGCAACTGGTGCCGGTGCTGAGCAGCCTGGGCGAGATCGAAAGATGGGGTGCCTATGCCCGCCGGCTGGGCCGCAAACTGCCGGCCCTGATCCATATCGATACCGGAATGAACCGCCTGGGCCTGCCGGCGGGCGAACTGGACCGGCTATGCAACGATCAAGCATCGCTGTTGGCCGGTCTGGATCTTCAGGCGTGGATGAGCCATCTGGCCTGCGCCGACGATCCCACCAACCCGTTGACGGCGCAACAGTTGCGGCGGGTGAAGGCGGCACTGGCGCGTCTGCCCAAGGCACCGGTCAGCCTGTCGAACTCCGCCGGCATCTTCCATGGCGCGGATTATCATTTCGATCTGGTACGGCCGGGCATCGCGCTTTATGGCCCCAACCCCGCCCCCTGGCTGCCCAACCCGATGCGGCCGGTGATCCGATTGCTGGCCCGCATCCTTCAGGTCCGCGACGTGGCCCCGCCTGACAGCGTCGGTTATGATGCCACGCATCGCATCACCGCGCCGGGCAAGGTGGCTGCCCTGGGCATGGGCTATGCCGATGGCTATCCCTGGTCACTGGCCGGCAAGGGCGTGGCGATGATCGGCGGGCACAGGGCGCCGCTGATCGGGCGGGTATCGATGGATCTGCTGACCGCCGATGTCACGGGCGTGCCGGACTCTCTGTTGCGGGTCGGGGGCTGGGCCGACATTATCGGGCCGCACCGCGATATCGATCAGATCGCCAGAGAGGCCGGCACCATCGGGTACGAGGTGCTGACACGGCTGGGCTCGCGGTACCACCGGATCTATATCGACCCTACGCCGTGATCGACACGAAGCTTTCCGACGTCTGCACCGCCACGGTCATGGTTTCCGTATAGGTATAGGTGTAGGTCACATCCAACACAGCACCGGCATCCACGCCCCCCGTCTGCGATGCGCCACCGGGGTCCAGCCCCTCCAGCGTGCCGTTCAGCCGTTCCAGCGTCTCTCCCGCCGCTGCCAGATCGTCGCGGGCGGCCTTCAGCGTCTCCTCATATTCCTTCCTGTCCTCCTCGCTCATCCAGAGCGTATTGCCCTTGTTGGCTTCGGCCTGGGTCAGCAAGGTGCGGGCGCGGCCCGTAACATCGCGAACCTCCTGCACATAGGCGCGGGCGAAGGAGACGGGGACGCCACCGGCGGTCATGCCAGGCTGTTGTTCGACAGGCTTGGCGGGGTCCGGTTCACCACGCGCAATGGCGGCGGCGCGCTCTGCCGGATCGACGGCGCGACCTTCGACAAGATTCTTGGCTTCATCCGCCAGATTGCGGGTCATACCCGACGCTTCACGGGCGATATGGGCCAGCTTGCGGGCATCGCCCTTGGCTGCGGCCTGGCGCGCTTCCTGCTCCAGTTCGCCCATGCGGCGCTTGCCCTGGTTCAGCTTCTCGGTAGCGGCTTTGCGGTCGATCTCGGACCGGGCCATGTCCATATATTTGCCCAGTTCCTCGACACGCGCGGCGCTTTTGGCGGCATCCTCAAAGGCGCCACCCGTGATGCCGATATCCATCAGCCGCTTGAACATGTCCTTCTGGGACGTGCCCTGATATTCCGGGCTGTCGACCTTCTTGAACCGCTCCTCAACCGCCTTGTCGACATGGCGGTTGATAGCCGTCTTCATCGCCTGCGCATTCGTGGCGTTGAAGAGCGAACCCGCGTTTAGCGAGATCATGGGCTCCCCCGATGCGATCATTTTGATCCGCATAAAAGGTAAGCCATTCGCGCGATAGGCTCAAGAAGCTAAAATTGTATCTTTAGTGATAGTCACCGAAACGGAAACCGCCCGGCGGATCGCTCCGCCGGGCGGCAACTTGAGCACCAAACCGTTGAAACAGCTTAGTTCTTCGACTTGTCCACCAGCTTGTTGGCGGCGATCCAGGGCATCATGGCGCGCAGCTTGGCGCCCACTTCCTCGATCGGGTGTTCGGCCTGGCGACGACGGGTGGCCTTGAAGGACGGCGTGCCGGCCTTGTTTTCCAGCATCCAGTCGCGCACAAAGCGGCCGGACTGGATATCGTCCAGAACGCGCTTCATCTCCGCCTTGGTCTCGTCCGTCACAATGCGCGGACCGGTGACATAGTCACCATATTCGGCCGTGTTGGAGATGGAGTAGCGCATGTTGGCGATGCCGCCTTCGTAGATCAGGTCCACGATCAGCTTCACTTCGTGCAGGCACTCGAAATAGGCCATTTCCGGGGCATAGCCAGCCTCGGTCAGGGTCTCGAAACCGGCCTGGATCAGCTTGGTCAGGCCGCCGCACAGCACCGCCTGCTCACCGAACAGGTCGGTTTCACACTCTTCCTTGAAGGTGGTCTCGATAATGCCCGAACGGCCGCCGCCAACGGCAGACGCGTAGGACAGAGCAACATCGAACGCATTGCCCGAAGCATTCTGGTGGACGGCCACCAGGCAGGGAACGCCGCCGCCCTTCTTGTATTCGCCGCGCACGGTGTGGCCAGGGCCCTTCGGCGCGATCATGAACACGTCCGTATCGGGACGCGGCTCGATCAGGCGGAAATGCACGTTCAGGCCGTGCGCGAAGGCAATGGCCGAGCCCTGCTTCAGGTTCGGGCCGATCTCGTTATTGTACAGCTCGGCCTGATGCTCGTCCGGCGTCAGGATCATGATGACGTCGGCAGTGGCAGCAGCCTCGGCCGGGGTCACACACTTGAAGCCGGCGGCTTCGGCCTTGGCGCGGGTGGCTGAGGTCGCCTTCAGCGCGATGACCACGTCCGAAACGCCGCTGTCCCGCAGATTCTGGGCATGGGCATGGCCCTGGCTGCCATAGCCGACAATGGCGACCTTCTTGCCCTTGATCAGGTTCACGTCGGCGTCGCGATCGTAATAGACGCGCATGGGAATGTTCCTTCGTCTTGCTCTGCTGTTGTCATATCCGGCCCCGACACGGGGTCCGGCATTGCGGTGATGGGTGTTCTTTTACAGGGTCGAGGTGCCGCGCGACAGGGCAGCGGCCCCGGTACGGCTGATATCGACCTCGCCCAGCTGCTGCATCAGGTCGATGAAGCGGTCCAGATCGTCGGCGGTGCCGGTAATCTCGAACACGAAGCTGGAAATCGTGGCGTCCACGACGCGGGCCTTGAACACATCGGCGATACGCAGGCTCTCCACCCGCTTCTCGCCATTGGCCACGACCTTGACCAACCCCATCTCCCGTTCGATGAACGGGCCTTCCAATGTCAGGTCCTTGACCTTGTGGACGGGCACCAGGCGCTCAAGCTGCACCTTGATCTGCTCGATGATCATCGGCGTGCCCGAGGTAACGACGGTGATGCGCGACAGGCTGTCGCCGGCATCGATCTGCGCCACCGTCAGGCTTTCGATATTATAGCCGCGGCCAGAGAACAGGCCGATGACGCGGGCCAGCACACCCGGCTCGTTATCGACGAGCACGGAGATGGTGTGGCGGCGGATGCTGGTATCTTGGGTCACGGGCGAAAGGCTCCAGTGAGGTCTTGTTCTGGGGTGCGGAAGGGGGCTTGAGGACAGGTGCCGGTTACACCAGCACCATCCCCTCCTCCGGCGTCGCCTCGGACACGCGGTCCGCCGGGCCCAGCAGCATTTCGTTATGCGCCTTGCCGCCGGGGATCATGGGGAAGCAGTTTTCCTTCTGATCCACGCACATATCGACGATCACGGCGCGCGGGGTGGCGATCATCTCGGCGATGACATCATCCACTTCCGACACCTTGCTGGCGCGCAGGCCCACGCCGCCAAACGCATCTGCCAGCTTCACGAAGTCGGGCAGCGCTTCGGAATAGCTTTCCGAATAGCGCGAGCCGTGCAGCAGTTCCTGCCACTGCCGGACCATGCCCATCCATTGATTGTTCAGGATGAACACCTTGACCGGCAGGCGGTACTGCAGGGCCGTCGACATTTCCTGGATGTTCATCTGGATCGAGGCTTCACCCGCCACGTCGATGCACAAGGCACCGGGATTGGCGATCTGGGCGCCGATGGCGGCCGGCAGGCCGTAACCCATGGTGCCCAGCCCGCCCGAGGTCAGCCAGCGGTTGGGCTTGTTGAAGGGCAGGAACTGGGCCGCCCACATCTGGTGCTGCCCCACCTCGGTGGAGATGAACACATCGTCGCGGCCCTGGATGGCGGCGCGCAGACGCTCCAGCGCATATTGCGGCTTGATGACCTTGTCGGTCTTCTCGTACTTCAGGCAATCCTTGGACCGCCAGACGGCGATCTGGTCCCACCAGGCCTTCAGCGCCGTCTGGTCGGCCCGCTTGTTGCGCGCCTTCCAGATGCGGATCATGTCTTCCAGCACATAGGCCGCATCGCCGACGATGGGCAGGTCGACCCGGATATTCTTGTTGATGTTCGACGGATCGATATCGATATGGATTTTCTTCGAATGCGGGCTGAACTCACTGACCTTACCGGTGACGCGGTCGTCGAAGCGGGCGCCGACGCAGATCATCAGATCGCAGCCATGCATGGCCAGATTGGCCTCGTAGGTCCCGTGCATGCCCAGCATGCCCAGCCACTGCTGGTCATGCGCCGGATAGGCGCCCAGGCCCATCAGGGTGGTGGTGCAGGGATAGCCCGTCATGCGCACCAGCTGGGTCAGCAGCTGGCTGGCCACGGGGCCGGAATTGATGACGCCGCCGCCGACATAGAAGATGGGACGCTTGGCATTGGCCAGCATCTCCACCGCTTCCTCGACCTTGTTCAGATCAGGTTTGACCTGCGGGCGGTAGGACTTGGGCTGGCTTTCGCCCGGCGTGCGATAAACGCCGTCGGCGAACTGCACATCCTTGGGGATGTCGATGACGACCGGCCCCGGACGGCCATTCTTGGCCACATAGAACGCCTCGTGCAGCGTGCGGGCCAGATTGTTGGCGTCCTTGACCAGGTAATTATGCTTGGTCGCGGGCCGGGTGATGCCGGTCGTGTCGCATTCCTGGAACGCATCGTTGCCGATCAGGTGCGTGGGCACCTGGCCCGTCAGACAGACGATGGGGATGCTGTCCATCAGCGCATCGACCAAGCCGGTGACGGCATTGGTGGCGCCGGGGCCGGACGTGACCAGCACGACACCGACCTTGCCGGACGAACGGGCATAGCCCTCCGCCGCATGCACGGCGGCCTGTTCGTGGCGAACCAGGATATGCTTGATCTGGTTCTGCTTGAACAGCGCGTCATAGATGGGTAGTACCGCCCCACCCGGATACCCGAAGATCGTATCTACACCTTGGTCCCGCAGGGCCTTGATGACGATTTCCGCACCGGAGAGGATGGTTCCCGAAGACATGGCAGACGCTTTCAAACAGTTCCAACGGGGTTGAAAAACGCCGCCTCTCGCAAGGGCGAAGGGCGACGTGGCGGCACCCTAGATGGAACCGGAAAGTTGGTCAACCGGTTTTAGCAATGTTCTTAGTCATGCCTGTCATGATCTGGTCATAAAATTTCGTGAACGCTGTTTCAGATGCAAGTTCCGTCGAATCCAACCGCAGTGCGGCAGGCATCTGGTTGCGGAACCAGGTGAGCTGGCGCTTGGCATAGTTGCGGGTCAGTTGCTGGGCCTTTTGCGTCGCCGCATTCCGATCCAGCGCACCCGACAGCATCGCCGCGATCTCCGGCACGCCCAGCGCCTTGCATGCCGGCAATGCCGGATCAAGGTTCTGGGCCATCAGGGCCGCCACCTCCGCCTCCGCCCCCTGCTCCAGCATGATCAGGAACCGCTGGTCGCACTGGGCATAGAGCCGGGGGCGCGGCGGTTCGACCACCAGGGTGGTGAAGGAGAGATGCGTGGGTGCATCGGTGGGCGGGGCGGCCTGCCAGTCGCTGATCGACCGGCCGGTGGCCTGGATCACCTCCCAGGCGCGGATCAGGCGCTGGCTGTCGGTCGGGTGCAGGCGGGATGCGGTAACGGGATCGATCTCTGCCAGACGAGCATGCAGGGCGGGACTGCCGATTTCCGCCTGCAAATCCATGGCGGCTTGACGGATGTCTGCCGGGATATCGGGAATATCGGACAGGCCCTGCATCAGGGACCGCAGGTAGAGCCCCGTGCCGCCAACCACGATGGGAACACGCCCGGCCGCATGCGCCCTGTCGATCTCCGCCAGCGCCAGTTCCCGCCAGCGCGCCGCACTCATCCGGGTGGAGGCTGGCACGACACCATAGAGAGTGTGCGGCGCCTCGGCCTCGTCCGTCGCCGACGGGCGCGCGGTGACGATGCGCAGATCGGCATAGACCTGCATGCTGTCGGCATTAATCACCACGCCGCCGGCACGCTTCGCCAAGGCCAAAGCCAAGCCCGACTTGCCCGAAGCGGTGGGGCCGCCGATGACGAGGACGGGGCGGGGGGGAGCCGGTTCGGGCATGGGGAGATCGGGATCGGAGTGCATGGGCTGTGGTAGCGCCCACCCCTCGGATTCGCAAGCTGTCGATCAGCCGAACTCCGCCAGAAACTGCCGGGCCGTGATGACACGGGTGCGCCCGTAATGCGTTTCGACGAAATCGCGGCTGTTGCCGGTCATGATCAAATCGGCTTGGCCCACTTCCGCGACGATCAGATAGATCAGATCGTCCCTGTCCTTGATCGTACTTTCAGCGACATGGCCATCCGAGACAAAAACCTTGTCGGCAATACCGGCCAGTTCATCGACCAATACCGACATGCGCTCCCGCACGACCGGCTTGAATTTCGGATATGTTGCGACCCGCCGATACTCGGCCAGGATCGCCTGATCCAGCAGGATGATGTGCCGAAGCTCGCATTCGGCCAAAGCGGCCTGATAAACAGTGCTTCCCAATGCAGCGGAAACGACGACGTTGCAGTCGATCCACCCGCATGTCATGCGGCGCCACAGCGGGAGGATCTGACCTCCTTCACCATGTCATCCGCCATAAGGGCTATTTCCTCTTCCGATAAGCCACCCAATTCAGCCGGCAGCGGGGACTGGTCCATAAGGGCTTTCAGGCGCACCATCTCTGCCTGCCGGCTGTCCTGGCGGGTGTCGCATCTGTACCACTCTTCCTGGCAGGCAGCGCAGGCATGGAAAGCTCCCTCGCTTTATTCATGATGTTACCCCCTGCCCCGCATTTAGCAAACCCCCGCCCCCCGCCCAGGCACCATTGCGCTCCCGCCCGGCAGCGGCGATAAGGGCGGCAATCGACCAACCCTGATGGACGGGATATCCGATGCTGCGCCAAGTCTTGACCCTGATCGCCGATCCGGCGGCGCCTGCCCTGGATGATGCTATCGCCAAAAGTGCGCGCTCCGCCCTGGCCGATCTGGGGGCGGAGACCGCACCCGCGGACTGGCTGGCGGCCGGCATCGCTTGCGACATTGGCTTCAACGGGCTGAACGACGATCAGGCGCAGGCGGCGGTGGCCAAGGCGCTGACCGGCCGACCCATCGACATCGTGGCCCAGGCGGTGGAGGGGCGGCGCAAGTCGGTGCTGGTCGCCGACATGGAATCGACCATCATCCAGCAGGAGATGCTGGACGAGCTGGGCGAGCTGGTCGGCGCGCGCGACCGCATCGCCGCCATCACGCATCGCGCCATGAATGGGGAGATCGATTTCAAGGGCGCACTGCGCGAGCGCGTGGCCCTGCTGGCCGGGCTGGATGCGGGCGTGCTGACCGACATGATCGGCCGCATCACCTATATGCCGGGTGCGGCCACCCTGATCGCCACCTTGAAGAAGCATGGCGTTTATTGCGCCCTGGTGTCGGGCGGGTTCAAGACCTTCACGGCCTATGTCCGCGAAACCCTGGGCTTTGACGAAGATCAGGCCAACGACCTGATCGTGGCGGACGGCAAGCTGGCGGGGACCGTGTTCGAGCCCATCCTGGACAAGGATGCCAAGCATCAGGCCCTGATCCGCATCGCGGCGGCCAAGCGCGTGCCGGTGGCGGCCAGCATCACCGTGGGCGACGGCGCCAACGACCTGCCCATGCTGCTGGCGGCCGGGATGGGTGTGGCCTATCACGCCAAGCCCAGCGTCGCCGCCCAGGCGCGGGCCCGCATCGACCATGGCGACCTGACCGCCCTGCTCTATATCCAGGGATACAGGGCTGCCGAAATCGTGGTGGTCTAAGGGCGTCGGCAACGGCAGCATATCGGGCATCCGGTCCTTGATGGAGCGCCCGCAATGCCCGACTTCCCCATCGACACGCTGCTGCTGTTCATGGCCGCCGCCCTGGCGTTGAACCTGACGCCGGGACCGGACATGCTGTTCTGCCTTGGCAGCGGCGCGCATCGCGGACCCAAGGCAGGGGTGGCCGCATCGCTGGGTGTGGCATTGGGGGCCATGGTGCATACGGCCGCCGCCGCCTTCGGGCTGGCGGGACTGCTGATGGCCTCGCCGACCCTGTTCGAGATCGTGCGCTGGACGGGGGCGGCCTATCTGGTCTGGTTGGCCTGGAACACCTTCCGCGCCGCGCCGCCGGCGGCGGAGGGCACCAAGGTCACGCAGAAGGACATCCGCCGCATCTTCCTGCGCGGCATGGTCACCAATCTGCTGAACCCCAAGGTGGCCATCTTCTTCCTGGCCTTCCTGCCGCAATTCATCGATCCGGCGCGGGGCAGCGTCATCATCCAGGCTTTGATCCTGGGCACGATGCTGAACATTTCCGGCACCATCGTGAACGCCCTGGTAGGGATCGGCGCCGGTGGGCTGGGCCGGCAGCTGGCCCGCAACCCGATGGCGGCCAAGGTGCTGAACTGGGCGTCGGGCACGGTGTTCCTGGGCCTGGCCGTGCGGTTGGGGTTGATGAGCCGGGTGTAATCACGGGATATCCAACACGCCTTCCATTCCGGTGCGGATGGTGGCGCGGTCGGCCGCGTCCTTGTTCTGCGACAGCTTGGCCTTGCCCTCCAGCCTGTCCACATGCAGCACCAGCCCGACAATGCCGCGCAGATTGGCGGCAATATAATCGGCCGGCGCGTCGGAGACCTTCCAGGGGATTGCCCGCCCATTCTCATGTCGGTCGGTCAGGCGGGTGACGATGTCCAGCAGGGCATCGGCATCCTCCACTGCTTCCAGCCGCCCATGGGCATGCACGGTGACATAGTTCCAGGTGGGCACGACCTTGCCCGTCTGCGCCTTTGCCACGTACCAGGCGGGTGCGACATAGCCGTCACCGGCATTGACGATGGCCAGCGACGGCACCGACGGGTCGAACCGCTTCCAATGCGGGTTGGCGCGGGCCACATGCCCGATCAGACGGATGTCGCCGTGCGAGCGATCCAGCAGCAGCGGCAGCGGCGTGGACATCAAGCCGCCAGCCGTAAAGCTGACCAGGGTGGCGAAGCTCTGCTGTTGAAGGACGGCAAGCGCGTCCTCCTGTTCCATCTTGAAATGCGTGGGCATGTACATGCTGGGCGGTCCTGGATCGGGGGCGCTGTCTTCCTGACGCAGAACGGGCGGGCGCGCATTCTTTGTCTTGTCATAAGGACAAGGTTGCATCCGGACCCGCCGACCCGCAGCATCGCCCGGATTTCAACGGGGGAAGATGCGATGCCCGATTTCAGAGAGGCGCTGCGGTTCTGGTTCTGGCTGGGCTGCGTCAGTTTCGGCGGGCCGGCGGGGCAGATCGCCCTGATGCAACAGGAACTGGTGGATAAGCGCCGCTGGATCGATGGCACGCGGTTCCTGCATGGGCTGAACTTCGCCATGCTGCTGCCGGGACCGGAGGCGCAGCAATTGGCCACCTATATCGGCTGGCGGCTGCACGGCACCATCGGCGGGCTGGCGGCCGGCGGGTTGTTCGTACTGCCGGGGGCGGTGGTGCTGCTGGCCTTGTCCTGGCTGGCGGCCGAACATGGGGATCTGGCCTGGGTGGCGGCCCTGTTCGACGGGGTGAAGCCGGTGGTCATCGCCATCATCGCGGCCTCGGTCTGGCGCCTGGGAAGGCGCACGCTGAAGGGGCCGGCGCCGCTGGCCCTGGCGGCTGCGGCCTTCCTGGGGCTTTACCTGGGCCATATGCCCTTCCCCCTGCTGATCGCGGCGGCGGCGTTGGTGGGCTATCTGGCGGCCAAGGCTGGAAAGCCGCTCTTCGCACCGGCCGGGCATGCGGGCGGGGATGAATTCGTGCCCGATGACCGGCCGGTGGACCGCAACGGCAAACGCCTGCTGCGCCTGTCGCTGATCTTCGCCGTCCTGCTGCTGGTGCCGGTGGTGGCCATCGTGCTGCTGCTGGGGCGCACACCCTGGGTCGATGTGGCGGACCTGTTCACCAGTGCGGCCTTCGTCACCTTCGGCGGTGCCTATGCCGTGCTGCCCTATATCGCCGAACGGGCGGTGGGGGCCTATCAGTGGCTGACGCCGGCCGACATGCTGAACGGCATGGCCCTGGCCGAAAGCACGCCGGGCCCGCTGATCCTGGTCACGCAATATGTCGGCTTCTTCGCGGGCTGGAATAATCCCGGCACCCTGTCACCGGGTCTGGCCGGGCTGGTGGGGGCGGCATTGACCACCTATGTGACCTTCCTGCCCTGCTTCTTCTTCATTTTCGCGGGCGCGCCCTATGTGGAGGCGCTGGTGCATAACCGTGCTGCGGCCGGTGCCTTGGCCGCCATCACCGCCGCCGTGGTGGGGGTGATCTTGAACCTCGGCGTCGTGCTGGGGCAACAGGTGCTGTTGCCCGGCGGGCGGATGGATTGGGTCGCGCTTGCGGTGGCGGGGGTCGCCATGGTGGCGCTGCTGCGCTTCAAGCTGGCCGTGCATTGGCTGGTGCTGGCCGGAGCGGGCTTTGGCCTGGCCCGAATGGTTTGGAGCTGAAATAGAAAGGGCGCCCGGTGGGGCGCCCTATGCTTCCGTGAATCAGACTTCTGAATCCTCGTCGTCATCGTCCTTCGACTCCGGGCCGACATCGACATCGATGGGCACGCCGGGAGCGTATTTGGACTGACGGATGGCGAGTGCCGATTTCACATGGCTGACATTGGGGGCCGCCGTCAGCTTGGTGGTCAGGAAGCGCTGATAGCTGTCCCAATCGACGGCGACAACCTTCAACAGGAAGTCCGTCTCACCGGCCAGCATGTTGCACTCCCGCACCTCCGGCCAGGAATTGACCAGGGCCTCGAAGCGCTTCAGGTCGCTTTCCGCCTGGGACGACAGACCGACCTGTGCGAAAACCGTGACATGGAAGCCCATGGATTCCGGATTGATGTCGGCATGATAGCCCCGGATATAGCCCGCCTCCTCGAGCGCGCGAACGCGCCGCAGGCAGGGAGGGGCCGAAATGCCGGCACGCCGCGCCAATTCAACATTGGTCATCCGGCCGTCCGCCTGCAGGTCGCGCAGGATGCGCCGATCAATTCGGTCGAGTTTGACCCGCCGCATGGTGATTTTTTAACTCCAGGAGTTCTCGATTTGAGCAAGGATATTACACGGGACGCTCCGCCCCGCAAGGGCGACCCGGTTTGCGACACAAAATTTCCTGGGGACAAGTCTTCGCATACGTATGCGAACAACAAAGGCCCGACTTGCTGGGTAGTCTCCGACGGAAGGGCGGGAATCGAGAATCCGTGCCTGGGGCTGGCCGACGCACTGGGGCTGGTGCCCATGGTGAAACGGGTGAAGCTGCGTACGCCCTGGCGGCAGGCGACACCCTATCTGCCGCTGCCGGGTATCCGTCTGCCGCTGGCCCCGGCATCCGACCGGCTGGAGGCACCCTGGCCGGACCTGTTGATCAGTTCAGGCCGCCAGGCGGTGGCCCTGTCTATGGCCGTGGGGCGGCGGTCGCCGGCGACGGTGCGGGTGCATATCCAGAATCCGGGCGTGCCCTTCGACCGGTTCGACCTGGTCTCTCTGCCCCGCCATGACGGCAAGTCGGGCGTCAATCTGGCTGAAAGCATCGGCGCCATCCATCGGGTCACGCAGGAGAAGCTGAATGCGGCGGCGGATGAATTCGCGCCCCTGGCGGAGGGACGCAGCCGGCCACTGGTATCGGTGATGATCGGCGGGTCCAACCGGTTCTGCACATTGACACCCGCGATGATGGCGAACCTGGCCGACCAATTGGCAGCACTGGTGCGCGACCGCCATGTCGGCATGCTGATCACCACCTCGCGGCGCACGGGTGCGGAGAACGAGGCAATCCTGAAGGATCGGCTGGCGGGGCTACCGGTCTTCATCTGGGATGGCACGGACCCCAATCCCTATTTCGGGATGCTAGCATTGGCCGATGCGCTGATCGTCACGTCCGACAGCGTGGCCATGGTCTCGGAGGCAGCCAGCACGGGCAAACCCGTGCATGTCATCGACCTGCCCGGCAACGCACCGAAATTCGAGCGCTTCCACGCGCTGCTGCGGGAAACGGGCGTGACCCGGGCGTTCAGGGGCGCGTTGGAGACCTGGACTTACCAGCCGCTGGACGATACGCGGCATTTGGCGGAGCGGGTACGGGCGCTGATGGATCGCCGCGCGGGTTAAATGCTCAATCCCGGATATTCATCCGCACCCGGCGGCGGGGCCGCAGGGTCGCCCAGGGGACGAACCATCAGCACCCAATCCAGCCAGCGGCCATGCTTCACCCCCAGGCCGGGCACCGTCCCCGCCAGTTCGAAGCCCAAGGCACGGTGCAGACCCACCGACCCTTCGTTGCTGCCATCGCCGATCACCGCCACCATGCGGCGGAAGCCGGCGCGGGTACATTGGTCGATCAGGGCCTTCAGCAGGGCCCGCCCCACCCCCGCCCCCTGGGCCTGGGGTGCCACATAGATGGAATTCTCCACCGTGAAGCGATAGCCGGGGCGCGACCGGAAGGGGCTGCCATAGGCGTAGCCTAGAATATGCCCAGCTCGCTCGGCCACCAGATAAGGAAAGCCCTGGGCCTGGATCGCCGCCATGCGCAGCGCCATTTCACCCGCGTCGGGAGGAACCGACTCATAGCTGGCCGTACCCTCGCTGACATGCGGGGCATAGATGGCGGCGATGGCGGCAGCGTCACCCGCACCGGCGGTCCGGATCAGCATCCCTCTCCCCTCCCCGGCTCAGCGGTCACGCGGATGCAATGCCGGGGCCGGCACCGCAGCCAGGCGAGAGACCAGCTGGCACATATGGTCGGCCAGAGTGTCGAGATAGGGACGGCGTGCCAAGGCAACCTCATCCATGTAAAGGGAGCGATTCAGTTCAATCTGCAGGGCATGCACCCCATCGCCGGGCCGCCCGTAATGGCGCGTCGTATAGCCACCGGCATAAGGCGCGTTTCGGCCCACGACATACCCCAGGTCGGTCAACGTCTCTTCAGCGACACGGGTCAAGACCGCATCGCAGGCACTGCCGAAACAATCGCCCAGCACCATGTCCATCGCACCGCTGGCGGCCGCCTCCGGCGGCAGGTCGATGGAGGGCATGGAATGGCAGTCAATCAGGATGCAGAAGCCGAACGCCGCCCGCGTCTGGTCGATCAGGGCGCGCAGGGCGGCATGATAGGGGTAATAGCAGCGGTCCACCCGCTCCACCGCCTCCGCAAAGCGCAATCGCTGACGATAAATCTCCTCCCCGCTGGCCACGATGCGGGGAATGGTGCCCAGGCCCGCCGCCACGCGGGGGCTGCGGCTATTCACATAGGATGGAAGCGCGCCCTCGAACATGCCGGGATCGAACTCGAACGGCTCCCGGTTGGGATCGAGATAGGCTCTGGGAAACAAGGCCTCCAGCAACGGCACGCCCAAATCCACGGCTGGCCGGAAAATCTCGTCAACGAAGCAATCCTCCGACCGGCGCAGTGCCCGCGCATCCAGCCGCGACCTGGCCACGAAGCTTTCCGGATAGTCGCGTCCGCTATGCGGGGACGCCATGACAACCGGCAGCACCTGTCGCGGCGGCCGGGAAATCCGGAACACGCCGCCGCCCGTGCCGACGTCCGGGGGACGGGCGCCAGGCTTGTCGCTGGAAAAGGTAGGGCCCAGGCTGCTCATGCCTGACAGATGTATCGAATTGCGAGATGCGTCGCCAGCCGAACGAAAGCGGTTGGAAAAAAATCGGCGATTTTCTGAAAACAGACTGTTGCAATGCCCGGATCAGGTCGCTATAAGCACGCCCACCCCGACGGCGCTGCCGACGAACGGCACGAAGCGGGGCGATGAACGGATGGGCGCGTAGCTCAGCGGGAGAGCACTACCTTGACATGGTAGGGGTCACAGGTTCAATCCCTGTCGCGCCCACCATCCGTTCCAAACCAAAAGGGCCGGTACCCGCCAGGGGCCGGCCCTTTGGCTTTTTACGCCCAGCCTGCACGCCTGCTGACCAAAAGGATAGGTTCTGTCCTGCGACCCGCTGGGGTCGGTCCTGATAGGCTTGTCCTTCTTGGAAACCGGCGCCGATCGCGCCCAAGGATAGGGTTCTGGTGCAGGCATGAATGTCGGGCGTTACCGGGAACTGATCCTTGTTCTGCTCCTTGCAGCCGCCGCGGCCGTAGGCGCCTTTATCCTGCGTGGCCACGAAGAGCCGCAGCATCTGGTGGTGGCCGAGAGCCGGCAGATGATGTCGGCTCTTATTTTCGTGGCACGGGCCAATGGCTATTTCGCCGATGAGGGCCTGACGGTCGATCTGCTGCCCGTGACCAATGGCAAGGTGGCGATGCAGGCGCTGATCGACGGTAAGGCCGACTTGGCCCTATCGTCAGACGTGCCGGCTTCCAGTGCCATGTTGGCTGGCAAGTCTGTGCGAATTATATCGACTGTGCAGACCTCAGACCGCGACGTGGTGATCGCTTCGCCGGCTGGTGCCGGTTTGACCCATGCCGACGCCCTGGTCGGCAAGCGCATTGGCTATACGCCCGACACGAACTCCCAATATTTCCTGGACCTGCTGTTGATGCAGACCGGACTGGTCGGCAAGGTTGCCACGCTTGCCTATGACAGCGACCAGATCATGCAAGCCATGGCGGAGGGGAAGATCGATGCGGCATCGGTCTGGACAACGGTGCGCATCGCCGGCAGTGGCCCGTTCACCCGGGGCCTGGACAACCTTTCTGTGCCCGGTCTCTATACCGGGAGCTGGATTCTGTCGTCGCGCATGGATGTTGTCGAGGCACGACGCCCAGCCCTGGTGAGTTTCGTACGCGCCCTGCTGGCAGCGGAATGGGCCATTATGAAAGACCGTGAACAGGCCATCCGCATTGTCGCGGAAGCCATCGGCCTTGACGAGACGCTGGTCCGGAACCATTGGGGGAGTTATGGTTTCAATCTGCGTCTGGATCAGGCGTTGCTGCTCTCGCTGGAAGGGCATCTGCGCCGGGCGGGCGACAATCCTGGGCCGGCAATGCTGGCCTATCTACAAAGCGACATCCTGAGGGAGGTCGACCCTACACGCGTTACGGTGTTGGACTGAACTGATGAAAATCCGCACGCGAATCACCACGACCCTGGTCTTCGCGGCGGTCGCCCTGGCCATGTCGGTGGCATCGGCCCTGTGGTCCTGGCAATGGATGGGCCAGTCCACGACGCGTGTGACGGAAGCCCAAGCCCTGGTCCGCTCCGTTTTCGAGCTGAGCCTGCTGGTCCATGAATATGCCGACACGGGCAGCGAACGGGCCCTGTTCCAGTGGCAGCGCTCCCATGAGCGGCTGTCGACCGAGTTGATGCGGCTTCGCGCCGGCATCCAGGACCCGGTGGATTTGGCGCTGCTGCACCGGCTGTCTGCGGACAACGCACTGATGCTGGACGGCATGTTGCGCCTCACCCAGTCGCGCACCACCACGCAGACGGCACGGGTGGCACAGGACACACTGCAACTGCGATACAACGTGATGGCGTCGGATGCCGACCGGCTGGCCGCCCATGCCAATGAGCGGGTGAACGCCTGGGGCCGGCTACTGCTGGTGCTGCAGGTGCTACCGCTTTTGCTGCTCGCCGTCACCGTGGCGCTGGCCACCGCTGCCAGCCGGCGGGTTCTGGCCGGTCTGGACCGAATCGCCGACGGTATCGCCGCCATCGGCCAGGGCCGGCTGGACCACCGGCTGAAAGTGTCCGGCAAGGATGAGTTCGCAGTGCTCTCGGCCGGTGTCAACCGCATGGCCGAACAGCTGCAGAACCTCTATGCCGACATCGGCGGCAAGGTGGAGGCGCTGTCCACCGCCAAGGTGCAGGCGGAAGCCGCCGAACGCGCCAAAAGCGCCTTCCTGGCCAATATGAGCCATGAGATCCGCACACCGCTCAACGCCATCATCGGCTTCGCCGACCTGTTGCGCGACGAGAAGGCGCCGGAGGCGGAGCGGGAGAAATGGCTTGCCCTGCAGATGGAGGCGTCGCGCGCCCTGGTCGCCATTGTCGACGACGTGCTGGACCTGTCGAAGATCGAGGCGGGACGGCTGGAACTGGAGATGGGACCGCTGAACCCGGCGCGGCTGGCGGAAAGCTGCATGGCCCTGTTGGCGCCGCGCGCCGCCGACAAGGGGCTGGCCGTGCGCACGGAGATATCGTCCGACCTGCCGGAATGGGTGCTGGGGGACGAGGCAAGGTTGCGGCAGGTGCTGTTGAACCTGCTGTCCAATGCCGTGAAATTCACAGCCAAGGGCAGCGTCGTGCTGTCCGTGGCCCGCATGGGCGTGCAACTGCGGCTGATGGTCAGCGACACCGGCATGGGCATTCCCACCGACCGGCTGAAGCATCTGTTCATGCCTTTCAGCCAGTTGGACGCATCGGTCACAAGGCGCTTCGGTGGGACGGGCCTTGGGCTGGCCATCACCAAGCGCCTTGTGGAGGCCATGCAGGGCCGCATCGAGGTGAAGAGCCAGCCCGGTTCCGGTAGCCGGTTCGAGGTGACGCTGCCGCTGGCCGTCACCACGGCCCCACCGCCGGAAGCGGAGTCGCTGTCGCCGCCGGCCACCCTGCCCTCCTTCCGGCCCCTGTCGATCCTGCTGGCGGAGGACGTGTTCGCCAACCAGATGCTGGTACGAACGATCCTGGAAAAAGCCGGGCACAGCGTCATCGTGGTGGAGAACGGGGCCGATGCCATCATCACCGTGACCCGTGATGAGGACGAGCTGGATCTGGTGCTGATGGATGTACAGATGCCGGTGATGGACGGGATGGAGGCCACGCGCCGCATCCGCCAAGCCGGCTTCACCCTGCCCATCCTGGCGCTCACCGCCAATGTCCTGCGTGAGGAGCGGGAAGCCTGCCTGGAAGCGGGGATGAACGGCCATGTCGCCAAGCCGGTGACGCCACAAGCGCTCAACCAGGCCATTGCGGAGATCGCCGGCTTCCGTCCCACCAGGATGGATGCGGGGCCCCGCCCGGAACCCGTGGCGGGACCGGCTGAGCCGGCACTGGACCAGGAGATTCTGGACAATCTGCTGCTGGTGGTGGGCGACGATATCGGCATACAGCTGCTGACCGACGCGCTGTCATCCTTCCGCACGCGGGTGGACGCGATCATGGCGGCCGGGGACGATCTGGCACAAGTGGAGCGGGAGGCACACTCCCTGGTTTCATCCGCCGGCAATCTGGGCTTCATGGTTCTATCACGGCGATCGCGCGCGCTGATGAACGCCGCCAATGACGGCGATGCGGCCCAGGTTGCCCTGCTGAGCGCCGATATGCCCGCATTATGCGACGCGGCACTGGCCATGGGCCACCGCATCATCGCCAAACTTTCTGCCTCCGCGGCGGAATAAGCCGGGACTTGCGCCCAGTTTACCGCTGGAAATCGGCGAGGCAGCGGCGGGCGGCATGCTCAGGGACTTCCGACCAGTCACCGATCAGATTGCCTGACAAATAGTTGATCCCCACCTCCTCGCATAACGTCTCCATCGCCAGGTCATCCACACCTTCCACCGACATCTGCAGGCGGTTCTTGGCGGCGACGGCGCCGAAGCGCTGCAGCTCGGCCCGGTGGCGGTCTGCCGTGGCCCCGGAGGGCAGCAGCACGCAGGCCACGCGGGCACCGGCAGCGGCCAGGGTCGGCAGGTCACTAGTATTGGGATCGACCACGACCATGGTTGTGCGGCCATAGGGGCGCAGCGTTCCCACCATCTCCGCCAGCCGGCCTGTGGGTACGCCCGGCGGCACGCCATAGAGGTGATAGGTCATGAAGGGCCGCATATGTACCGGGATGGATTGGAGGACGGCCACCATTTCCCGTCGCCGGCCCAGCACAGCCAGGCTTTCGAAATGTACGGGCACCGACAGGAAAAAGCGGAACCGGTTCTCGTAAAGCTCCAACGCCTCGCCGACCGCCTCCTTGATCACCTGCAGGTCCATGGCCAGGATCTGCTGCGGGTCCTCCGGATCGTCCAACCCGTCATAGCCCCAGACCAGCGTACGGCCCCCGCGCAGGCGACAGCCACGGGCGATGAAGACGGAGACGACCTGCTGCTTCACATCCCAGACAGGGCGATAGCGCACCTCTATCCGGCTGGGCCTTTCGCCCGGATGCGCACGGGCGACGGCAGGCCGGTCCAGGGAGTTGCTGGCCTCCGTCGCCTCCCGTTTCAGGCGACCGGCTGCTTCATCCAGCATCTGCTGCAGGCTGGCCGGCACCAGCATCATGTCCGATCCGATCTCATGTACGGCGGTACGCACCATGATGGAGGCGGTATCCGCTTCCCCCAGCAGCAGGATCTGCAATTCCTCCACCACCTTGGCGCAGATCAGGCGAGCCTGTTCCGGGGCCAGTTGGGCGAAGACCACGACATAGGCTTCCCCGCCATGACGAAACCAGGTGTCATGCGGTGACAGATAGCCCTCCAGCAGCCGAGCCGTCAGCATATGGACCCGGTCGGCGACGGCGGTCCAACGCGAGCCCAGCCGGTCCCTCAAACTCTCCAACCCCATAAGGTGGATGCTGCCGGCCTGGACCGGATCACGGCGTGAGAAGATGCGGCGCAAGGCGTCTGCTGCGTTCGTATCCGCCTGGGGCGGGGTAGTCTCCGCCTGCTTGCCTGAGGAAATGCGAGCCCAATCGGAGGAGCCGGCATGCATAGAGCCCTGGCCGGCTTCACCACGGAATGCCGTCATAACCTTCCCGATCAGCCTGAGCATGGGGAGCCGCCTTTCCATCTGCGAGGATGGTCTGATGGTACTCCCGGTGCCCGGCGATGGTAGCGCGCGAAGGGTTATATGACCCTTTTTTCAGTCTGGCACTCCAGGGCGCGGCATAACACCCTGACGCTCGAAATCCGTGCGGGAGCGACGGACAACATGCTCGGGCACGTCCACCCAACCGCCGATCAGGTCGCCGGACAGGAAACGCACGCCCACTTCCTCACACAGATCCTCCATGGCCAGGCTCCCCACTCCTTCCAGAGCGGGCAGCAGCCGATGACGGGCGGCATTGGCGGCAAAGCGGGTGACCTCGGGCCGCCAGCGCTCCATGGACGCCTCTGGTGGCAGGGTCATGTTGATGACGCGCACACCCGCCGTCTCCGCCGCCGCCAGCCCCATGCCGGGGGCCGGCTGTTCCAACATCACCGTGCGGCCGAAAGGCTTCACGGCAGCGACCAGTTCCGACAGGCGCCCGCCGGGCACCCCCGCCGGCACGCCATAGAGGTGATAGGTCATGAAGGGCAGCAGGTGGCGCGGGATGGATCGCAGAGTGTTCATCACCTCCTGCCGCCGCGCCGTCACGGCCAGGCTTTCGAAATGCAACGGCAGCGACAGGAAGAAACGGAAGCGGTTGTCGTAAAGCTCAAGCGCGGTTTCCAGCGCATCACGCGCCACATGCAGGTCCAACTCCAAGATACCGGCCACATCGTCGGGATCATCCAGGCATTCATAGCCCCAGAGCGGCGCCCGCCCCTCCCGCTCGCGGCAACAGCGGGCCATATAGAGCGACAGCACCTGCTTGCGCACATCCCAGACGGGGCGGTAACGCACCATCGGCGGGCTGGCGCGGGCCAGCAGGTGGTCGCGGAAGCCGGTGGGCCGGATCAGCATGGCCCCCCCCTGCGTCGCCCCCTCGGCCGCGTGGCGGGCGGCGGCCAGCATCTCCGTCAGGCTGGCCGGCACCAGCACGATGTCCGACCCGATCTCATGTACGGCAGTGAGCACCTTGATGCTGTCGGTATCGGCATGGCCCAGCAGCAGGACCTGCAATTCCTCCACCACCTTGGCGCAGACAAGCCTGGCCTGCTCCGGCCCCAGATGGGCAAAGACCACGACATAGCTTTCCTCGCCATGCCGGAACCAGGCATCCTGATCCGACAGATGCTGGTTCAGCAACTTGTCCGCCAAGGTGTGGACACGGGCCGCCACGTCGGCCCAGCGCGCCCCCAGTTTTTCATGCAGGCTGCCCAGACCCAGCAGGTGCAGGCTGCCGGCCTGCGTCGGGTCACGGCCGTCGAAGATGCGCCGCAGGCGCAGCGCCAGATCGTGATCATGTCCTTGCGACTGATCCGACGGCACCGTGGCGGCAGGCGCCGGGGCAAGCGGTTCGACCCGGCGGAATTGCGGGCGCGGCATCGGCCGCGGCCGCTCCGGCCGGCCTTCGGCACCGAACAGCGTTTTCAGGATGGAAGCCATGAATTTACGCATCGACTTGCCCCCTCCCGCCGCAACCGACGGGTCACCTTCATGTTTGCCGCTTTGGGCGGCGGGTCAAGCTGACTTTCGGTACAGGGCCATCCGCCGCGAACCTGATTTGGATCAATGCGGCCAACCAACCATTCAGGCATGCAAATGGCAGACTGCCTGAGGGCAGATGGAAAAGGATGGAAACGTCATGACCATTGCCGACGCGCCACCGGGAAAATCCCGGCCTTTCCTGACCGGGATGGAACGCCCGTTCCACGATGACGAATTGATCGTCACCAAGACCGACAAGGGGGGCCGTATCACCTATGCCAACCGCACCTTCCTGCGCGTCGCCGCCTTGACAGAGGAGAAGGCGCTGGGCCAGCCACATAACCTGATCCGCCATCCCGACATGCCGCGCGTGGTGTTCAAGCTGCTGTGGGACACACTGGGGGCGGGCAACGAGATCTTCGCCTATGTGCTGAACCGCGCGGTGAACGGCGATCATTACTGGGTCTTCGCCCATGTCACGCCATCGCGCGACACAGGCGGCAACATCATCGGTTTCCATTCCAGCCGCCGCACGGCGGACAAGCGCATCGTGAACGACATCATCAGCCCCCTCTACAAATCGCTGCTGGCCGAGGAGGCCAAACACAGCCGCATCCGTGAAGGGATGGCGGCCAGCGAGGCGATGTTGGTGGGACTGCTGCGCGACCGGGGTTTGAGCTATGAACAACTCATCTTCTCTCTTTAAGGCGCGCCTGACGGGCGTGGCCGTGCTGGCCGGGTCGGCGGTCGATCTGGTGGGCAATTTCCTGGGCGTGCACGGGGTCGCTGTGGCCGGCGGCGTCATCACCTTGCTGGCGGCTTTGGCCAGCTTCTATTATCTGGCCCGCGTCGACCGGGTGCTGACCGGCGCCGGCGAGGTACTGGAACGGTTGGCCAGGGGCGATTACGAGGCGCGCGTCATCGGTATCCGCGAAGGCGGGCCGTTGGGCGAGTTGCTGCATCGGATCAACGACGTGACCGACCGCGCCGACGCCTTCGTCCGTGAAGCCACGGCCTCGCTCCAGGCCATCACCAACCAGAACTATCACCGCCGGGTGATCGAGAAGGGCATGCTGGGCACCTTCCTGGTGGGCAGCCGCGCCATCAACGAAGCCAACAACGCCATGGCGGCCAAGGTGACCGGCTTCCGCGGCGTGGCGGACGAATTCGAGGTGACGATCAAGTCCGTCGCCGACGATCTGGGTCGCGCCGCGCACGAGATGGAGGGCGCGGCCGATACCATGACACATGCGGCCGAAGGTACGAACCATGAGAGCATGGCTGTCGCCGCCGCCGCCGAGCAGGCCAGTTCCAACGTCCAGACCGTGGCCGCCGCCGCGGAGGAACTGACGGCCGCCATCCGGTCGATTACGGAGCAGGTGGACCGGTCACGCGACATCACCAATGCCGCCGTGGGCCGGGCGCGGGCCGCCAATGACCGCGTCGCCACCCTGTCGGCAGCCGCCCTCCGCATCGGGGAGGTTGTGGGCCTCATCCAGGAGATCGCCGCCCAGACCAACCTGCTGGCGCTGAATGCGACCATCGAGGCCGCCCGCGCCGGAGAGGCCGGCAAGGGCTTTGCCGTCGTCGCGTCGGAGGTGAAGAATCTGGCCGGGCAGACGGCGCGCGCCACGGAGGACATCCAGCATCAGGTGGCCGACATCCAGGCTGCCACCCAGTCGGCCGTAGATAGTATCAGTGAGATCACCCAGGTCATCGCCGACGTCAACGGCACCACGGTGAACATCGCCGCCGCCGTGGAACAGCAGGGTGCCGCCACAGCGGAGATCGCCCGCAATGTCGAACAGGCCGCCGTCGGCACCCGTTCCGTATCCGAACGCATCGCCCAGGTGACCCGCGCAGCATCTGAAACCGGTGCCGCCTCCACCCAGGTGCTTGGTTCGGCAGGTCGCCTGTCCCAGCGGTCGGGCCAGTTGGGCGCCGCCATGGGTGACTTCCTGGGGGCACTGCGCCGGGTGATTTGACGCCGGGAAACAAAATATCCCGTTCGCTTGAAAAATCATGCGGATTCCAGGCGAACGGGGTTTGATCTTAGCCGGTTGCGATACCAGATGAAGGCCACCTGCATGAACGGGAGGTCTGCCATGTCGTTTCATCTCACCCGCCGCACATTCCTGAACAGCACCGCGGCCGTCGCCGGGGTCGGTGCCATTACGCCGATCCTGTCCCTGCCCGCCTTCGGGTCCCCGGCCGCTGCTGTGATCGGCAAGGCCGCCCCGGCCTTCACCGGCACCAATGTCGACGGCGCGGCCGTGTCGCTCGCCGACTTCAAGGGCAAGCTGGTGATCCTGGAATGGACCAACCATGGCTGCCCCTTTGTCCGCAAACATTATGATTCGGGCAATATGCAGGCCGTGCAGGCGGAAGCCGTCGCCGCCGGCGCCGTCTGGCTGAACATCATCAGCTCCGCCCCCGGCGAGCAGGGCAATGTCAGCCCCGCCGATGCCAAGGCCCGCGCCGCAGCGGAGAAATGGGCCGCCACCACCACCATCCTGGACCCCACGGGCGCCATCGGCCGCGCCTATGCGGCCAAGACCACGCCGCACCTGTTCATCATCGGCAAGGATGGCACCCTGCTCTATGACGGCGCCATCGATGACAAGCCGACGGCCGAGAAGGCGGATATTCCCGGCTCCAAGAACTATGTCCGCGCCGCGCTGGCCGATATCGCCGCCGGCAGGCCCGTCGCCGTCAGTTCGAGCCGCGCTTATGGCTGTTCGGTGAAGTACGCCAAGACCACCGCCTGATCCCGCGCGTCGGTCAACCGGGGAAGCCGTCCATCTTGTTAGGCGGCTTCCATTTCAGCCTACCATACAAGGTAATTCCGCTACATTTCGGGCAGAAAAAAAGGCCGTGGCATTGCCACGGCCTGAGTTTAGGGAGGAAACGCCCAAGAAGTGCGTTACGACAGAGGGCATAGGGCCGTGTCGCAAGACAGAATATGCGCGCCTGAAGGCCATTGTGCAAGTGCAAAATCGTACAGTGGCCATGCGAATAGGTTCTAGCGCAACCAAGAGAAACAGCAGCTTAGATGGCATTCGACTAAAGTCGATACGTATTGCACCGCAGCATAAGCGCCATTTGGCGCCGAAAAATGGCACGAACGGCCGGTTTCAGACTGACCACATCATTTCCGGCAGCGGCCATTTGGTTCACATCCCGAAACGTCTGTAACACAGGTACAGGACGGTTTGTCGCACCCCGTCCCAACTCAAACAAAAAGGGCGCCGGCCTGCAGCCGACGCCCCGATTGCCACCGGTTACCCGGCAGATATATCAACAGGCGGCGATCAATGCGCCGTCTCGCCGCCATTCTGGACGATCACGCCGTACCAGCCGAGACCGCGATAGGTCTCATATCCCGGCGTCAGGGCAAAGCCCACCAGCCGGCCGAACCGGTCGACATAATGGCCCATGGAACGGCCCTGGGTTTCCAGCGGGAAGCTTTCCGTCAGTTGCCCGCGTCCATCAGACGACGCGATGATGCGGCCCGACGCATCGACCAACAAACAGCGCGTATGCGATTCCTCACTGCGATCCAGGCGCACACCGGACGTCACGGCACGGGCCTGCGGTTCCCAGTCGAAGAAGATGCCCATGGCGCCGATCACTTCGCCATCCACGGCACCGTCGCGACGGACGGCGGTGGAATAGGCCGCCACCGTGCGACCATCCAGTACCTGGTTGGCCGTAACATCGACAACCGCGAAGTCCGACCCGTCGCGGGTATTCAGCGCCTGGCGGAACCAGGGCTCGTTGGCGACATTGGTGCCGATGGCCTGCGGGAAGCGGCGCGGCCGGCCCGTGGCGATGACCCGGCCCTGGCGGTCCGCCACCCAGAGATCCAGATAGACCGTATAGCTGTCCAGGATCACACCCAGACGGGACGAGGCGAAAGCGGTGGCATCGGTTGAGGGGTCCGCCAGACAGTCCACCACGGCCTTATCGGTCGCCCACCAGCGCACATCGCAGGAGCGTTCATAAAGATTGCGATCGATGATCTCGATCATGTTCAGGGCCAGATCGGCCAGCCGCTGTCCCCGGAACCGGACCATCAGGTCTTCGCCCACCGTGGCCATGCGATCAACCAGCTGCCCAATTTCTGAGCGAAGTTCACTGGCCACCACACTGACCTGGCGGGAGATGGAGTTCACCTCATTGGCCACCACAGCGAATCCGCGACCCGCATCGCCTGCACGGCCCGCCTCGATCAGGGCGTTGAAGGCCAGCATCTTGGTGGTGCGGTTGATGTCCTCAATGGCGGAAACCTTCTGGCTCGCCACATCCAGCACGTTCCTCGTCAGGTCGATCAGGCTGTTATCCATGGTCGGTGCCCTTGCCTTGCGCAAACATTCCACCCCGACAAAAGCAATTTGCATGCCCTTCCGTTACGGAAACTTAACCCTTTGACTCATTTAAGAAGTTTTAAAGAAGTTAAATGTCGGCGTTACGGTACAAACCTTTCGTTTGCCTATATTTTAGACAGAACGGTAGAAAATGCTGTACTGGATGGCGGTTACAATTGAAACAATCCCCAAAAGTACCGCTGGAACGGCACTTTCTGATTTTGCCAGTGCGGAAACGCGGCTGGGGGCTGTCATACCGGATTTGCATAACCCCATAACGGGAGCCTATGGCTGCAACCGTGAAGGACGTGTGACGGACCGGCCAGGGTTCCAAGGGGCGAATAGGTTCCCCGGCCGGCCCGCCACCCGATACCGCGCAATTGGGGCATCACAGGGTATCGGCGCCTTCGCCACCGATGCGGGATGGGGCTCTGCATCGGCGGTATTCTGAAATTTTAGTCCCGGGGACGGCGCGAGCGCCGCCCCCGGAGCTTTTTGTTCGAAACCCGAAGACAGGGGCGATGCTTCGTGCCTCGAACGATGTCCAGTAATCCTGAAACGTAGAGTTTATGTCAAGCAAAATTCTAATGAGCGAACCTGAATTTTTGCCCCTTGCCCCCACACGCCCGGCATGCGACCTTGGATATCAGTGAGTTCGGAGATATTGAGCATGGCCGCAGCCGTGACCCCGCGCGCCAAACCGCGTGGTGAGGAAAGTGAAAAGACCAAGCTGACCCGCCAGATGCGGCGCGATGCCGGCCGATGGCTGAGCGCGCAGCGGGAGAAGGCTGGTGTGACCCAGGCGCAGGTTGCCGATCATGTCGGTTATCGCTATTACACTTTCGTCTCACAGGTTGAAGGCGGGCATGGCCGCGTGCCATCCGAGCATTTCGAACTCTGGGCCCAGGCCATCGGCGTGTCGCCACCGGTCTTCGCCCGGAAGCTTTTGGGATTTTATGAACCGGAAATCCATCGCCTGCTGTTTGGCGGCGAGGAATGAGCGACTGACGCGTTGAGCTGCGCGGTGGGGCTGGGGCCTCCAACTCGCGGCAGCCGACAGGGGGGCGGAATTGGGCGACGTGCTGCGGTTCATCAGGGCCGTGACGCAAACCGGCTACTGGACCAACCAGGAGAAGGCGGAGCTTTTCCGCCTGACCGAGGAACTGTCTGGCCAGGGGTTGGGGATCGAAACAGCGACCGGCATCAGCGATACTGGCGATCCCTGGTTCATCGTCTATGACGCCGCGTCGGGCGACGTGCTGGTGCATGTGGCCCGCATCGCTGGCAAGTTCGTCGTGCATGACATGTCGGGCGACCTGCTGCTGGAAGGCGACGACCTGCGACGCCTGGTCAGCCGCGCGGCGGGCGCCGAAGCGGCGGAACTGGCGGGCGGCAGCTATAATAATGTCGTGGTGCTGGCGGCGTTGGCCCTGGTCGTCGATTTCTTCCTCAATACGGAGAAGGCGCAGGCGGCTGAGGAGTCGTCGGGTGCCGATCTGCCCGGTGCCTTTGCCACGCTTGCCCTTGCCCATATGCATCTTGATCTGCCGCCGCCCGATGCGGTGCCGGGGGAACGGGCGGGTTCCAGCGACCGTACCCATGGACAGGTGCAATGGGCCACCCTGCCCGTTGTCGGCGAAAGCATGCTGCTGACCCCCGGCGGCGAACGCCCGGCCCAGACAGAAACGCAACTGGCATTGATAGCGGACAATACGCGCGCCGCCACCCTGCCCCTGCCGACGATCCTATCCGTCCTGCCCGCAGTCGGGACGGACAGCACGCCGCTGGATCTGACGGGCTCAACGGGGCACGACACCTTGGTGGGTGGCACCGGCAACGACACGCTGCGCGGCGGGGATGGCAACGACCTGCTGGTGGGTGGCGTCGGCGATGACCTGCTGATCGGCGGGAATGGCGACGATACGCTGGTGGGTGGCGCTGGGCGTGACACGCTGGAAGGCGCGACCGGCAATGACACACTGGTGGTCAATGCCCAGGATGTGGCTCACGGTGGCTCGGGGGCCGACCGTTTCGTGATGACCGACAGCTTGGTCGGTCAGTGGATGACCTTGGCCCAGGCCGGCAAGGAAGTGGTCTTTGCCAACAATGTGCAGGATTTCAGCTTTGCCGAGGGCGACCGCCTGTCCTTCGCGGTCAAGCAATGGCAGGTGACGGTTGACCACCTGATCAGTACGCGACCTGTGCGACCCGCCACCGATGAGAGTGAAGCGAAAAGTGGCAGCGACGACCTGACCCGCCCTGCCGACGGTGGCAACCGCCAGATCGACGGTGGCGACAAGGATAATGGTGTCGGCGATTTCACCATCAGTTCGGGCGATGGGGATGATTTCAGCACCAGCCTGCTGCCCTCCGGCGGTACCAGCCTTGTCCCCGGTCCCGGCCCCAGCACCGTGGTGGAACTGGACACCGACAATGACGGGGTCGTGGACACGATCATCACGGTGCGCCCCGCATCAACGGCCGACGATGCGGCGGGCGACGTCGATCTTTCGGGATTGGCGGGCCTGTCACCCACGGATGATTGGGGTTACTGGGGCTGAATGCCCGCTACCAGTTGCGGCGGACCGCATTGACGTCCCATCCTGACGGATGGTTCGTATCCCGCGGTCCGCCGCCCGGCCGTCAACAGCCTGTCAGACGCCTTGACGGCCGGTTACTTGGCCTTAAGCGCGAAGAATTTCCGCGCCCAGGGATCAGATCCAACCCGCGTTGAACCCGTCGAGCAGGGCGCCCGACAGACCCGCCGGGTCGATGGCCAGGCGGCCAGTGCCGACGATGTCGATCGGGGTCTCGCCCAAGGTCAGGTTGAACACCGAACCATCCAGCAGCGTCAGGCTCACACCCTCATCGGTCAGCACGAAGGACTGGAAGCCGAAGCCTGACGTGGCGGCCAGGTCGGCCGGCAGCAGGTTGGTCCAGTCCACGGCCGACAGATCGATGCTGCCGATCGCCAGGGCGCTGAAGTCGAAATTGAAGCTCAGCGGACGGACGGCGAAGATGCCTTCGTCGAACACCGGCATGATGCTCATCTCACCTTCCGGGAAGTACGGCAGGATCGTGAACACGCCGTCGTCGCCCGGCATGGGGAACGGCAGAATGCTGACAACGCCGTCTTCGGCCGAGATCGGCTGAATGCTGACATCGCCATCGAACGGCAGAATGGTGAAGACGCCGTCATCCGTGGGCAGGGGATACGGCTGAATGGTGAACACGCCATCATCGGCCGGCAGGCTCATGATGGTGACTTCGCCCGCGATCGGCTGGGCGCCATTTTCGACAAACATTTTATGCTCCATGCGCAAACAAGGTTTTACGAGCACCCGGCGCTGGCGGGTTACCCCTATCGCGTCGGTCGTCGCGATGTACAGTAATCTTGAAACTTAAAATTACAGTCAAGCATTTTTGAAACTATGATCTACGAAATTCATTGTTGCGCATGTCCGTCCCCTGTGCCAGCCTTGGGCCCGGTTTGAGGTGGAGGCTGTGATGAGCACGGAACCGGAGCAGCGGGGCAAAGCCCGTAGCGCGGACAATCCGAAAAGCAAGCTGACCAAGGAGATGCGCAAGCAGGCGGGCAAGTGGCTGTCCGGGCGGCGCGAGGCGGCGGGCATCACCCAGGCGCAGCTGGCCGAACAGGTCGGCTATCGCTACTACACCTTTGTCAGCCAGGTGGAAGGCGGCCATGGCCGCGTGCCGTCCGAACATTTCGAACAATGGGCCGACTGCATCGGCGTTGAACGCCGCGACTTCGCCAAGCAGTTGCTGCGCTTCTATGAGCCCGACGTCTATCGCCTGCTGTTTCCGGGCGATGCGGCCGCCATTCCCGCCTGAACAATCAGACCGACGCGTTTTTGGGGAGGACGCATTTGGGCGACGTGCTGAATTTCATCCGGGCCGTGCGGCAGACCGGACAATGGACCAACCAGGAAAAGGCCGCGCTGTTCCGCCTGACCGACACGCTGTCGGACGATAATGTGGAGATCGAGACGGCGGCCGGCATCAGCGATGCGGGCGATCCCTGGTTCGTGATCTATCACGCCGTGACCGGCGATGTGCTGGTGCATGTGGCCCGCATCGCCGGCAAGTTCGTCGTGCATGAGATGTCACGCGACCTGCTGGTGGAAGGCGACGATCTGCGTCGTCTGCTGGGCCGTGCGTCCGGTCGGGGCGAGGAGCTGTTCGCCCAGGCACAGAATGTCGTGGTGCTGGCGGCCCTGGCCATGGTGGTGGAGTTCTATCTGACGACGGAGCCGGCCGAGGCCGCGGAAACGTCGGCGGTGGCAGTATCCGATGACGACATGGCACTGGCCGCCATCCTCCCGCTTGCCGGCCTGCTGGCCGATGCGCAGATCGTCGAGGCCCGCACCCACGCCGTGGCAGACGTCGATGGTGACCGGCCGCATGGCGCCTTGCTGCTGGCCGGGACCCCGGATCTAGTGGTTCCGGATCGGAACGCAAGCCTCCTGCCGCTTCCGGCCGCCCTTGCCGTGCGGCCGCTGTCCCTGCCCGTCCATCATGACGAAGGGCTGATTATCGAGACCGCCCCCCTGCCCGATGCACCCGACGCGACCCTGGTCGGCGGGGCGGGCAACGACACGCTGCGCGGTGGTGACGGGCATGACCTGCTGATCGGCGGCGATGGCGACGATCGGCTGGAAGGCGGGGCCGGCAACGATACCCTGATCGGTGGGGCCGGGCATGACACGCTGGTGGGTGGGGCCGGCGACGAAGTGCTGGTCCTGGATGCCGACGACATCGCCTATGGCGGCGCCGGGGCCGACATGTTTGTCATCACCGACAGCGTGGTCAGCCAGTGGGTGTCCGTGTCACAAAGCGGCGGGACCATCAACCTGCTGGAACAGTTAAAGGATTTCACCCTGTCGGAAGGCGACCGCCTGTCCTTCGGCACCATTGACTGGGACGTCACCATCCTGACCGGGGGTGAAGGGTTCGAGGTGCCGCAGGATGACGGCCGCGTCGGCGGCATGAATGTCCAGATCGAGATCGATATCGACGGTGATGGCCAGATCGACACGGTGCTGAGCGCCGCCAACAGCGGCAGTCTGACCCTGCGGACTGACGACGTGTCGATGCTGGGCGCGATCAGCCTTCCCGGCCTGCAAACCACCGGCGTCATCACGCCACCCGATACCGGCTTCTGGGGTTAACAGCCCCACCCCATTGGCCGGGAAAGCAAAGGCCCCGCCGCTGACGAGCGACGGGGCCTTTGTGTATTTAGATATTAGCGGTCATTCGCCGTAGGTCGGGGTAAGCAAAGCGAACCCCGACATTTGCCCTCACCGTCGTTTGTCGGGGCTCGGTTTCACCTCACCCTCGACCTACGAATGGTAGACATCACCGGCAGAAGGGCGGCAGCGGCTGCGGGCCGGCGGCCTTCTCGATCACGTCCGCTACGCGCAGCAGCGTCTCCTCATCGAACGGACGGCCGATCAGCTGCAGACCCAGCGGCAGACCATCTGACGCCAAACCCGCCGGCACCGACATGCCCGGCAGACCAGCGAGCGAGGCCGGCACCGTGAACACGTCGTTCAGGTACATGGAAATCGGGTCGTCCTGCTTCTCCCCGATGGCGAATGCCGTGCTGGGGGCCGTCGGCGTCAGCAGGATGTCGCACTGCTCGAACGCCTTGGCGAAATCCTCGGCGATGCGGGCGCGGACCTTCTGCGCCTTCAGGTAATAGGCATCGTAATAGCCGGCCGACAGCACATAGGTGCCGATCAGGATACGGCGGCGCACTTCCTTGCCGAAGCCCTCGCCGCGCGTATTCTCATACATCTCCGCCAGATCCTTGCCCTCGACCCGCAGGCCGAAGCGCACGCCGTCATAGCGGGCGAGATTGGAGGAGCATTCGGCGGGGGCGACCACGTAATAGGTGGCCAGGGCGTATTTGGTGTGCGGCAGGCTGACCTCCACCGGCGTGGCGCCGGCTTCCTTCAGCCAGTCGATCCCCTGCTGCCACACCCGCTCGATCTCCGCCGGCATGCCATCGACGCGATATTCCTTGGGAATGCCGATGCGCAGGCCACGGATATCGCCGGTCAGGGAGGCCAGCAGGTCCGGCACCTTCATGTCGACGGACGTGCTGTCCTTGGGGTCGAAGCCGGCCATGCTCTGCAGCATCAGGGCGGCGTCGCGCACCGTGCGGGTCATCGGGCCGGCCTGATCCAGCGAGCTGGCAAAGGCGATGGTGCCCCAGCGGGAGCAGCGGCCATAGGTGGGCTTCAGACCAACGATGCCCGTGAAGCTGGCCGGCTGACGGATCGAACCGCCCGTATCGGTGCCGGTGGCGGCAATGGCGAAGCGGCCGGAGACCGACGCGGCGGAACCGCCGGATGAACCGCCGGGCACCAGCTTGCGCTCGGCCGCGGCCGGGTTCTCACCTGTCCAGGGGTTCAGCACGGGGCCGTAATAGCTGGTGATGTTGGCCGAACCCATGGCGAATTCGTCAAGGTTCAGCTTGCCCAGCATCACCGCACCGTCACGGAACAGGTTCTCCGTGATCGTGCTTTCATATTCCGGCTTGAACCCGTCCAGGATATGGCTGGCCGCGGTGGTCAGCACACCCTTGGTGCAGAACAGGTCCTTGATGCCCAGCGGCATGCCATCCAGCGGCAGCGCCTCACCCTTGGCATAGCGCTCATCGGACGCCTTGGCCTGTTCCAGGGCGATGTCCGGCGTCTCCGTGATGAAGGCGTTCAGCGGGCGTGCTGCCTCGACGGCGGCGATATAGGCGTTGGTCAGTTCCAGCGCCGTGAAATCCTTGGCCTTCAGCCCGGCCAGGGCTTCGGACATGGAGAGATGGGTCAGGTTGGTCATTATTCGACGACCTTGGGCACGGAGAAGAAATGTTCGGCGGCGTCGGTGGCGTTCGACACGACCTTGTCCGGATAGCCGCCATCGGTCACGGCGTCGGGCCGGCGGCGCAGCGTCTGGGCCGCGACCGACGTCATCGGCTCCACCCCGTCGGTATCGACCTCGCCCAATTGCTCGACCCAGTCGAGCAGCTTGTTCAACTCACCCGCCAGGTGCTCCTGCTCCTCGGCGGGGACCTTGATGCGGGCAAGATGGGCGATCTTCGCCACGGTCTTGGCGTCCAGGGTGGCCTTGTCCTGCGACATGGTGCTAAATCTCATCCTTGCTGCGGGCCTGTCGCCCCGGCCGTCCGCCGATATGGAAGACGCGGGCGTGAAAGCGGTCAGGAAGCTAGCATCCCATCATGTCCATCCGCAACCTTGTGGAACTGAAAGCGGTCATGCCGCGGCACGCACGCCTTATCGGGCTCGATATCGGCGAAAAGACCATCGGCATGTCGGTATGCGACCCCGGCTTCACCGTCGCTTCGCCCATCGGCACGATCAAGCGCACCAAATTCACCCAGGATGCGCAGGAACTGGCCCGTGCCATGAAGGACCGCGACGTGCGCGGCCTGGTCATTGGCCTGCCCGTCAACATGGACGGGACGGAGGGGCCGCGCTGTGAGTCGGTGCGCGAATTCGCCCGCAACCTGCTGCTGCGGCCGCAATTCTTCGGCAATGTCGAGCCGGAGATCGCGTTCTGGGACGAACGGCTGTCGACCAGTGCCGTCGACCGCATGATGATCGAATGGGACATGACCCGCAAACGCCGGGACGAGGTCGTGGACAAGATGGCCGCCGCCTACATCCTGCAAGGCGCGTTGGATTTCCTGAAGAAGGCCGAGGAACAGGATGATGAGGCCGGGGAGGAGTAACCTTCCTTACGGCACCAGCGAGCGCGCCAGACGGAATCCCAGATCATTGCCCCGGTCCTTGGGATCATCCTTGGCGCGGTTGGCCGGCCGGACGCCGGAGAATGGATTGTTCCAGGAGCCGCCGCGCCGCACCCGTTCCCTGCAGTCGCCGCTGGCGGCAGCACTGCCGTCGGTCGGCGCGATGGCATAGTTGCCATAGCAATCCTCCACCCATTCCCGGACATTGCCCAGTATCTCATGCAGGTGCAGCACATTGGCCGGCAGGCTGCCGACGATCACGGTCTGGGCGCGGAAAGTGTCCTTGGCGTCCGGCTTGTAATTGATGGCCATCGGCGTAATCGCGCCGGCATTAAAGTCCTGGCCGGCGGCACGGGCCGCATATTCCCATTCCGCCTCCGTCGGCAGCCGGAACCGATCCGGCCGGCCCGACAGGCCCAGCTTGTTGTTCAGCCAGGCGATATAGGCCTGCGCGTCCAGCCAGCTGACATTGATTACCGGCTTGCGGCCGCGTCCCCATCCCTGGTCCGGGGGGGCATAGCCGTTACACCCGCCTTCGGCCCGGCACATGTCCCATTCCTGGAAGGTCACCTCAAACTGGGCGATGGCGAAGGGCTGGCGAATTTCCACCCTGTGCGGGTCCTCATCCGGCTCGCGCCCCGGCTCCCCCAGGGGGCTGCCCATCAGGAAGCTGCCGGCGGGCATGACCACCATGGACGGGCAGAAGGGGCAATCCTGGAACGTGCTGCCGGCCCCGGCGGCATTGCCGGGCAGCGCCACCGTCGGCGCGCGCGACATGCCACCCATCGACGGCACGGCTGCCAAGGTTGCAGGCCCCCTGGCCCCACCAGCCAGCCGGTTGCGGGCCAGGTCAACGAAGGTGCCACCCGGAAATCGATCAACATAGGCCTGGTAGTCGGCGGGATTGGTGCTGTTCTTGATCGTCTCCCAGAAGGACAGTTCCAGGGCCGAACCGCTGACGGCCGGCGCCTGCGGGGCCTCGGCGACCTGCACTGCCGGCACCACCTTGGGCGGCACCAGATAGATGGCATCGCCACCGATGGAGCCATAGGTGAAGGGCTGCTGGCGTTCCTGCGTCACACGCACCACATCGTCGCGCACGCGCCCGAACAGCTTGGCCACCTCCAGCCCCGGCGTTTCCAGATGGCGCAGCAGCGCCTCCGTATAGGGGCTGTTGGCCCCCTCCCCATCCTCCGCCACCAGCCCGGCCTTGGTGGAATAAGCGACCAGGGTATTGCGCCCTTCCCCATCGATCGCGGACAGGCCGCGCCCCAGCATGCTGGACCGTGTGCCCATGGATTGCGCCAGCTTGCGCACGAAGGGATTGTCGCGGCACGCATCCAGGACCACCAGCCGCAGAACACGGCTGTCGGGAACGCGCGACATGATCTCGTCCAGGGCCACCGCCTCACGCGGCAGGTCGCGCTCATGCGCCAGCTTGACATCGACGGGCAGCAGGAAATTGCGCCCCTCCACCTGCATGCCGTGGCCGGCATAGAAGATGATGGCAATATCGGCCGTCTGGGCCATGCCCTCGAACCGGTTCAGCTGTTCCAGCATGCCGGCCAGGGTCAGGTCGTGGCCTTCCACCACCTTGAACCCAATACGCCGCAGCGAGGCGGCCATGGCCTTGGCATCGGACGGCGGATTGGGCAATGCCGACGCCTCCCGATAGGCGCCATTGCCGATGACCAGCGCCACATTCTGGCCGGCCTGCACTGTCGATGCCAGAAGCAGCAGGAAAAGACCGGCCAGAAACACCAACAGGCTGCGCATGTCCATCCCCACCCATGGTCAAGCACCGGCAAGCCAAGCATTGCCGGTCGGCTGGAACATATTGTGTGAGAGATCGCAACACGTGCAAGTTTAATGTAAATATCCTGGAATCAAAATACACTATTGATCATGGTCAATTTTAACAAATACAAGTCTATTTTTTTGCACCACACCGACGGTTACACTATAATGCTACAAAAGAAAAAGGGACCGAAGCTTTCGCCCCGGCCCCTTTCTACCCTGTCCACCAACCCGATCACATATGGATGGCGCGACCGTCCACGGCCAGGGCCGCTTCCTTGATCGCCTCGGTCAGGGTCGGATGGGCATGGCTGGTGCGGGCCACGTCCTCGGCCGACGCGCCGAACTCAATGGCCAGGCCCAGTTCCTCGATCATCTCGCCAGCCGACGCACCGATGATGTGGGCGCCCAGGATGCGGTCGGTCTTGGCATCGGCTAGGATCTTCACGAAACCGTCGGTGGCGTTCATCGACCGGGCGCGGCCATTGGCGGTGAAGGGGAACTTGCCGGCCTTGTAGGCGACACCTTCGGCCTTCAACTGCTCCTCCGTCTTGCCGACAGAGGCCACTTCCGGCCACGTATAGACCACGCCGGGGATGGCGTCGTAATTGATATGTCCCGTCTGGCCGGCCAGGATCTCGGCGAAAACAACGCCCTCTTCCTCGGCCTTGTGGGCCAGCATGGCGCCGGCCACCACGTCGCCGATGGCATAGATGCCGGGCACGTTGGTCTGGAAATGATGGTCGATCTTCACCCGGCGGCGCTCATCCAGCGCCACGCCCACTTCTTCCAGGCCCAGGCCGGTGGTGAAGGGACGGCGACCGATGGCGACCAGCACGATGTCGGCTTCCAGCGTCTCGGCATTGCCGCCAGCAGCGGCCTCCAGGGTCAGCTTCACCGCCCCGCCCTCGGTCACGGCCGACGTGACCTTGGTGGAGGTCTTGAAGCCCATGCCCTGCTTGCCCAGGATGCGCTGCATCTGCTTGGACACTTCGCCATCCATGGTCGGCAGGATGCGGTCGAAGAATTCGACCACGGTCACCTGCGAACCCAGGCGCTGCCACACCGACCCCAGTTCCAGGCCGATGACGCCGCCGCCGATGACGACCAGACGGCCCGGCACCTTGTCCAGCGCGATGGCGCCATCGGACGACACGATGGTCTTCTCATCGATGGTCACACCCGGCAGCGGGGCGACATCGGAGCCGGTGGCGATCAGGATGTTCTTGGCCGCCACATCTTCCGTGCTGCCATCATCCTTGGTCACCGTCACGGTGCCGGCAGCCTTGATCGAGCCCAGCCCCATGAGGCGGGTGATCTTGTTCTTCTTGAACAGGAAATCCACGCCCGTGACGTTGGACTTCACCACCTCGTCCTTGTGCTTCATCATGCCGGGCAGGTCCAGTTCCACACCCGTCACCTTCACGCCGAAGGCACCCAGATGGTGCTTGGCCTCGCTGTACTTCTCCGACGCCACCAGCAGGGCCTTGGACGGGATGCAGCCAACATTCAGACAGGTGCCGCCCAGGGTCTTGCGCTTTTCCACGACGGCCACGCGCATGCCCAGCTGGGCGGCGCGAATGGCGGCCACGTAACCGCCGGGACCGGCACCGATGACGACGAGGTCGAACTGCGTATCAGCCATGGGAATGACCATCCGTTATTGTGCGACCCCGATCGCCGAGGCCCTGGGTTCTTGTCGCGGGATTTATGGCAATCCCCGGCGCCCATGTCCATCGCGCGGCCCTGGGGACAGATGCCGCCGCCGCACATGGCTGAGATGGGGCAACACGTTTTAGTAAAACAACCGGGAAAAATCACAGGCGTTTTAGGAAATTATCGACCAAAGGCGATCTACCTTCGGACAGGAAAGGGTGCCATGCTTGTGCCTTATAAGCACAAAGCCGGTTCCACCAAAAGGTGAACGACAATGGCGCAGGAGTTGGGAGGAAACATGGACCACGCCACGCCCTGGCGGGACACCGCCACGTCCGCGCAACGCACGCAGAACGCCATCGCCGAACTGGCGCAGGAGGTCGGAACGCTGGGCGTCGCCATCGCCGACGTCGCCGGCCATGTCGGCGATGTGTCCATCCGCATCGCCCGCCAGGCCGCCATTTTCGAGGAGCTGCGCCATCAGGCGCACGAAATGGCCGGCGGCAACACCCGTGTGACCGAGGCGGCATCGGCCGCCCGCGAGGCCACCATCCGCGCCCGACGCGAGGTGGCGCAGAGCCGATCCCAGGTGGACCACGCCCTGGCCGATATCCGCGCCCTGGCGGAGGATGTGAACGGCATCGAGCGGCAATTATCCGGCCTGACCGAGGCGCTGACCCGGGTGGGCCGCGTGGCGGCGGAGATCAACACCATCGCCAAGCAGACCAACCTGCTGGCGCTGAATGCCACGATCGAGGCGGCGCGGGCCGGTGACGCCGGCCGCGGCTTTGCCGTGGTGGCGACGGAGGTTAAGGCGCTGGCCAACAAGACGGCGGAGGCGACGCAGGAGATCGACGCCACCATGCGCGACCTGGGCGAACAGGTGAAGGCCCTGTCGGCCAAGGGGGCTGCCGGGGCCGCCAAGGCCACCGCCGTGCGCAACGACACCACCCGCATCGGCGACGTGATGAACACGCTGGACAAGGCCATGGCGGAGGTTGACGGCCAGCAGGACCAGATCGATCGCGCCGCCCGCGCCATCGCCGGCTCCATAGCCGCCGTGGATGGCCGCATCGACGGGCTGGCCGGCGATGTGAAGGACAGCGCCGCCGGCCTGTCCGTGGCGGGCGACCGGCTGAACAAGCTGCTGTCCACGTCGGAACGGCTGATCGGGCATTCGGCCGAACTGGATGTGGAAACCGTGGACACGCCCTATATCCGTACCGTGCGCGAGATCGCGGCCCGCGTGGCCGCGGGTTTCGAGCGCGCAGTGGCCGAAGGGGTGGTCAGTGTCGCCGACCTGTTCGATGACAAATACCAGCCCATTCCCGGCACCGACCCGGTACAGCACCGCACCCGCTTCACCGACCTGACCGACCGGTTGCTGCCGGACATCCAGGAGCCGGCGCTGGCCTTGTCCGACAAGGTGGTGTTCTGCGCCGCCGTGGATCGCAACGGCTATCTGCCCACCCATAACCGCAAGTTCAGCCAGCCGCAGCGGCCGGGCGACGTGGCCTGGAACACCGCCAACTGCCGCAACCGCCGCATCTTCGACGACCGGGTCGGCCTGGCGGCGGGGCGCAACACCAGCCCATTCCTGTTGCAGGCCTATCGCCGCGACATGGGCAATGGCAGTTTCGCCCTGATGAAGGACTGCTCCGCCCCCATCATCGTGGCGGGCAAACATTGGGGATCGGTGCGGCTGGCGTACCGGGTGTGAGTTTGCATCACCGCCGCAGCCTCCGCTCCAGGTCCGTCACCGCTTCCGCCTTGCCGAAGGCGCGGCACATCTCCATCAGCGGGGCGATGTTGGCGGCAGTGGTGTGGCGGGCGTTGGGGGCCATTTCGTGGCTGCGGAGATAGCGGTCGACATCGTCCACCGCCTTGTCACCCAGACGCGTGCGCAGCCGATAGGCGCGGCTGCCGCGTTCCCCGCTATCAATCAGCATCAACAGGGCCGGATAGATACCGGCCAGCGGGCCCAGTACCATGGTGGCGCGCATGCGCTTTTCCGCCGGGCCCATCAGCACGTCATGCAGCCAGTCCATCAGCCCCTCCCCCAGCCGTTCGACGCTGTCAAAGCCCAGACGACCGCGCAGCAGGGCCGTGATCCCCTCCGCCCCCGCCCCTTCGGTACCGAACAGGGGGATGCGGCGCAGACGGGTGACCAGGCTGTTCAGCAGGAATACCCGGTCAGCCAGTTCCAGCAGAACCTCCGTGGGTTGGGTGCGCGGCGGACGCGAGAGCAGCGTCGCCAGATCGGCGGCCAGATTATCCAGCCGGTGGTGCAGCCATTGCACCGCCAGCCCCACCGGCTCGGCCAACGTATCGAAGTAAAAAGGGAAGGCGTCGATGACATCCACGGGGTTGGGCGTCATCTCGAACAGGTAGAGCACATAGAGGTCGAACTGCGTTTCCAGCAATTCGAACACACCGTACCAGTTGGAATAGAGGCGCAAGGCCTGCACCTGGTCGGTCTGGCGGGCGTGCGATTGCTGGAAATAGCGGACATTGGGCATGACCAGCCGGTGCCATTTCAGCACACGGGCCGCGAACCGCACCACCGCCGCCTCATGCACCGACAATTTCAGGCGGGCCGGGATATTGGCGGCATTGTTCAAGATGAAGGCCGCCAGGTCGGTGATCTGATGCGCCACCTGGTCCAGAGCCAACTGGTCGCCATCAAAACAGGCCGTCAGGTGGCGGCGGCGCAACTGATCCACCAGATCGGTATTGGCCGCCTCCACCAGTTCCCACAAGGGTCGCAACAGGTGGCGCGGCACGATCCAGGGCGCGTCGGGCACGATCCCGGGTTCGTCCGTCAGGAACCGTTCCAGCGGGCGCCAGCACATGCGCTCCACCGACCCCACCCGCTCCGGTCGCAGGTCGCGCAAACGCGGGCGCAGCGTGGCCAGCAGGTCCGGCATCTCCCCTTCCAGCACCCCCTGGAACTCCAGCGATCGGGCCAGATGCCGGACATCGGCATCCGACAAGGCCGCCAGCCCCCGGCGCAACGCATCGGCCCCGCCCGCGGTACGGACGATATGCAGGCGGTTGAAGGAGAGGGGCGTGTGGCGGTCGGCAGGCATGGGCAGGCGCATCGGCGGAAGGACCGGCACTATACAAAGGCGACCGTGACTGTCCAGCAGACAAACGAAGATGATAATGGTTAAAGATTGGTTGATGTCAAAGCTATGACAAATCCGTCACCTGACACCGCAAGACACGTTAAGAATTGAAGTCCGGGGCGGGATTCGGGCCCGCCCTCACCGGATCGCGGTTCAGTAAACCCCGCCCGTGCCCGTGCCCACCGTCGGCTGCGGCTGGCCGGGGCCGGCGGGCTGGCCCTGGACGAATCCGGCACCGCTATCCCCGCCATCCAGCACTCCTTGCTGGCCGCGGGGTTCCGTGCCGGGGATGAAGCCTTCCCAGATTGCGTTGCGCTGGCCGGGGCTGGCCGGGCGGCCCGTTTCCGCATCGACGCGGACCAGCTGCAGGCCCGGCGGCACGCGGAACGGCGTGGCCGGCGCGTCCTTCAGTGCGGCCGTCATGAAATCCTTGACGATGGGCACCGCGATGGTCGAGCCGGTTTCATGGTCGCCCATCGACCGCGGCTGGTCATAGCCCACGAACACGCCCACGGCCAGATCGGGGGAGAAGCCTACGAACCAGGCATCCATGGCGTCATTGGTGGTGCCGGTTTTGCCGGCCAGCGGCTTGCCGATCTCGCGCAGGCGCACACCCGTCCCCCGCTGCACCACACCTTCCAGCATGGAGACGATCTGATAGACGCTGCGCGGATCGGCGATCTGCTCACGCGTGTCGGGGATCAACGGCAGCATGTTCGGGTCCGCAGCCAGCACGGGCTCCATTGGAACCGGGGCCGGCATCGACACCGGCACCATGCCGGGGGGTGTCGCCGCCACCTCTGTCGCCAGCGGGCTGCGGCAGCCGGTGCAGTCGCGGTTGTCATGGCGATAGACGGTCTTGCCGGCCTTGTCCTGCACCCGGTCGATGAAGCTGGGGTCGATCTTGCGCCCGCCATTGACCAGCATGGAATAGGCGGCCGTGAGGCGCAGCACCGTCGTCTCCCCCGCCCCCAGCGCCATGGCCAGCGTGGGCTGAAGATCATCCTTGATGCCGAAGCGGCGTGCCACGTCCACCACCTTGTCCATGCCGACATACTGGGCTAGGCGCACGGTCATGACATTGCGCGACTTCTCGATCCCCACCCGCAACGGCGTGGGGCCATAGTATTTCTCGGTGTAGTTCGACGGCTTCCACTTGCCCAGCCCACCACCCTGGTCCAGCGCGAAGGGCGCATCCAGCACCAGGGTGCTGGGCGTGAATCCCTCATCCAGGGCCGCCAGATAGACAAACGGCTTGAAGGCCGAACCGGGCTGGCGATAGGCCTGGGTGGCGCGGTTGAACACGCTGATGCGGGCGCTGAACCCGCCGGACATGGCCAGCACACGGCCCGTATGCGGGTCCATGGCCACCAGCGCCCCCTGCACCTCGGGGATCTGGCGCAGGCCCAGATTATGGGCCTTGTCGTCCAGCGGCTCCACGAACACCACCTCGCCCGATGACAGGGCGTCGGACGCCTTCTGGATGCTGGGGCCGACGAACTTGCCGTCCCTGACCTTGCGCGCCCATTTCAGTTCCGACAGCGGAATCTGGCCCTTGGACCCGTCAGCCAAGCCGACCTCCACCGCATCGGTCCCGGCGGACAGCACGACGGCCAGATCCCATTCCTCCCCGCCTGCCGGGGCGCGGACATCCTCCAGCTGTTCCTGCCAGCCTTCCAGGCTCTCGAACCGGGTAACGGGGCCGCGCCAGCCGTCGCGGCGGTCATAAGCCAGCAATCCGTTGCGCAGCGCCGTGGAAGCAGCGGCCTGGATGTCGGGCTCCAGCGTGGTGCGCACCGACAGGCCGCCGGCATAGAGCGTCTGCTCACCATAGAGCTTGGCCAGCTCGCGCCGCACCTCCTCCACGAAATACTCGGCGCGGACATTGCTGTCATTGGACCGGTCGGCGAAGTTCAGCGGTTCGGCGCGGGCGATATCCGCTTCCTCCCGGCTGATATAGCCATCCTCCTGCATGCGGCCGATGACATAGTTGCGGCGCGCGATGGCGGCGTCGCGATGGCGCTCGCGGTAATAGCGATCCGGCGCCTTAGGCAGGCTGGCCAGGAAGGCGGCCTCCGCAATGGTCAATTCATCCATCGACTTGTTGAAATAGTTCAGCGCCGCCGCACCCACGCCATAGGCCCGGTTGCCCAGGAAGATCTCGTTCATATAGATTTCAAGGATCTTGTCCTTGCCCATCGCCTCCTCGATGCGGCCGGACAGGATGGCTTCCTTGATCTTGCGGACGTAGGAGACCTCGTTCGACAGCAGGAAGATACGCGTCACCTGCTGGGTGATGGTGCTGGCGCCGATGGGCCGGCGGCCCTGGCCGATATTCTTCACATTCTGCAGCTGGGCGCGGACCACGGCGATCCAGTCCACCCCGTGATGGGTGTAGAAATTCTGGTCTTCCGCCGACACGAAAGCATTGCTGACCCGCTTGGGAATGGCGGCGATGGGCACGAAGACCCGGCGCTCACTGGCGAATTCCGCCACCAGGCGGCCATCACCGGCATGCACACGGGTGGCCACAGACGGGTTGTAATTGGCCAGCGTCGTATGGTCGGGCAGGTCCTTGCTGAAATAGATCCAGGCCCCTCCCGCGGTGGCCACCCCCAATACACCCAGCGAGACACCGGCGATCAACAAGCCCTTAACGACGCGATTCATTTCCCAACCCACCCGAACGGCCGGCAACGGCCCATAGAACAAGCGCCGCCCGGTCGGGGGCGGCGCCACGTCAGCAGTATAACAATGCAAACGGGATTATGTCGCGGTCATGACCGGGGTGAGGCCGCATTGCCGGTAAAGAAGCCATCCACGGCACGCAGGAGGGAAGACGCCACACGCTTGCGATAGGTATCGCTGGTCAGGAGCTTGGCATCCTGGCTGTGCGACAGATACCCCATCTCCACCAGCACGGCCGGCACGTCGGGCGCGGTCAACACCGCGAAACCTGCCGAGCGCAGCGGGCCGGGCAGCACGGCGATGTTGGGGTCCAGACTTTTCAGCAGGGTGGCAGCGAAGCGGCGGGACTGGTTCATCGTCTCGCGCTGCGACAGGCCGATCAGGATGGTGGCGACGTCGGCACGGTGGCCCGACAGGTCCATGCCCACGATGGCGTCGGACTGGTTCTCGCGCTGGGCCAACATCTCCGCCTCCCTGTCCGATGCCTTGTCGGACAGGGTATAGATGGACAAGCCCCTGATCTGCTTGGAATTGATGCTGTCGGCATGGAGCGAAATGAACAGATCCGCCCCCTTGGCACGCGCAATGGCCGACCGGTCGCGCAGGGGGATGAATACATCCTTGTCCCGGGTCAGCGCGACCCGGTAGCGGCCGGTGGCCAGCAGCTGGCGCCGCACCTCCCTGGCCATGGCGAGCGTGATGTCCTTCTCATACGCGCCGCCGACCGCGATGGCGCCGGGGTCCTGGCCGCCATGGCCGGGATCGATGACGATCATGGGCAAGGGCGGCTTGGGCTTTTCCCTGGGCACCGGCGGGTTCAGCGTGCTGACGCTGGCCGGCGTCAGCACGGCCCCCGGCCCGGCTGTGCCCGCGGCCAGATCCATGATGAAACGGGGCGGCTTGCCGTCGCGCGGCGGGATCACCTCGGCCAGAAGCACCCGCACTGGCACGGCGGTGGTCAGCACCAGGCGCAGGCGCCCGGCTTTACTCCCCGGCCGGACACCCACGGCCCGCACCAGCCCCTTGGCCGGCGGCAGGGGAGCGTCCAGCGCCGCCTCCATCTCCACCACCACGGCTTTGGCATCGGGCACGATGGTGAAAGGCGCATCACGCGTCAGTTCCAAGACGAAACGGGTCTTGTCGCCATGATCGCCCAGCCGGGCGGCCCCGATCCGCGGACCGTCCGGCAGAACCATCGACGACACCACCGACGCTGTCTGCACAGGCGCCTGGGCCGTTGCGACCATTTCCAAGCACAGGCATAGCAGCAACCCGGCCAACAGCGCGCACGCCGTTGACACTGACCTTGCGGCCCTGGTCCGGATTGCCCCGTTCTGCGGCACGGTTGCCCTTCCCCCTTCGGGCGAATCGAAAACGGCGATTTGTTCGATCGCACTATAAACACGCCGAATCAGTGACTTCAACGCCTATCATCACCTGACGACTCAATTGGCACCGATGGTATCGCGATGAAGGTCGGGAATCGGTGCAAACAAACGCATCGACCGCAATTCTATCATTGTGGAACCGGGGGGTGTGTGTTTATGGTGACAGTCGCGACAAACCGCGCTTCGCCAGGGCCCTGAAACGGGCATCGGCGTCGCCCTTTGGGACCCGCCGCCGGCTGTGATTGCCGACATGCAGCGGCCCCCTGGATGTGACGCCACAAGGGTTCGACCCCAGCGGCGCGCGGTGCAGTGGAAACCTTGAGGCTGGCCTGTCCGGTTCATCCGGCACGGGCCCGGCATTGGCGCTGGTTCATCCTGGCTGCGTTCCACGGGTCCTTCGCGGGGCTTTGGTGGGCGCGCTGTTCGATGACCTTCCCCGTCTTTGCCGACAAGTCTCGCACCGCTATGGTGGCAAGGCCCGTTGTTCCGTCCCGTCGCGCGGAGGCTGCGGTGCCCTTTGCCACGGGGAAGACATATGGCCAAGCGTATGCTTGTCGATGCCACGCATCCGGAGGAAACCCGGGTCGTTGTGGTCAATGGTAACCGCCTGGAAGAGCTCGATTTCGAAATCGCCTCCAGGAAGCAGCTCAAGGGCAATATCTATCTGGCCCGGGTCATCCGGGTCGAACCGTCGCTCCAGGCGGCCTTCGTGGAATATGGCGGCAACCGGCACGGTTTCCTGGCCTTTTCCGAAATCCACCCCGACTATTACCGCATCCCGGTCGCCGACCGCGAGGCGCTGCTGCGCGAGCAGCAGGAGCTGGCGGAGGAGCGGGAGGCCCGCGCCGAGCGTGGCGAGGATGATATCGCCGAGAACGGCCATATCGAGGAAGCGCCCCCCACCCTGCCGCCTGAAGAAATCGGCGGTGCGGCCCCGGCCCCCATCGTGGCCGAGGATGCGGGTGAGCCCCTGATCGCCGCCGAAGTCGTTGAAGCCGGCGATGCCGAGGGTATTGCGACCGAGGGTGAACATGTCGGCGGTGACGCCGATGGCGAAACCGCAGATACCGGCGAAGGTTCGCCCTTCGTGCATTCGTCGGGCCGCGAGCGCAACCGCCGCTATCGCCCCCAGCCCGCCGCGGTTGAGGGTGCTGAGGAAAGCGTCGAGGAGGAGGTGGAGGAGCGTCCCCATCACCACCACAGCAGCAACCAGCAGCGCCGCCGCCCCCTGAAATCCTACAAGATTCAGGAAGTTATCAAGCGCCGCCAGATCCTGCTGGTGCAGGTGACGAAAGAGGAGCGTGGCAACAAGGGGGCCGCGCTGACCACTTTCCTGTCGCTGCCCGGCCGCTATGCCGTGCTGATGCCCAATACGCCGCGCGGCGGCGGCATCAGCCGCAAGATCACCAACCCGGCCGACCGCAAGCGCCTGAAGGAGATGCTGGAGGATTTCGATATCCCGTCGGGCATGTCGGTCATCCTGCGCACCGCGGGTATCGAGCGGTCCAAGCCGGAAATCCGCCGTGACCTTGAATACCTGATGCGCCTTTGGGACAGCATCCGCGAGACGACCTTGCAGTCCGTCGCACCGGCGCTGATCTATGAGGAAGCCAACCTCATCAAGCGCACCATCCGCGACCTCTATTCCAGCGACATCGACGAAGTGCATGTCGAGGGTGAGGCCGGCTTCCGGGTGGCCAAGGACTTCATGCGCATGCTGATGCCCAGCCATGCCAAGAAGATCCAGCTCTATAACGACACCTCCATCCCGCTGTACCACCGGTTCCAGGTGGAAGGGGCGATCGAGACGATGTTCAACCCCATCGTCCAGCTGCGGTCGGGCGGATACATCGTCATCAACCAGACCGAGGCCTTGGTCGCCATCGACGTCAATTCGGGCCGTTCCACCAAGGAGCGGAATATCGAAGAGACGGCGGTGCGCACCAACCTGGAGGCCGCCGAAGAGGTAGCCCGCCAGCTGCGCCTGCGCGATCTAGCCGGTCTGGTCGTAGTCGATTTCATCGACATGGAAGACCCGCGCAACAATGCAGCGGTCGAGAAGCGCATCAAGGAAGCGATGAAGGCCGACCGGGCCCGCATCCAGCTGGGTCGCATCTCTGCCTTCGGCCTGCTGGAACTGTCGCGTCAGCGGCTGCGCCCCTCGTTGCAGGAAATCAACTTCGAACGCTGCCCGCATTGCGAAGGCACCGGCATGGTCCGCAGCCTGGAGAGCGCCGCTCTCGCCGTACTGCGCGCCGTGGAGGAAGAGGGCATCCGCAAGCGGTCGGCCGAGATTACGGTGACCTGCGCCAGCCATGTCACGCTCTATATCCTGAACCACAAGCGCGAGGCGCTGGCGGATATCGAGCGGCGTCATGGGCTGCGCGTCTACCTGCAGGGTGACGACAAGCTGATCGGCCCCAACCATCATATCGATCGTCTGCGCGCACGCACCGCCGCCGATGATCTGGTCACCGCGGCCCCGGTCAGCGCGGAGCGGGTGATGGCCCAGACCGAACGCGCCATCGAGATCGAGGAAGCCGAAGCCGAGGAAGCCGCCGAGATCGAGGCGGAAGACGAGGCCGAGGAAGCCAAGCCCCAGGGTCGCGGTGAGGGTCGTGCCGACCGGGACGGTGACCGCGACATCCGCGGCCGCCGCCGCCGCCGCCGCCGCCGCCGCGGGGAACGCGGCGAAAATGGTGGTACGTCCGAGGGCGGTGAGGCCGAAGATGAGACCGAAAGCGAGTCCGGCGAGGAAGCCGAAGCCGCCATTGAGGGCGACGTCACCGAGGCCAGCGAGGGTGAGCCCCCGGCTGCTCCCGTGGCCGGCGAAGACGAGGATGCGCGCGGCAAGAAGCGTCGTCGCGGCAAGCGTGGTGGTCGTCGGCGGGGCCGTCGGGAGGATGGAACGACCGATTCCGCCGGTGAGGATGAGGGCGACGAGGAGGCCGCGGCCGAGGGCGACGTCTCGGCGGCAGCTGAGACGGCACCCACTGCTGCTGCCGTGGACCCCGCTGTTGCTGACGAACCGGTCGTGACGGAGCCTGCGGCGGAAGACGCCCCGGCGCCCAAGAAGCGCGCCACCCGTAGCCGCAAGAAGGTCGCGGACGCCGAAGCCGCGCCGGCTGAGGCACCGGTGCTGGAGCCGGCCCCCGTCCTGGTCGAGGAAGCGCCCGTCGCCCCTGTGGCGGAGGAAGCCCCGGCCCCGAAGAAGCGGGCAACCCGCAGCCGCAAGAAGGTTGCGGAAGCTGAAGCCGCGCCGGCCGACGCACCGGTGCTGGAGCCGGCCCCCGTGCTGGTCGAGGAAGCACCCGCCGCCCCTGTGGCGGAGGAAGCCCCGGCCCCGAAGAAGCGTGCTACCCGCAGCCGCAAGAAGGCTGCCGAGGCGGAGGCCGCGCCGGCTGAGACCGTGGCCGAGACGGTGGTGGAAGCGGTCGCGGAGCCGGTTGCCGAAGAGGTACCGACCCCGGCGGAACCGGCCACAGAGGTCAACCCGTCGGCTGAAAAGCCGAAGCGAGGCTGGTGGAGCCGCAAGTCGTAAGGCTTGTTCCACATACGCAATGAAATGGGGGAGGTGTTGAACACCTCCCCCATTTCATTTCGACCTCGTAATGATAACCAAACGGGGCATAGCGGCGATCCGCCGCTTGTCGCCTTGCGCGTGAATGCGGTAATCAACCGCGCAATTCAGTTTGAAGAGATCTGCCATGACCGGTGCTGCCGCCCTTCCCAATCCGCGCCTGACTGATCGCGTCGCGCTTGTCACCGGCGCCTCGCGCGGTATCGGTGCCGCCGTAGCCGAGCAGCTGGCGCGTGAGGGGGCCCATGTCGTGCTTCTGGCCCGCACGCTAGGCGCGCTGGAGGAGTTGGATGACCGAATCAAGTCGCTGGGCGGGGCTGCCACCATCATCCCCCAGGACCTGATGGACAGCGCCAAGCTGGATAGCCTGGGCCCGGCCCTTTACGAGCGGTTCGGCCGCCTGGATGTGCTGGTTCATGCCGCGGGCCAGTTGGGCACGTTGGGTCCCATCGCCCATTCCGACCCCAAGGACTGGGACAAGGTCATGGGTGTGTCCATCGCCGCCGCCATGCGCCTGATCCGCACCACCGACCCGCTGCTGCGTCTGTCGGATGCCGGCCGCGCGATATTCCTGACCGACCGGGTGGGGCGTGAGCCCACGGCCTATTGGTCGGCCTATGCCGCATCCAAGGCCGCGTTGGACATGATGGCCCGCACCTGGGCCGCAGAGACGCTGAACACCAGACTGCGCATCAATCTGGTCGATCCCGGTCCCGTGGCCACCGGCCTGCGCGCCAAGGCATTCCCTGGCGAAGACCCGGCGACCATCGCCACGCCGGCCGAAACGGCCCGCGCCATCGTGGAATTTGCGGTGCCCGCCTGCGCCCTGCATGGCGATCTGATTGATCTGCGCACGGCGTGACCAGGGTCACAGTGGCGTACCGCCCCCGCCGGTATAGGATCTGATCACTGACCGTTCCCCGTTCAGTGGCGGATGGGTTCCATCCCTTTCCCATCCCGCCGACGACCCCGCCTTCAACCCGCCGCCCCGCCCCGGGCCGGCGGGTTTTCTTTTTTCCCTGTCGCATCGTCTGTCGGTTGGTCTCCGCCAACGGCCAAGGGCATCCGCCCCGTTCGCACACGGTTAACAAAATCTTCCGCCAACCCCAGGCTTCGATCTATAATCAATCTGGCGTCCAGCATGGCCGCCGGGGACCGTCAAGCATGCTCGAAAAACTTACCGAAGCGGTGATCGCCTTCTTCGTGATCTCCGGTATCGCCTATCTTTTAGGGTCCGGCATCGCCAGCGCTGCGGAGAATGCCATTCGCAACCGGCAGCAGGGCGTGGGCCTGGACGGGCGCATGCAGAAGCTGAACATCCTGGCCCAGCGCCTGCAGGCGCGAAAGGACAAGATGCTGCCCATGCTGGTGAAGCTGGATGCCGAGGTGAAGTCCGCCCGCCGCCGGCATTACATGGTCAATAAGAAGATCATGGACCTGAAGGTCGCCCGGTCACAGCTGATGCGCGCGCTGGGGGAGGAGGACGCCTTTCTGCGGGCGGAACGGCCGGCGCGCAAATTCGTCGCGCAGATCGTGAACCGCCATGTGCAACGCGCCCAGATGGACCAGAAGGAACATCCGTTCCTGTCACGCGGCTGGTCACGCACCCAGCAGGCGGTGATCTGGGCCCCGACCATCGGCGATGCCAAGATCCTGGCGGAGAAGGCCTTCCCGCCCGCTACCGGCTTCTTCATCGCCGAAATCTCTGAACCGAATAGCGGTGGAGAAGAGGATTTGACGGCGCTGGAGAGTGCGGAACTGCACGCCGCGGCGCATGAACGGGGGCTGAACTGATGCTGGCCGCCCTTTTCGACAGTCTGCCGCTCTGGTTCGGCATTCTAGGCGGCGGGGTCGTTGCCCTGCAGATGACCGCCCATACCCGCAAGCGCCTGCGCCGTGCCCGCAAGATGCATGAGGGCCAGCAAAACCGCGTAGGCAATGCCAGCAGGGCCGTGCGCGAACGCGCAGCCGCCACACTGGCATTGCGGCGCGAGGAGCGGCAGATGCGCGAAGAGTTGGTACGTCTGAACAGCCAGATCGACCAGGGCGAAGTCCAGGCCGAACACGACAAATCCATGGAAGCGCAGATTTATGTCTTCGACGAGCGCAAGAATGTCGGCGACATGGCCTACGTCCTGTCCATCAGCCATCCCGACTTCAACAACCTTGCCCGTAATGCGCCCGAAGAGGTGACCCTTTCCTGGAAATCGGGCCGACGCTACATGGTCTGGGCCGCCAGCGAAAAGATGGCCATGGCCAAGGCCGGCATGCGCTTCAACCAAGACAAGGGCTATCGGGTCGGGGCGATCACCCCGTTCGAAGGCGATCCGGAGGCGTTCTGAGCAGATCGCGTAATGTAACGCAGTTACATGAATGTCAGCCGGATATCTTTACTGTCGCAACACGACCACGCATCGTCGAAATCGGTAACCATCGCGGATTTTGTCGTGGTTGCGGGCTTGTCGGCCTGATCGGGCATGCTATCAATCGCAGGCAGACCGTCACGCTTCGGCCGGAGAGAGCCCCTATGTCCGCCCTGACCCGTTCCCCCGCCTGGCAGGCCCTGGCCGCCCACCGCAGCACCCTGGATGGGGTGACGATGCGCGACCTGTTCGCCACCGACCCCGTCCGCTTCGACCGTTATCGCATCACGGTCGACGGCATGCTGCTGGATTATGCCAAGAACCGCGTGACGGATGAAACGCTGTCGCTGCTGATCGATCTGGCAGAGCAGCAGAAGCTGGAGGAGATGCGCGACGCCATGTTCAGTGGCCAGCGCATCAACATCACCGAGGACCGCGCCGTCCTGCATGTGGCCCTGCGCAACCGTGTCGACCGCCCGATCCTGGTGGATGGGCAGGACGTTATGCCGAGCGTGTATGATGTGCTCGCCCGCCTGTATGCCTTCTGCCACAAGGTGCGCGACGGCGAATGGCGCGGCTTCGACGGGCAGCCCATCACCGACATCGTCAATATCGGCATCGGCGGGTCCGATCTGGGGCCGGTGATGGTGACCCAGGCGCTGACCCCGTGGCACCACCCGCATTTGCAGGCGCATTTCGTCTCCAACGTCGACGGCACCCACATTGCTGAGGTGCTGCGCCACGTCGATCCCGCTACCACCCTGTTCATCATCGCGTCCAAGACCTTCACGACGCAGGAGACGCTGGCCAACGCCCACACGGCGCGCGACTGGTTCCTGGCCAATGGCGGGGACGAGGCCGGGGTGGCCAAGCATTTCGTGGCCGTGTCAACCAACGCCGCGGAAGTGTCCAAGTTCGGCATCGATACCGACAACATGTTCGGCTTTTGGGATTGGGTCGGCGGGCGTTACAGCCTGTGGTCCGCCATCGGCCTTCCCATCGCGCTGATGGTGGGGCCGTCGAAGTTCGGGGAACTGCTGGCCGGCGCCCATGCCATGGACGAACATTTCCGCACCACGCCGCTGGCACAGAACATGCCGGTGATCCTGGGCCTGCTGGGCGTCTGGTACGGCAATTTCTGGGGGGCCACGGCCCATGCCGTTCTGCCCTATGACCAGTATCTGGCCCGGCTGCCCGCCTATCTTCAGCAGTTGGATATGGAGAGCAACGGCAAGTCGGTGGATCGTGACGGCAACGCGGTGGACTACACCACCGGCCCCATCATCTTCGGTGAGCCGGGGACCAACGGCCAGCATGCCTTCTACCAGCTGATCCACCAGGGCACCCACCTGATCCCCTGCGACTTCATCGCGCCGGTCAACAGCCAGAACCCGAACGGCCGGCACCATGCCATGCTGCTGTCCAACACGCTGGCCCAGACCGAGGCGCTGATGCGCGGCAAGAACCCGGCCGAGGTGCGGGCGGAGCTGGAGAAGGAGGGCAAGGCCGGCGACATCCTGGAGGCCTTGGCCCCGCACAAGGTGTTCACCGGCAACCGGCCCACCAATACCATCCTGGTCGACCAGTTGGACCCCTACCGCCTGGGCATGCTGGTGGCGCTCTATGAGCACAAGGTGTTCGTGCAGGGCATCGTCTGGAACATCAACAGCTTCGACCAGTGGGGCGTGGAACTGGGCAAGCAACTGGCCAAGGTCATCCTGCCGGAACTGGAGGGCGAGGCACCCAAGGCGCACGATGCCAGCACGGCCGGGCTGATCGGCGTGGTGAATGCCGGCAAGGTGGGATGAGGTTGCGGCCGCCATCACATTGTCATGGACCATTATCTGGTCCATATTTGGACATGTGATGGAGGTGTGCCATGGAAATCCCTGTCAGTGATGCGAAGGCACAGTTGACCGAACTGGTCCGGCGGGCCGAGGCGGGGGAGGATATTGTCCTGACCCGCCATGGACATGCCGTGGCCCGGCTTGTGCCCATGGCCACAAAGCCGGGCATCGACATGAACCGGCGCATGGCTTTTTTGCAGAATCTTGCCCGCCAATCCGCCGCCATCGTCAAGGCCGGCCCGCCGGCGGAACTGGCGGACCATTTCCTTTATGGGGATGACGGCCTGCCGCGATGATTGTCGTCGATACATCAGCCTTCATGGCTGTCCTGCTGGATGAACCCGCCGCGGTGGCCTGCATGCAGGCGCTATGCACGCCGGATATGGCCATCTCCGCCGGCACCTTGGCTGAACTGCTGATTGTCGCCGGCCAGCGGGGTGTCGCAGAGAAAGCAGAGCAGATGATTGACGAACTGGCCGTGGAAGTCGTCAAGGTCGATGAACGCTTTGCCCGATCTGTTGGCACCGCTTACGCCCGCTGGGGAAAGGGCAACCATCCGGCAGGCTTGAACTATGGCGATTGCTTCGCCTATGCGTTGGCCAAGCAACGGGACTGGCCGTTACTTTTTGTCGGGTCAGACTTCAGCCGCACCGATATCGTGCCCGCTATCGGACGTTGACGGCATCACGCCATCTTTCCGCCGCGCCCGCCTGCCACAAAGCCCCCGTTCCTTCCCCCCATGCGCAGCGCCCCGGCCCATGCTGAAACCCCATCCGCCCAGCGCCACCAGCGACTGGCCTCTGCTGACCCGGTTCATCGCGCGTGAGGCCGCCCTGGGCGCGGCCGCGAAGGCGCGTGGTCCCTGGGCGGCAGGTTCCTACGAATTCCTGCGCTTCGGGGTGAAGCAGGCCTGGGCCTGTCTTTATGGCGGGCTGATGCTGGCCCTGCTGTTGGCCACCTACCTGTTCTATCCGCGCGATGCCGGCCTGCCCCGCTACGATTTCCTGACCATCGCCGCCCTGGCGCTGCAGGTGGCACTGATCCGGCTGCGGATGGAGACGCGGGAGGAGGCTTTGGTCATCCTGATCTTCCATCTGGTCGGCACCGGCATGGAGATCTTCAAGACAGCGATGGGCTCCTGGGTCTATCCGGAGGACAGTTTCCTGCGCATCGGCGGGGTGCCCCTGTTCACCGGCTTCATGTATGCCGCCGTCGGTTCCTATATCGCGCGCGCCTGGCGGCTGTTCGATTTTCGCTTCAGCCACCATCCGCCCCTCTGGGCCGTGCTGGGCTTTGCAATCGCCGTCTATGCCAATTTCTTCCTGCATCATTTCTGGTGGGACCTGCGCTGGGGCCTGTTCGCGCTGGCGGGGCTGATCTTCGGGCGCTGCTGGATCTATTTCCGGGTGTGGCAACAGGACCGGCGCATGCCGCTGCTGGTCGGGTTCGCGCTGGTGGCCCTGTTCATCTGGTTCGCGGAAAACCTGGGTACCTTTGCCGGCGCCTGGATCTATCCCAGCCAGAAACAGGGATGGGCGATGGTTTCCGTCGCCAAGTTCGGGTCCTGGTTCCTGCTGATGCTGATTTCCTACGCCCTGGTGGCGCTGGTCCGGCGCCCGGCCGAACGGATGGGAAACTGAACCCTGTTTGACAGGGATCAACGGCATGCCATCAAAGCGCAGGTAAGATTGCGGAACGAAACGCGCCGACCCTGCGTCACTTCCGGGAAACAAAATAGCAGTCAGGTGTAAATGGTCAAAATGGCGGCCTCGCCGGTTGTTGCAACCGACGACAGGGCTTGGCACACATTACCGGCCGATGACGTGCAGGCGGCACTGGGCTGCGGGCCGGCCGGGCTGACTGCGGCGGAGATCGCTACGCGGCGCAACCGTTTCGGTCTCAACCAGTTGCCTGCCACCCCCGGCAGGCACGCGCTGCTGCGCTTCCTGGCGCAATTCAACAATGCCCTGATCTATTTCCTGCTGGCCGCCGCCATCGCCGCCTGGACCTTGGGGCATCATATCGACTCAGCAGTCATCCTGGCCGTCGTCATCCTCAACGCCCTTGTCGGATTCGTGCAGGAGGGCAAGGCGGAAATGGCGCTGAACGCCATCCGCTCCATGATCTCCCCCCATGCCAACATCATCCGCGACGGCGTGCGCGGCACGGTGCCCGCGGCCGATCTGGTGCCGGGTGATCTGGTGCTGCTGGAGGCCGGCGACCGCGTACCCGCCGACCTGCGACTGATCAAGGCCCGCTTCCTGCTGGTGGAGGAAGCGGCATTGACCGGCGAGTCGATGCCATCGGAAAAGCGGACCGCCCCGGTGACGCCGGAAACCCCGCTGGCGGAGCGCACCTGCATGGCGTTTTCCGGCACGCTGGTGGCGGCGGGCCAGGGGACGGGCGTTGTGGTGGCCACGGGCAGCGACACGCAGATTGGCCATATCAGCCGCCTGATCAGCCAGGTGCAGGAGATCACCACCCCGCTTCTGGTTCAGATCAACAGCTTTGGCCGGCGTTTCACCTGGATATGCGCCATTGTCGCGGCCCTGCTGTTCGCCTTCGCCGTTCTGGTCCGGCACTATGCCTGGGAAGAGGCGTTGATCGCCGTCGTGGCACTGGCCGTGGGCGCCATCCCGGAGGGGCTGCCCGCCGTCATCACCATCACCCTGGCCATCGGGGTGCAGCGCATGGCGGCGCGCAAGGCCATTGTCCGCCGCCTGCCGGCCGTGGAGACGCTGGGGTCGACCTCCATCATCTGTTCGGACAAGACCGGCACCCTGACCCGCAACGAGATGATGGCCACCCGTCTGATCACGACCCGGCATGAGGTGAAGGTCAGCGGGGCCGGATATCTCCCGCAAGGCAGCTTCAGCGCCGGTAGCGGGGACGAGGATGTGCTATCGCTGGCCATGGCGTCGCCACTGCTGCGCACGGCCATTCTGTGCAACGACGCACAACTGCGCCAGGGTGCCACCGGCTGGCAGGTGGACGGCGACCCGATGGAAGGGGCACTGATCTGCCTGGTGATGAAGGCCGGGCTGGACCCCACGCATGTGCGCGGCGAGTGGCCGCGCCTGGACGAAATCCCCTTCGATGCGCAACACCGCTTCATGGCCACCCTGAACCGGGGGCCGGAAGGGGGACGGATCTTTGTGAAGGGCGCCCCGGAAAAGCTTCTGTCCATGGCGGCGGCGCAAATGGGTGCAGACGGGCCGGAGCCGCTGGATGTCGCCTTCTGGCAGGCCGGCATTGCCCGGGCGGCCGAACAGGGCGAACGCGTGCTGGGCTTCGCGGTGAAACCCACCCCGGACGGGCTGGATCGTCTGTCCGTCATCGGACTGGAGGCGGGCTTGGTTTTCATCGGCCTGATCGGCTTCATCGATCCCCCCCGGCCGGAAGCCGTGGCCGCCATCGCCGAATGCCGCACCGCCGGCATCAAGGTGAAGATGATCACCGGCGACCATGGCACCACCGCCGCCGCCATCGCCACCCAGTTGGGCTTCGCCGAACGACCGGAGGTGGTGACCGGGGCGGCATTGGACCCGCTGTCGGAGGGTGAGTTGCGCGTTGTGGCCAGCCGGGCCGACGTCTTTGCCCGCACCAACCCTGAACATAAGCTGCGCATCGTCCGGGCGCTGCAGGCCGAAGGCGGCATCGTCGCCATGACGGGGGACGGGGTGAACGACGCCCCGTCCCTGAAACAGGCCAATGTCGGCATCGCCATGGGGGGCAAGGGCACGGAAGCGGCGAAGGAGGCGGCGCAGATCGTCCTGCTGGATGATAACTTCGCCACCATCGTCGCCGCCGTGCGGGAAGGCCGGGCGGTGCATGACAATATCCGCAAGGTCATCGTCTGGACACTGCCGGCCGACGGGGGCGAGGTGCTGACCGTCATCGCCGCCATCCTGGCCGGCTTTGCCATGCCGATGACCGCGACCCAGATCCTCTGGGTCAATCTGGTCACCACCGTCGTGTTGGGTCTGGTGCTGGCGTTCGAACCGGCGGAACCAGGCATCATGCGCCGTCCTCCCCGGCCCGGCAAAGCGGCCCTGCTGTCGCCCTTCATGGTCTGGCGGCTGTTTTTCGTCTCCGGCCTGTTCCTGGCCTGCACCCTCTCCGTCTTCTTTTATGCGCTGGCAGGAGGATTGGACATCGAGACGGCGCGGACCATGGTGGCCAACACCCTGGTGGTGCTGGAGGTGTTCTATCTGTTCAATGTGCGTTGTCTGCATGCGGGCTCCATCATCTGGCGCGGGATCATTGACACGCGCGTTGTGCTGATCGCGGTGGCTGTCATCACCGTGACGCAGGCAGCCTTCACCTATCTCCCCTTCATGCAGGTGCTGTTCGACACAAGGCCATTGGGGCTGCTGGACGCGCTGCTGGTGGTGTCCACGGGCATCCTGCTGCTGCTGGTGCTGGAGGCGGAGAAGGCGCTGATCCGCCGTTTCGGACTGTTCAGTGACCTTGATTCATAAAATTTTTGTAAATCCCGACCAAGGATGGCTCATCATGTATTGAAAATTGCCCAGCCGGGAGAAGCGAAATTGGCCGACCAGAGGGCCCATTACAAGGCGACCCAGGAACAGTTGGACGCCATCCTGAAGCGGCACGAGATGTTCCGGAACGCCCGCATGGGCGGGGCCCGCGCCGTGCTGGCCAATTACGACCTGTCGGGGCTGAACCTGTCGGGCCGCGACCTGGCCCATGCCGACCTGACCGGCTGCATCCTGCGCCGCGCCAACCTGGCCGGCGCCAATCTGGATTGCTGCACCCTGTTCGCCGCCGACCTGCGGGAGGCGACCTTGACCGGCGCGTCCCTGGTGAAGGTCGATCTGCGCGGCGCCAGCCTGCGCGGGGCCGACCTGACAGGTGCCAATCTGGTCAGCGCCGATCTGCGCGACGGGTCGCTGGCCGAACGCGGCGCCGATGGCAGCCTGAAGATCGTGGTGGTGGAAAGCGATGCCAGCCCGGCCGACATGCAGGGGGCGAAACTGGCCAATGCCAACCTGTCACAGGCCAAGCTGTCGGGTGCGGTGGCCATGCATACCGACTTCACCGACGCGGTGATGCGCGGGACCAAACTGGTACGCGCCAACCTGCGCAACGCCACCCTGGACGGCGCCATCCTGGAAGGGGCCGACATGTCGGGCGCCGATGTGCGCGGCGCCAGCCTGAAGGGGGCTGTGCTGACCGGAGCGGTCCTGGTGATGACGGAAATGGCCAATGCCGACATGGCCGGGGCCTTGACCGACAAGCCGGCCGGCAAGCCCGCCAGCGCCCTGCCCCGCCCTCTGGAGCAGATGCTGAAGCTGCATGCCGAATGGGTGGGCACGGCGGGACAGTCGGGACTGGCGCTGGACCTGACCGGATATGATCTGCGCGACGCGGGCAGCCTGTCGCATGCCTGCCTGACACGCCTGCACGCACCGGGCGTCATCCTTTATGGCATGGACCTGTCGGCCGCGCAGATCCAGGTGGGCAATCTGGCGGGTGCCGATCTGCGCGGGGCCAACCTGTCGGGCTGCGACCTGCGCGGCATCAACCTGACCGACGCCATGCTGGGCAATGCCAATCTGTCGGAGGCCAATCTGGGCTATCTGAAGATCGACGCCACCCGCTTCGTGCGCAGCGAACTGGCGGGCGCCAAGCTGCGCTATGCCAACCTGTCGGGCGCGCGGCTGGTGAAGGCCAATTTCGCCGGTGCCGACCTGTCCTTCGCCAATCTGCTGCAGGCGGATTTGAAGGAGGCGGACCTGACGGGGGTTCGTCTGTCGGGCGCTAAGGTCAAGCGGGAGCAGATGGCGGAAGTGGTAGGGATCAAGATTCCAGGCTAGACCCCGGCTTCCCATAACTTGTGGCTGGCTTGGCGGACAGCCCCCATCGGTGCTATGACCGTCCCATGCCGACCATCCGCCGCCTTCCCGATAATCTCGTCAACCAGATCGCCGCCGGCGAGGTGGTGGAGCGTCCTGCCGCCGCTGTGAAGGAGCTGGTGGAGAATGCGCTGGATGCCGGGGCGCGGCGCATCGATGTCACCCTGCGCGACGGCGGCAAGGCGCTGCTGTCCGTCGCCGACGATGGGTGCGGCATGGAGCCGGAGCAACTGGCCCTGTCGGTGGAACGGCATGCAACGTCGAAGCTGCCTGATGGCGACCTGACCGACATCCGCACCTTGGGCTTCCGGGGCGAGGCGTTGCCCAGCATCGGTGCCGTCAGCCGCCTGACCATCACCAGCCGTACCGAAAATGCCGACCATGCCAGCGCCATCCTGGTAGAGGGCGGCACAGTGCATCCGGTGGGCCCGGCGCCGGGCGGTCTGGGCACGCGGGTGGAGGTGCGGGACCTGTTCTTCGCCACGCCGGCCCGCCTGAAATTCCTGAAGGGCAGCCGCACCGAAAGCCAGCATGCCGTCGATGTGGTCGAACGCCTGGCCATGGCCCATCCAAATGTCGCCTTCACTGTGACGGACGACGGGCGCACACCGGTACGCCTGACCGCCAGCACGGGCGAGGCGGCGATGGCCCGCCTGGGCCGGCTGGGGGCCGTGCTGGGACGGGAGTTCCAGGAGAATGCCATTCCCGTGGATGCCGAACGGGCCGGCGTACGGCTGGTCGGGCATATCGGTCTGCCCACCTATAATAAGCCGACATCGGCCGGTCAGTACCTGTTCGTCAATGGGCGGCCGGTGAAGGACCGGCTGATGGTGGGGGCGGTGCGGGGCGCCTATGCCGATTTCCTGGCCCGTGACCGGCATCCCGTGCTGGCCCTGTTCCTGACGCTGAACCCGCATGACGTGGACGTGAATGTCCATCCCGCCAAGACGGAGGTGCGGTTCCGCGACCAGGCGCTGATCCGCGGCCTGATCGTCGGCGCCCTGAAACATGCCCTGGCCGCCGCCGGCCACCGCGCCAGCACCACCGTCGCCGCCGACACGCTGGCCAGCCTGACGCCGCGCATCGCCCCGCAGAGCAGCCTGCTCTGGGAACCGCAGCGCCCCACCAATCCGCCGCCCTATGCCCAGCAGCATCACGCCGCGCCGCCGGTAAGCCGGGAGATGGCAGAGGCCGCCTGGCATTTCCAGGCGCCGCAGCCCATGGGCGCACCCCCTGCCCCCACCGATTTCGCCCCGGCGGCGCGGATGGAGGAAGCCGATGCCATCGCCGCCACCGCACCCAGCTTTCCCTTAGGCGCCGCACGGGCGCAGTTGCACGCGACCTACATCGTGGCCCAGACCGACAATGGCATCGTCATCGTCGACCAACACGCCGCACATGAACGGCTGGTCTATGAGCGGATGAAGAAGGAGATGCTGGGCGGCGGAGTGAAGCGGCAGGGCCTGCTGATCCCCGAAGTGGTGGAACTGGACCCCGCCGATGCCGAGCGCGTGGGCGAGCGATCGGACGAGTTGGCGGAACTGGGCCTGGTCCTGGAAAGCTTCGGGTCGGGGGCCATCGTGGTACGGGAGGTACCGGCCATGCTGGGCGCGCGTGCCGATGTGCGCGGCCTGATCAAGGATATCGCCGACGAACTGGCGGAGATGGGTGACGCCCATGCCTTGAAGGAGAAGCTGGACGCCATCTGCTCCCGTATGGCCTGTCACGGCTCGGTCCGTGCCGGCCGGCCGATGAATGTGGAGGAGATGAACGCGCTGCTACGCCAGATGGAGGCCACGCCCCATTCCGGCCAGTGCAACCATGGCCGCCCCACCTATGTCGAATTGAAACTGGGCGACATCGAAAGACTGTTCGGGAGAAGGTAAATCTGTTCCTGAAACTGCCCCCCCCCCGAAACCCGGCAGAATTTTCCTGATAAAAGCCGGCATGTGGCTTGCTTATACCCTCCCGTCCTTTTCACCGGGAGGGTCCACATGCACGACCGACTACAGCGCCCGGGGGTTGCCAAGCCGACAGCCTCCTTCCTGCGTACCAAGGAGACCAAGCCCGCCGGCGGTTTCGACGGATTGCCCGCCGGGCTGCGGCTGCTGGACGACGCCAAGGATAATGTCGGCCTGGCGGAAATTCTTGCCGCCCTGACGGCAGAACCTGCCCAGCCCGACATGCGCCTGCGCGAGGTGGAAGACAGCATCCGCCGCCACTGGGCCGTACTGCGCAACCTGGTGCGCGAACATGCCGAACTGACCCGGGCGGCCATGAACCTGCCGTCCAACGCCGCCTCCGTGCGCGCTGATCGGCCGTTGCCCAAGGTGGCGATGTTCACGCCGCCATCGCGCGGGATCGTCGCGGCAGAATAATACCAACCTGCGACGCAGGTTGGTTGGCGCATTGAGCGCCCGCGCGCCCATGCGCGCGTCGCCAAACGGCCGGAGGGCCGCGCCGGCGATTGAGGGCATTGATCGTGACCAACAGTCATGAACAATGCAGCGTGTGTATGGGCTGTGACAAGTCCGGTGAGTGCGGGACGGGCCATGGCAAATCCGCCGGCCCGCCCCGCCACCGCCCGGTGCTTGACCGGGTTTCGCCGCAATCTCTCTCCATCTTTGTCCATGGACGCCAGCTGGCGCCGATGACGACAAGGTGGCGGTTATGAGTTTCGCGATGAAAATCCTGGTCCTTTCCTGCCTGGCGGCCCTGCTGGGGGCGTGCGCCGGCCTATGGGACATGACCGCCGACACGCTGTCGGGAACGCTGGCCATTCTGGCTGCCTCGGCCTTTCTCTTCGCCCTGTTCCTGCCGCGGCTCGCCGCCCTGGGTGTGATGGGCCTGGCCGGCGGCGTGCTGCTGGCGCATCTGATGGCCTATCCGCCACCGGGCAGTTCCCTGCCCGTACTGGAGCGCGGGCTGATCGCCGCGGCCGTGGCGCTTTTGCCGGCCGCCGCCGGCGCCCTGGCCGGCATCCTCGTCGCCCGAACGGCCGCCCATTTCGGGCTGCGCAGCGCGGACTGAAGCGGTTCAGCCATTTGCCGCCAGACGCGGCCCGGCCAGGGGGATATTCAATATCCCACCCAGCGCCCCGCACTGCCCCTCACAGGCATTGACCTCCGACAGGATCCAGTCCCGGAAGGCCTTGATCTTCGGCTCGTCCACCCGGCGCTGGGAACAGACCAGCCAATAGGACCGGTCGGTGACCAGCACCAGATCCGGGAACGGCACCACCAGCCGGCCCGAGGCGATGTCGGCAGCGAAGAAGGCGGGGCAGACCAGCGCCACGCCCTGGCCCATCACCGCCGCCTGCCCCGTGATCGACTGCATGTCATATTGCGGGCCGCTGCGCATCCGGTCCACGGCCACCCCGGCCTGGGCGAACCATTGGTGCCAATAGCGGATATCCTCCTGGTCGTTATAATCCAGCAGCGGCAACCGCGCGATGTCCGACGGGTGGCGGATGCCGCCCATGCGGTCGGCCAGGATCGGGCTGATCACCGGGGTCAGGCGGTATTGCACCAGCTTTTCCGACACCGTACCCGACCATTGCCCATGGCCCGACCGGATGGCGACGTCGAACTGGTGGTTCAGGTCGCCGATCCCCACCGAACTGTCCAGCCGTACGGCAAGGTCAGGCCGGCGCAGCTGGAAATGGCCCAGGCGCGGCACCAGCCAGTGCGAGGCGAAGGTGGGCAGCGTCGTCACCGACAGTACCTTGTCCTGCGCCGCGTCGGTCAGTTTGTGCATGGTAGAGCGGATACGGTCGAACGCATCCTCCACCGCCGCCTGCAATTCCAGCCCGGCCGGCGTCAGTTCGAGCTTGCGCGTCAGGCGGCGGAACAGTTCCCGCCCGACATGGTCCTCAAGCTGTCTTATTTGATAGGACACGGCCGCCTGGGTGACGGCCATCTCGTCCGCCGCCTTGGTGAAGGACAGGTGGCGGGCAGCAGTTTCAAAGGCACGGAGCGCATTCAGCGGCGGCAGACGCTTGTCCATGAACAGCTCCCTATGCACAAGGCCAGTTATTGCATCCTATCGGGATTACTCGTTTGTCGTCCAGGCCGGAATGGGCAAAAAATGGTCCAACAGAGACCCAATGGCGGTTCGGAAAGGAACCCTGACAATGCAAAAGCTGAACTTGGTCCATGGGGCTGCATCGCGGCCGCAAACCCTGGTGCTTGCCTGCACCACACCCCCATCCCGCCGGATGACGGCCCTGTCGGGCTTGGCCGCGCAGTTGCAAGCAGTGCTGACCGAACTGCTGGCCGGCGAAGCCTATCGCCACGGCATCCCGCCGCAATTGAAGCGGGATGTGGGGTATTGGGGTTGAGCGCGACGGTGCAGTCCCCGGAAAGCAGCACAGGGCGGATCGGGATAACCGATCCGCCCTGTTCGTTTCAGCTTCGACGTTTGGCTTATCCGAAGAACCCAATCCGCTGCGTCAGCGCGTTGCTGGTCCGGCGGATCAGTTCATAGAGCGAGGCCAGCGGCCGGAAGATGTTCTGATTCTCCTGGCTATAATCCTGGCTCTCGTCGCTGACATAGGTGGCGACCTCCCCGAACCCTTCGTCCAGGGTGGCCTCGGTACGCGCCGGGAAGATGCGGGCCAGCTGTTCCAGGGCCCAGGGAATATCCAGGTGCAGCAGGCGGGTCACCAGCCGCTGATTAGTGATGGAATGCTGGCTGGAGAATTCCGGGATATGCACGGCCAAGCGATAGACCTGATGGATCAGCGACAGACGCACGGCATGCAACAGGGCCAGATGCCGGTCCAGCTCCGGATTGGGCTTGGGTGCTGCCCCCGCCCGCTCCAGATTCTGCCGCAGCACGCCGTAATCGCGATAGAGCTTGCGGAAGATGCGGATCAGGCGGGCCTGGGTCGGCGTCTCCTCCAGCACGGCCGCGATGCGGCGCATATCGTCGGCTTCCAGCGGATTGTCGGTGCGCGCCGCCCGCGTCAGCCAATGACCGGGGTCCAGCGTGTCGACATAGGCCTTCAGCGCATCAGGGCAGCTGACCGCCGTGCCATAGATGACGATGCCGATCAGTTCGCGAAAGCGCGGTGACGTGGCATAGAGTGTGCGGAACTGTTCGGGATCACGGTCGATGGCTTCGCCCACACCCGACAGCACATTGGCCGCCAAGCCCATCTGCAACAGCACGGCATTATGCGGAATGGCACGGAACTGCCCGGCCATGACGCGGGCCGCCGGATCGGGGGCGGCATCATGCTGGCGCTTGATGGCGCGGCTGCCGCTGGGGAACAGCAGGTTGGTGCCGAAGGCGGCCAGCAACTCGCCATAGTTCGGGTCCTCGACCAGCCCGACCTGGAAGGCCTTCACGGTGGTGAAAAATTCCCGGATATAATCGCCCTTGGCATAGAACACGTCATGGTCCAGGTCCGGCTTGGCCGTGCCGATCATATATTCCAGAATGCGGGTGACCACGGCCATGGCCGAAGCCGGTGTCACGAAATAGGTGTAGCCGTCACCACCCTGGAAGCTGACCTCCTGCTTCAGATCGATATTGTGCTTGGCCGCGAAAGCCAGCGTCGCCGGCGGGCTGACATAGGCCAGACGGTTATGCAAGCTGGCGGGGTGGCCGCCGCGGCCGATGCTTTCGCCATGGGTGTCGAAGATCACCAGCTGCACATTGGTCAGCGCATGGCGGGTGAACAGGCGCAGCACGCGCAGGCGCAGGCGTTCGATGGACGCACTGGCCGGCGTCTGGCCCAGATAGCGGCCGGCATCGGAATAGCCGGTCTGGATGCACAGGCGCCCACGCTTCTGCACATAGGCGCGGTAATGCGGGTTTTCCAGCAGCTGTTCGATGATGCGGCTGCCGGTCTCCAGCGCCTTTTCCGTTTCGAACAGCGGGCTGATATCGACCCGGTCCTCCACCCCGAACAGCTTGGCGAAATAGAGGGCCGACAGCACCGTGAAGGCGCTCTCGCTCTCCGCGATCAGGAAGCGGATCGGCGTGCGCGCATCGGAATATTTCAGCATCTGCGCCACGACCATGAACAGGCGCTTGGCACTGGTGCGTTCGGCCACGACGGAGCCGAAATTGATATCGACCGGCTCCACCTTGTCCAACAGGTCGGTCAGGGTGGCCAGGTAGGACTGGCGGTAGCGCGGGTCATCCGCCGCCGTATCCAGACCAACCGCCTTGCGGATGGCATTGTGGACCTGGGTGCTGTTCAGTCGGACATGGGTATGGGCCATGCCCAGGCCGAAGGTCGCCAGTTCGGCCCGCAGCACGGCCAGCTGTTCCACCGTGTCCAAGGCCTTGTCACCCTCGATCGCGGCGGACAGGCGGATGGCACGGTTCACAAATTCGATGGCTTCGGTGGCATCGACCAGACGCAGGGGCAGGCCTTCATGCATGCGCTTGGCGATGCGGCGCAGATGCTCCAGATCCTGGGCCTCTGATCCGCCGAAGGCCGCGATCTCGTCCGTCACCTGGTTCAGCGCCAGGGCCAGCCGGCTTTCGATCAAAGCCAGTGTGTGGCGCAAATCCTCCAGCACCGGCGCGCCGGCGCGGATGTCGCGCAGGTTGGACAGGTAATAGCGCAACTGACGCTGCTGCACGATCAGGCGCTTGTGCAGCGTGTCGGACCAGCGGATATCGGACCGTCCGTCCAGGTCGTAGCCGACCCAGGACGCTACGGTCAGCAGCCGCGGCGTCAGTTCCGTCCAGCGTTCCGGATAATGCCGGCGACCCACGCGCAGCACGGCGCGGTAGAGCGCGCGGATGGCGATCTGGATATTGGCGATGGCGTCCAGCGACAGCTCATGCTCGCGCGTCAGCGACATGTCTTCGGGCGCGTGTTCGGCCGTCGCCATCTGGCGGATCAGGGCCTCGCGCGCCTCGGCGGTCAGCGGCTTGCCGGTCTGGTCGCGGCCCGTGGCCAGACAGGCCATGGTCACCATCTGCGTCCCCGACAGGTTGAAGGTCGGGTGCGCGGTAATAACGATACCGAACACCTCCTTCTCCACCAGCTTCTGGAACGCCTCGAACGTCAGGGGATCGCCACCGCTGCCGGCCGCGGCCACGTCCAGCAATTCTTCCATGCGGCTGGCATTGGCTTCGGGCGATGCCTCGCCCAAGTAATTGGAGAGGCGGGCGGAACGGGCCAGGAAACCTTCGGCCGACAGGTACTGGATCAACTGCTCCAGCGCGCCGGGCGACAATTCGCCTGACGCGACGCGGCGGGAAATGTCGAGCGCCAGCAGCATGACGGGATTGGCAAACGGATCCTTCGCCCCTTCGGTGCTGAACCGGTCCAGCTGGCCCATCAGGTCCGATGCCAGGGTCCGCACATCCAGGCCCTTGGGCGCCGGGAAGCGGGCCTGCTTGGTGGACAGCAATGCCCCCTTGGCCGTCGTGGTGCCCAGGAATTCCAGATCAGACGGGGCGGCGGCTTGGGGCATGGCGGGATCCAGCGGCATGGGGGCTTCCATCTTATACGCGAAGGCGGCATTCTGCTGCGGCGCAGCGTCGCAGGGTGAGGTAACTCCGTTACATCTGTCAACGCCGAATGGGTAATGACGGACATAATCAGTCCGCATTGCGCCTCGGATTGAAGCGATAGAATAATTGAGGTGGGGTCCGCTGGCGATAGATTACTTGTAACGTCATTCGCTTACAGGTGAGATCAGTACAAGGGTGTTGCGCATGCACAGCAGTCCGGCACGCGACCGCGAAGAGATCGGAGAGGGCGGCCAGACCCTGGCCATCGCCCTGTTGTCTGACGCGTCCACCCATGGGCTGCCGCCCGGTGGCTCGGTTGATCGTATCGATACGCATGCGGCCCGCGTGTTCATGGCCGGCAGCCGTGCCTTCAAGATGAAGCGCGCCGTCACCTATCCCTTCTTCGACTATGCCACCCTGTCGCAGCGGCTGGACGCGTGCGAGGCGGAACTGGCGCTGAACCGGCGCACGGCGCCCGATCTGTATCTAGGCGTGGGCGGGCTGGTGCGCGGGGCCGACGGCAAGGTGCAACTGGTCGAACAGGCACCGGTGGCCGCCGATGGCGGGCCCGACCCGACGGTGATCGAGTATCTGGTCACCATGAAGCGCTTCCCACAGGCGGCCTTGCTGGACTGCATGGCCGGCGACGGCACCCTGTCCCCTTCCATCATGCGGGATCTGGCTGCCACCATCGCGGAATTCCACGAGACGGCGGAACCCAGGCCCAAGGCGCCGGGCGCCGAGGAGATGGCCGACCTGGCCCGCACCAACATCAGCGAGATGCGCAAACATGGCGCCTTGTTCGATGCTGCCATGGTGGATCGGCTGGACAGGGCCACGGAGACGGCGCTGGCGACGGGGGCGGACCTGATCGACCGGCGCCGCGATGCAGGCTATATCCGCCACTGCCATGGCGACCTGCACCTGCGCAACATCGTGATGCTGGAGGGGCGGCCGGTGCCTTTCGACTGCGTGGAGTTCGGCGACCGAATCGCGGTGACCGATGTGCTCTACGACCTGGCCTTTCTCCTGATGGATCTGGAGCACCGGCGGCTGCGGGGCTTGGCCAATATCCTGTTCAACCGCTATCTGGACATTACCGGCGATCTGGCCGGCCTGTCGTTGCTGCCCCTGTTCATGTCGGTGCGGGCCGGTATCCGGGCGCACCTGACAGCGTCGGCTGCGGCTGGCCAATCCGATGCGCGGCAGGCGGCGGCATTGAAGACAGAGGCGGCCTCATATCTGGAGCTGGCCCACCGGCTGCTGGACCCGCCGCCGCCTTCTCTGGTCGCCATCGGTGGCCTGTCGGGCACGGGCAAGACGACCCTGGCCCGCGCCCTGGCCCCCAACCTGGGGCCGGCGCCGGGGGCGGTGATCCTGCGGTCGGACGCGCTGCGCAAACGGTTGGCCGGGGTGGAGGAAAGCCAGCATCTGCCGGAAAACTTCTACGGCCCCGATCATTCCGCCCAGACCTACGCGGAACTGACGGGACAGGCCGGCTTGGTGCTGGACGGGCATCACGGCGTCATCTGCGACGCCGTCTATGCGCGCCCCGACCAGCGCCAGGCCATCGAGGATGTGGCTAGGGCGGCGGGCCTTGGCTTCACCGGCCTGTGGCTGGTCGCTGATCAGGCAGTGGCCATGGCCCGCGTCGCGCGACGCCGGGGCGATGCGTCGGACGCCACCGCGCAGGTGGTACGCCGGCAGGCCGCCTATGACCTGGGCGAGATGCGGTGGGAAGTGATCCCGGCCAGCGGCGACGCCGATGAGACGACAGCGATTGCCATGCGGCATATCGCAAAATAGTGGCGCCTTCCAAGCCGACGACCAGACAGTGCGGCTGCGATCACGCCGCCGTTCCGACCTCGTCCGTAATAACGGAAAAGGATTCCGCCATAATTTCCAGACACCCGATCTCTTCAATATAAAGGATGAAATGCCGCAAGACCCAGGGATATCGCGGCGGCGATTGCGCCTCGCGCAACTCCCGGATCCAAACGGAATCCTGCACTTCGCATAGCACTTCATAACAATCACTGATGTGCCAAGCGGTACAATGCCCGTCCGCGCGCTTGCGAAACGCACGCACCCGATCGAAATGAAGCTGGAATGGCCGCTCCATCTGCCGATTCTCGTCATAATATCGCGCCAGCAATGAAGCGCCGCCACCCTCCGTCCTGAAATCGGGTCCCGAGGTGATGGCCGGGTCACTGAAAGGCAACTCCATCAGCCTTGTCTTGACCTCATCAGTCGTGCCATTGGATGACCGGGTGCGGACGCCAAACGCTGCCAACACCGTTTCAACGATCCCCCAGCCCATCGTGTCACCTTACGGCTGGAAGGAGAAAATTCTCGACACCCCTGGCCACCGCCACGGCGGTGGCGTAGCAGCCCTGGAGCAGATAGCCGCCGGTCGGCGCCTCCCAGTCCAGCATCTCCCCGCAGGCGAAGGTGCCGTGAATGTCACGCAGCATCAGGTTGCCATCCAGCGCCGACAGCTTGACGCCGCCCGCGGATGAGATGGCGCGGTCCAGGCCGCGCTGGCCGGACAGGGGCACGGGCAGCGCCTTGACCAGACCCGACAGCACCGACGTCCGACCCAGATCGGCATCGCCGGCGAATTCGCGGATCAGGGCACCCATGGGCGGGGCCAAACTCAGCCCCTTGCGCAGCTTGTTGGCCAGGCTGTCGGCCGGCGGCACGCGGGCCAGCTTGTTCTGTACCTGGGCGAGCGACAGGTCGGGCTTCAGGTCCAGATGCACCAGGGCCTTGCCGTCCCGATCGATGGCATCGCGCAGGGGGGTGGACAGCGCATAGAGCGCCCCGCCCTCCAGCCCGGTCTTCGTCACCACCAGTTCGCCCGGCACCGTGCGGTCCTTGAAGGCGATGGCGATTCGCTTCAGCGGCTCCCCCTCCGACCGCTCCAGGAAACCCGGGCTCCAGGGCACGTCGAAGCCGCTGTTGGACGGGCGGAACGGCGCCAGTGGCACACCCCGATCCGCCAGCAGCGACGCCCAACCGCCATCGGAGCCCAGACGCGGCCAGCTGGCCCCGCCCAGCGCCAGTAGCGTGGCGGCGGGTTCAACGGTGATCACGCCCGCCGGCGTGTCGAAACTGACGGCGCCGTCGGCAGCCCAGCCCGTCCAGCGGTGACGGGTGAACAGCTCCACGCCCATCTTATCCAGCCTCTGCAACCAAGCGCGCAGCAGGGTGGAGGCCTTGAAGCTCTTGGGGAAGACGCGACCGGAACTGCCCACGAATGTCTCCACCCCCAGCCCGTGGCACCAGTCGCGCAACTGCGCGGGTGTAAAGGCGCGGATATGCGGGTCCATGAAGGGTCGGGCAGCGCCATAGCGGGTGATGAACCGGTCCAGCGGTTCGGAATGGGTGATGTTCAGCCCGCCGCGTCCCGCCATCAGGAACTTGCGCGCCGGGCTCGCCATCGCGTCGTGGATTTCCACCGCATGCCCGGCACCGGCCAGTATTTCAGCTGCCATCAGGCCCGCCGGGCCGGCACCGATGATCAGGATGGGGCGGGTCATGGGCAAAGTTCCGAACGGTGAGGCGGGAGAAGCATTGTGAACGAGAAAGGGCGGCGCCGTCGCCGGCACCGCCCTTTATCCAAACCCGGTGCCGAAATCAGGCGTGGGTGATCGCGCGCTCGACCAGCTGACCCAGATGCTGGGTGCGCTTGGTGAGGCTCTGCAGCACGGCGGAGATTTCGGCCGTGGCGGCGGCGGTCTGGCCCGACAGGTTCTTCACCTCACCGGCCACGACGGCGAAGCCCTTGCCGGCCTCACCTGCGCGGGCGGCTTCGATGGTGGCGTTCAGGGCCAGCAGGTTGGTCTGCTTGGCGATGGCGTCGATCTGCTGCGCCACCGTGCCGACCTTTTCAATTTCGGTCCGCAGGCCTTCCAACTCGCGGCTGATTTCCTGCAAGGCGGAGGAAACCTCGCTCTTGCCAGCGCCGGAGAGATTGCTCGATTCGCTGCCGTACTTCATCTGCAAAGGCCTTGCGTCTATGGGTTGCCCGTCTTGAACCCGCTTCCTGCCGGGTCCGACAGATTACATAGCACAAACTATCGAACGGCATGGTTACGATTTTCCACATCGCGCACCACTTTCGGATAGGGCGCGACCAACGAAAAAGGGGAGAGCCGAAGCCCTCCCCCTTCACCATTCCCCGATGATCGGGAAGGTTTATGCGAATGCCAGTTCCGTCACGCGCACCACGCTGGGCAGGGCGCGGATGGTGGCCAGCAGGGCCTCGTCCACCTTCTGATCGACCGACACCAGACAGATGGCGTTGGCGCCCGGCGCCGTGCGGCCCAGGTGGAAAGTGGCGATATTGACGCTGGCATTGCCCAGCGTCGTGCCCAGCTTGCCGATGAAGCCCGGCTTATCCTCGTTGCGGACGAACAGCATGAAGGGCGTCACCTCGGCTTCGATCGGCACTTCGTCGATCTCGACCAGGCGCGGCTTGTCGCCACCGAACAGGGTGCCGGTCACGCTGCTGACGCCCTTGTCGGTGGTGACAATGATGCGAACCAGGGTGTGGTAATCGCCGTCCACGGCGCGCTTGGTCTCCGCCACCTTGATGTCACGCTCCTTGGCGATGACGGGGGCGTTGACCATGTTCACCGACTCCATCAGCGGGCCCAGCAGGCCCTTCAGGACGATGGCGGTCAGCGGACGGGTGTTCAGCGTCGCGGCCTGGCCTTCATACTCGATGGTCACGCCCTTCAGGTTGCCGTCGATCAGCTGGCCCACGAAGCCGCCCAGCTGTTCGGCCAGCTTCATGTAGGGGCGCAGGCGCGGGGCCTCCTCGGCCGTCACCGACGGCATGTTCAGGGCGTTGACGACCGCACCGCTGACCAGATAGTCGGCCAGCTGCTCGGCCACCTGCAGGGCCACATTCTCCTGCGCTTCCGTGGTGGAGGCACCCAGATGCGGGGTGGCGACGACCTTTTCATTGCCAAACAGCGGGTGGGCCTTGGCCGGCTCCTCCGCGAAAACGTCCAGGGCGGCGCCGGCGACATGGCCGGCCTCGATGGCAGCCTGCAGGGCCTCTTCCACGATCAGGCCGCCACGGGCGCAATTGATGATGCGCACGCCCTTCTTGGTCTTGGCCAGGGCCTTGGCGTCCAGAACGCCCTTGGTGGCCTCGGTCAGGGGCGTGTGCAGGGTGATGAAGTCAGCGCGCTTCAGCAGCTCGTCCAGCTCCACCTTCTCCACGCCGATTTCCGTGGCGCGTTCGGGCGACAGGAACGGGTCGAAGGCAATGACCTTCATCTTCAGGCCGATGGCGCGGTCGGCGACGATGCCCCCGATATTGCCGCAGCCGATGACGCCCAGCACCTTGCCAAACAGCTCCACGCCCATGAAGCGGTTCTTTTCCCACTTGCCGGCATGGGTGGAGGCGTTGGCGGCCGGGATCTCACGGGCCAGCGCGAACATCATGGCGATGGCATGCTCGGCGGTGGTGATCGAGTTGCCGAACGGCGTGTTCATGACGACAACGCCACGGGCCGTGGCGGCCGGGATGTCCACGTTATCGACACCGATACCGGCGCGGCCGACAACCTTCAGGTTGGTGGCGGCGGCCAGGATATCCTTGGTCACCTTGGTGTTGGACCGGATGGCCAGACCATCATATTCGCCGATGATGGCCTTCAGCTCGTCGGGCTTCAGGCCGACCTTGACGTCGACCTCGACGCCACGCTCCTTGAAAATCTCAACGGCGCGGGGGCTTAGGCTGTCGGAAATCAGAACCTTGGGCATTTGGGGGTCCTTCGCATGAAGATGCGGGATTGAATTTTCTCGTCACCACGGCGTAAGCCGGGGCCCAGGGGTCGGGGGAACAGTGGGTGACGCTGCGTCACTGTCTATTGCCGGAAGGGTAGAACCGGTGGCCCCTGGGTCCCGGCTTTCGCCGGGATGACGCGGAATAGATCTGCGAGCGCTGGATCAGCCGGCCTTGACCGTGGCGTAGGCCCAGTCCAGCCAGGGCAGCAGGGCCACGATGTCGGCGTTTTCGACCGTGGCGCCACCCCAGATGCGGATGCCCGGGGGCGCATCGCGGTAGGATCCGGCGTCCAGCGCCACGCCTTCCTTTTCCAGCAGGCTGGTCAGCTTCTTGGCGATTTCCGCCTGCGCCTCGGCCGGCTGTTCCGTCGCCCAGGGATCGACGATCTTCAGGCAGATGGAGGTGCAGGAACGGCTCTCCGCCGTCTCGGCCAGGAAGTCGACCCAGTCGGTCGCGGATACCCAGTCGGCCACGGCCTTCAGGTTGGCTTCCGACCGGCCGATCAACCCTTCCAGACCGCCGACGGACTTGGCCCAGTTCAAGCCGTCCAGCGCGTCTTCGACCGCGATCATCGAAGGCGTGTTGATTGTCTCACCCTTGAAGATGCCTTCCGACAGCTTGCCGCCGCTGGCCATGCGGAAAATCTTCGGCATCGGCCAGGGGGGCGTGTAGTTCAGCAGCCGTTCCACGGCGCGGGGGCTCAGCGCCAGCATGCCGTGTGCCGCCTCACCGCCCAGCACCTTCTGCCAGGACCAGGTGACGACATCCAGCTTGTCCCAGGGCAGGTCCATGGCGAACGCGGCAGAGGTCGCGTCACAGATGGTCAGGCCTTCGCGGTCGGCCGGAATCCAGTCGCCATTGGCGACGCGGACGCCCGACGTGGTGCCGTTCCAGGTGAAGACCACATCGCGGGAAAAATCGATGGTCTTGAGGTCGGGCAGCTTGCCATAGCCGGCGGTCAGCTGACGGACGTCTTGCAGCTTCAGCTGCTTCACGACGTCGGTGACCCAGTCCTTGCCGAAGCTTTCCCAGGCGACCATGTCGACGCCGCGGGCACCCAGCAGCGACCACAGGGCCATTTCGACGGCGCCGGTGTCGGAGGCCGGAACAATGCCCAGCCGATAATCGGCGGGAATGCCCAGGATTTCCTTGGAGAGGGTAATCACCTGCTCAAGCTTGGCCTTGCCGGGCTTGGAGCGGTGCGAGCGGCCCACCAGGGCGCCCTTCAGGGCTTCGATCGACCAGCCCGGGCGCTTGGCGCAGGGACCGGACGAGAATTGCGGATTAGCGGGGCGATTGCCCGGCTTCGGCGCAGCCATTATGGCTATTCCTTCCAGAATAGTAGCATCCCGTTGGGGGGATGTGACCCGCCGCCGAAGCTATTGCTTGGGCAGATGCCCGTCAATGGGGCATCGCTGCGCACGGATCAGATTTCTGCTCTGCGAAGCACGCGGGGGAAAGAACACGACAGACGTTACCGCTCGCCAGGGATCGTTAACCTACAACGCGCCGATACACCGCCAAGCGTAAGCCGTGGCTTAGGTCAGAAGAAACGGCTTCTGCAGTACTTCTCGGTCCCGTCGGCAAGAAAATCGAAGTCCATATCTAAGCCTTCAATAAAGAAGGAAAATACAACTGTTTCCAAAAGAACGATAATAGAGCAATATGGATGGCTATTTACACGATGCCTCATTAATCTTGACATCACGAAGAAAAAATACACGAGAGGAATATTGGAAACTGGCTCCGGGCACTCATCGTTCGACGGTATGTATGGCATGAGCAGGGCAAGTGACAGAAATAGAAAAACCGCATCAACTCGATGAATATTATTCCAAACGATGGGAAAAATGGGCTTCATCGATCTTATCCCATCGGCAGCAGCGACTTGTCCACCAGCCCCGATTCCAGCATGGCGTTGCACAGCTTGAAATAGGCGTCGCGGCGTTCCTGGGCGCCGGGGAAGCGCTCCAGATAGTTCAGGATGAATTCCGGGCGCTTCAATGCCTGGGTCAGCTGATCAGCCGCCAATTGCCGGGCACGTCCCTCCGGCAGGCCGCCGCACAAGCGCACGATGGTCAGGATACGATCGGCGAACGGCATGCTGTTATTGGCCAGGATCTCCGTGCGGATGCTGTCGAAGATCGAACTGTCCAGGATTTCCGCCATCTCGCGCTTCGTTGCGGCCGGCATGCCCGACATCACGATGCGCCGCGCGAATCCGCCCAGGGTCTTGATCGACTCCATGCGGTTGCCCATCTCGCGGATCAGATCCTCCGGCACGATCAGGCTGCGCAGGTAGGTGGCGATCTTGGCCTTGGGAGCATCACCGGGGGCGGTCTCCGCCAGGGACAGCACGGTTTCCGCCTTGCCCATGGGGCTGCGGATCGGGCCGATCAGTTCCGACATGGCCTCGGGCTGGATCAAGCGGTCGGCGCGCTGGGCCAGCGCCTCCAGCACTTCCTCGTCCCTCGCCAGGGTCGGTGCATGCTTGCGCAGATAGGTGATGACCTCGACCGTCGCTTCCATCTCGTCCCGGATACCGCGGTCGCTGCGCAGCGGCAGGCGGGAATGGAGATGGCGCAACAGGCCCAGGCGCAGTTCGGCCAGCGTGCGGGGCAGCACACCTTCCGACAGCAGCATCGACAGCGCCTTGACGCCCGCCGGCTGCTCCCCCTGCCCGCTGCCCATATTGCCGACATAGAGATCCACGGCGCTCAGCACCAGTTCCAGCCGCTGCTTCTCCTGCCCGGCCAGTTCCTTCAACGCGAAGGGAGAGGCCAGGATTTCCGCCGCTATGCTGTCCAAGATGCGCATTTCCCGCACCGACAGGTCCGGCGTGGACAGCAGGAACAGCCGGTCCAGCTTTTCCACCCAGCTCTTGGCATCGGCCAGATGCGCCGCCACGGCGCGGTAGAGAGCACGGGACAGGCCGTCGGCCGGACCTTTATACGCCGCAACTACATCCAGAAGGCCGCCGGGGCCGATCTTCAGCGGCGGGTTGCCCTTGCCTTCCTTGACCAGCACCGCCAAGCCGTTATCGGCGATGTTCATCAACTCCTTCATGCGCGACACAGCCGTCTGCTTCGTGCCGCGCACCTGCACGGATGCCAGTCGCTGCAAGGCGCCCTGCACGGTGGTGCCGGCCTGGTCCAGGACACGGGCATGCACCTCGTAATTCAGGATTTCCAGCGGTGTCAGGCGCTTCTCGTCCAGGAACCTGGCGAAGAAGGCGCGGAACATCTGCCGCTGGATATCGCCCATCAGGTCTTCGGGCTTGTCGCACCAGGACGCGTCGCGGCCGGGATTGGCGCGTGCCAGAGGGTCCGCCTCCTGCACGCCATTGCGCAGGCGCTTCACCATGGTCACGGTGGTCAGGAACTCATGATCCTTGTAGTCGGACCGGCGGACAAGGCGGATGCCATCCACCTCGTTGCGCTGCACCAGCATGGCCGCAGACGGCTCCAGCTGCCGCAGGTCGGGCGACTCCCGCACCACCAGCCACAGGTCGCCGTGGAAACTGTGCAGTTCATAGACCGTCTGGACGGTACCGATGAGTTTCTGTTTGTCCACAGGCAAGGGCTCGATAAAACCGTCCGCAACGCCGACCACGTGGCGGGTCGCGGTCGACGCCAACGGCTGGCAGGTCTGAAAGCCGGGCTATCTTGCTCAATTCTCCATCCGGGGTAAACAGTGGAATAACGGCTGAGCAGTTTAGGCCGAAAGGCATAGAACTGTTTTACCACCTATGAGAGCAACCAAAGCGACAGTTCAGGTCCGCGCCGACCGTGTCATTACTCTTTCCGGTGTATCGATCGGACAGAAGCCGAACTTCGCATACAACCCTTGCGCGTCGGCGGTGAACAGCATGAAACGGCGCAAATCCGCCCATTCCGGACGGTTCACCACCGTGTCCACCAGAAAGGTTCCCAGCCCGCCGGCCCGCCGCGGCGGGTCCATCCAGACATCGGCCAGATAAGCGAAACTGGTGTGGTCGGTGATGACCCGGCAATAGCCGATCTGGAAACAATTGAAATCATAGAGCCCGATGGCCACGGAATGGCGGGCCGCACGCTCCACCTTTTCGCGGGTGATTCCCGGCGACCAGTAGCTGGATGCCAATGCCGGATGGATGAAATCGAAATCCAGCCGGGCCGGATCATTGCTGATGACGTGCCCGTCAGCGTGACGGACTTCCCAGATATCCACCTCGTCTACTCCCTAGCGGTTGATGGCCATATGGGCTGCCAGCCCGGCCAGGACGGAGCCCATCACCATACGCTGCACCCGTGCCCACAGCGGCCGGCCCGATAGAAACCGTGCGATTTCACCGGCGATCAGGATGAAGACGCTGTTGATGGACAGGCTGATGGCGATCTGCATGGCACCCAGCGTCAGGCCCTGGACCAGTACAGAGCCGCGTGCCGGATCGATGAATTGCGGCAGCAGCGACAGGTACAGCATCGCCGCCTTGGGGTTCAGCAGGTTGGTCAGCAATCCCATCGAATAAAGCCGCCAGGGTCCGTCCGGGGGCAGGTCGCGCACCTGAAAGGGGGAATGGCCACCAGGACGCAGGGCGTTCCAGGCCAGCCAGGCCAGATAGGCGGCACCAGCCCAGCGGATGACCTCAAAGGCCAGCGGCACGGCCTTCAGCATCGCCGCCAACCCCAGCACCGTAGCGGTCAGAAAGATGATGAAGCCGGTCGCCACACCCAGCAGCGACACCAGACCCGCAGCCCGCCCCTGGCAGATGGAGCGGGAAACCAGATAGGCCATGTTGGGGCCGGGCGTCAGCACCATGCCCAGGCACAAGGCCGCGAAACCACCTAGAACAGGCGGCGGCACCAGCGCGAAAAGGTCAGACATGGATCGTCCCCTCCAGGTACAGCACGGCATTGCCAGCAATATGCACCCGGTCACCCAGCAGGCGGCATTGCAGCTTACCGCCGCGCCCAGAGACTTGGCGCGCTTCCAGCACGTCCTTGCCCAGCCGGTCGGCCCAATAAGGGATCAGGGTGCAATGGGCGGAGCCGGTGACCGGATCTTCGGGAATGCCATCCATGGGCGCGAAGAAGCGGGAAACGAAATCCACCCCCGGCTCATCCCCCGGCGCCGTCACGATGGTCATGCGGCCCACACCGTTCAGCAGGGCGAAGTCCGGCGACAGCGCCCGCACCGTGGCCGCATCCTTGTAGACCACGAACCAGTCGCGCGCGGCCTGCACCAGTTCCGGCGGTGGCCCGCCCAGGGCCTTGATCAGGTCGGGATGCACATCGATCGCCTGTGGGGCGCGGGTGGGGAAATCCAGCGTGTAGAGATCGTCGGCATAGAGCACACGCAGGCTTCCCGCCACCTTGGTGCGGAAGGTGAATTCCGTGGCGTCCGTGTCGATGAAGTTCCGGCTGATGAAGGCCGAGGCCAGCGTGGCATGGCCGCACAGGTCGATCTCATTGGCCGGCGTGAACCAGCGGATGAACCAGCCATCGCCATCACGGACGAAAAAGGCGGTTTCGGCCAGGTTGTTCTCCGCCGCGATGGCTTGCATCACGGTGTCAGGCAGCCAGTCTTGCAGCGGCACCACGGCGGCCGGATTGCCGGCAAACAATGTGTCGGTGAAGGCATCGACCTGATAGAGGGGCAGGCGCATGATCGGTTCCTCGAAGGGTCAGACGGTTTCGCGCAGGCTGGCCAGCACGGCGATGGCGCGATCGATCTCCGCCTCCCCCGTGCGCCAGCTTGAAATGGACAGGCGGGCGGCAGGCCGGCCGCGCCAGACAGTGGGGCCGAACCAGAGTTCGCCGGATGCTTCGGCGGCCTTCCGGATGCGGGTCAGACGGGCGCCATCCTCATCCCCCTCCAGCCGGATCAGCACCTGGTTCAGGACGACACGGTTCAGCACCTCGAAACCCGTGGCGCGCAGGCCATCGGCCAGACGACGGGCCAGAGCGCGGTGGCGGTCCACCATGGCGGCGATCCCATCCACACCCAGCGTACGCAGCGCCGCCCATATGGGAACGCCGCGTGCCCGGCGGGAGAATTCCAAAGTCAGGTTCTTCTGTGCGAACGGATCGGCGGCGGCATAGGCGGCGTCGCTGTTCATGGCATCGGCCAGGGCACGCGCGTCGCGGCAGATGGCGATGGCCCCGTCATAGGGCGTGTTCAGCCATTTATGCCCGTCGGTGGTCCAACTGTCCGCACCGTCCAGCCCGGCCGTCAGGCGCACGGCGTCCAATGACAGGCGGGCCCAGAGGCCGAAGGCGCCATCGACATGCACCCAGGCCCCGGCCGCACGGGCAGCCTGGATCAGCGGGATGAACGGGTCGAATTCACCCATATTCACCTCGCCGGCCTGCAGGCAGAGGATGGTCATGTCGTCCAGCGGCGGCAGACGGGCGGGATCGACGCGGCCATGATCATCGGTGGTGGCGATGACCAGATTGTCCAGGCCGAAGCCCAGGATGCGCAGGGCCTTGCGCACCGTGACATGCACCGTCTCCGACACCACCACCCGCACGGTCGGCGATCCGGCCAGTCCCTGCCGGTCGACATCCCAGCCCTTGTGCGCCAACAGCGACCGCCGTGCCGCCGCGATACAGGCGAGGCCGCAGGCCGTAGCAGAGGTGCCGAAACCCACAGCGGCATCACGCGGCAGGTCGAGTGCTTCCAGCAGCCATTGCCCCGCCAGCTTCTCCAGCGTCGCCGCCACGGGTGAATTGTCGAAGGAGGATGCGCACTGATCCCAGGCCAGCATCAACCGTTCGGCTGCCGCCGCAGCCGGCAGGGCGCCACCGATGACGAAGCCGAAATAGTTCGGGCCATTGCTGGTGACCGTGGCGGGCGTGCCGATCCGGTCCAGCAAGTCCAGCGTCTCCGCCGCCGGACGCCCATGGCGTGGCATGGGTTCCTGGAAGGCCCAGAGGGCCGCCAGCGCATCGGCATCGGGAAACACCCGGCGATCGGCCACGCCTGCCAGATAGGCGGCGGCGCGATTGTCCGCATCGCGGATCAGGGCAAGCTCGTCCATGATTGTCCCTGTCAGAAAGGGCAACGCCGCAAGCAAGCAGCACAATCATTAGGTACAATCAGGACAATGAGGGCTCAATGCCGAAATTGTACCCATAACAAGATCACAGCAGCAACAGCAGCGCACTCGCCGCAGTGGCCAAGCCCAGAAAGCCGTTGAACAGGCGCAGGCGGCGGTCATCGCGCAGCCAGTTGCCCATGGCCTGGCCGAACAGCACCCAGAGCAGGGTCCAGGGCATGCCCAGCAGCAGGAAGACGGCCGTGATGGTCAGGATGCTGCCCCATTCGCCCAGCTGCGGCATGCGATAGATGGCATGCACCGACAAGGCCATGGCCAGGCCCTTGGGATTGATGAACTGGAAGGCAGCAGCCTGCATGAAGGTCAGCGGCTTGGCTCGCGATCCCGCTTCCGGCCGGCCCGCCGTGCCGATCTTGAAGGCCAGATACAGCATATAGGCCACGCCGGCATATTTCAGCACCGGTTCCAACACCGGCACCGCATGCATCAACGCCTCTCCCCCCACGCCGGCCAGCAGCAGCAGGGAACCGAAGCCGACGACGATCCCCAGCATGTTGGGCACGGTGCGGCGGAAGCCGAAGGTGGCGCCGGATGCGGCCACGATCATGTTGTTGGGGCCGGGCGTGACGGAGGTGACGATGCAATAGGCGGCCAAGGCCAACAGGATTTCGGTCAGGCTGTTATCCATCGCGCCCTCCATGGGAAGGGTGACAATCCATATTGTCACCGTCGAGTTGCGGTAATTGTCACCCTGCTTCGCATTTTTGCCGGGTTGAGCCAGCCGCCTCTTCTGGATATTGTGGAGACAATCAAGCGTCAATGTGCGGATTGTTCCTGACACCCATGCGACAATGGGGGACAATTTCCGCCACGGAGGGATGCGCCATGAACCAGCCCGCCACCGTCCGCTGGCAGCCCGCCATCGCCAGCCGTCCCGGACCGCTGTACCGCGCCATCGCGGCGGCGCTGGCGGAGGATATCGCCAACGGCACCCTGCCGCCCGGCACCCGCCTGCCGACCCATCGTGACCTGGCCTGGGACCTGAAGGTCACCGTCGGCACCATCACGCGGGCCTATCAGGAGGCCGAGCGCCAGGGCCTGATCGGCGGCGAGGTGGGGCGCGGCACCTTCGTGCGCGACCCGCGGCGGCTGACGGAACCGGTGGTGGAAGCCGGCGGCAGCCTGATGGATGTCAATGTCGGGCTGATCGACCTGTCGGTGAACGCGACCGCGCTGTGGCCCGACGCCCAGGCGCTGTCCGCCGCAACCCAGGCCGTGGCGCTTCGCCCGGACCTGGTGGCGCTGATGTCCTATCAGACGCCGCTGGGCCATCCGCGCCTGCGCGCCGCCATTGCCGACTGGCTGGCTGACAGCGCCAACATGCATGTGGCGCCAGAACAGGTGCTGCTGGCCGTGGGCGGCCAGGGCGCCATGCTGACGGCCCTGTCCGCCGTGACCCGGCCAGGCGACACGCTGCTGGTCGAACAATTGACCTATCCCGGCCTGCGGGCCGTGGCGCTGCATCTGGGCCTGCGGCTGGTGCCGGTTTCCATGGATGCCGACGGATTGCTGCCCGACGCGGTGGAACAGGCGGCGCGCGCGCATGGCGCACACGCGCTCTATTGCATGCCGACCTTGCAGAACCCCACCACGGTGACCCTGTCGCTGGAACGGCGCCGGGCGCTGGTCGACGTGGCGCGGCGCATCGGGCTGATGCTGATCGAGGATGATGTCTACGGCTTCCTGAAGCAGCCGGCACCGCCCACTCTGGCCAGCCTGGGGCCGGACGTGACGCTCTATATTTCCAGCCTGTCCAAATCGCTGTTCCCCGGCCTGCGCACCGGCTATGTCGTCGGGCCCCGGCCCTTGTTCGACCGGCTGGCCACCATCCTGCGCGCCACGGTGCTGGCCCCGGCCCATATGGGCACGGTGATCGCGGCCGAACTGATCGACAGCGGGGAAGCCGGGCGCATCGCCCATCGCCGCCGCCTGCTGGTGGCCGAACGCCAGGCCCTGGCCCGTGCCGCCCTGTCGGGGCTGGACCTCACCGGTTCCGACCCCGCCGTTACCCATCTGTGGCTGCCATTGCCTGACAATGTGCGGCGGGAGGAACTGGTGCGCGGCGCGCTGGAACGCGGGGTGAAGATCACGTCGGCCGACGGGTTCGGCCTGGGCAAGGGCGAAGTGCAGAACGCCGTGCGCATCTGCCTGATGGGCGTGGACCATGCCTGTCAGCTGGAAAAGGGCCTGTCGGTGGTGGAAGGCTTGATCAGCAATCCCGTGGCGACCAGTGCCGCCTGGGTATGATCAGGAGAGCAACCGCTCCGCCAGTTCCACATCCGCCGCCTTGTCGACATCGACGGCGGCAAGGCCGAAGGGCATCTCGACCATGGCGGCCTTCGCCCCGGTAATGCGGCCCAGCCGGTCAAGCGCACCGGCCACGGTCAGGCGGCCGGTGATGAATTTCAGGATCGACAGCGGGCCCAGCAGGCGGATCATGCGCAGCGGATGCTTGCGCTGGGCCTCCACCTGCCGCCAGATGCGGGCCACGCCTTCCGATGCCGGCGTGCGGAAGGCAAACAGGTTGCAACCGGAAAAGGCCCCGTCGGCGAAGCGCAGATAGGTGCGCTTGGTCTCCGGTACCGCCGCCTGGATGACGCTGTCCCGCGCCAGGCCGACGCAGACATCCGACCCGTCCGGCAGGTGCGACAGGAAATGATCGACCCATTCCGGACACAGCAGCGCATGGTCGGCCGTGGTCACGAACAGCGGCGTGCCCAGCGCCGCCAATGCCGCCGACACGGTACGGCTGGGGCTGCCTTCCGCCGGCAGCAGGGCCAGACGTCCGCCGGCCAGCAACAGGCCCAGTTCCGGATGATCCGCCACCAGCTCCGGCCGCTCGATGGCGATATGGATGATCCCCACCGACGGCGACGCGATCAGGGCGCGCACCACGCGCACCAGCATGGGCACGCCAGCGATGGGGGCGAACGCCTTGTGGCTGACGCCCATCAGCTTGGCCACCGGATCGTCGGGCCCGCGCGATCCCGCCAGGACCAGGGTCGTCATCGCACTCACAGCGGTTTGCCGTACAGGCGATAGGTCTTGTAGCGGGAGGTGCCCACCGCCTCGATGATGCGGCGCATGGGCAGATTGTCCTCCAGAATCCAGGACAGCTCGATCCATTCATAACCCAGCTGTCTGGCCTCGCGACGCATGCTATCGACGATCAGGAAGGGCAGGACGGCCTGCATCCAGCCGCCCACGTCACGCCGCACCCCCATCAGGGGCACACGCGCCGTCTTCACGCCCTTCACCTTCAGCCGCCACAGCATCTTGATCAGGCCGAAGGGCAGCAGCTTGCCGCCCAGATCGGCAATCGCCTCATTCAGATTGGGCAGACAGACGCCGAAGGCAACGGGGGTGCCATTCACCTCCGCGATCCAGGCCAGCTTGGGATTGATCAGCAGCTTCAGCGACTTGGCCATCTGCTTGGTCTCGGCCTCCGACAGGGGCACGAAGCCCCAGTTGCCGGACCAGGCATTGTTGAAGATGGAGGTGATGCTCTCCAGATCCTGCTCGTACCGCTTCATGTCCAGCATGCGCAGGGTCAAGGTGGCCGGCAGCGGCCGGTCGATGATCTGACGCACCGCCTTGGGCAGGTCGTGCTGGATGTCATAGAGATAGGCGTAGATATCCTTGGCCTTGGTCAGGCCCGCCGCCTCGATCCGCGGCCCCAGATAGGGGCGGTCATGGCCCATCAGCAGCATGGGCGGGCGGTCCCAGCCATCGACCAGCAGCCCCGTCTCCTCATTGATCGACAGGTTGAAGGGGCCGACCATATGGACCATGCCCCGCGCACGCAGCCAGTCGGCTGCTGCGGCGAACAGCGCGTCCACCACCGCCTGGTCATCCTCAACCGCCAGCAGGCCGAAATGGCCCGTGGCATCCTTGCGGATATGCAGCCCGGCGCGGTCGATCTGGGCGGAGATGCGGCCCACCACCGTCTCCCCGCGCAGGGCCAGGAAGAACATGACCTCGGCATGCTGGAAATAGGGGTTCAGCTTGGGCGACAGCGTCTCCTGCCGCTCCATATACAAGGGCGGGACCCAGTTGGGGTCGCCCTCATGCAGGCGGTATGGCAGGGCGATGAACCGGTCCACGCCCTTGGAGCCGGGTTCCACCTGTTCAATACGGATGCCGGCGTCCCCGCCCTGGCGGGCGGTCAAGATGCGGCCTTCACGCCATCGCTGTTGCCCGATGCCGGCGGACGCGGCGGCCGGTCGCGCGGCGGGGCGCCGGTCAGTTCCATCACCCAGGGATAACGCTTCGCCTCCTCCACGTCATAGCCCAGGTTGAACACCGTCGGGCTGCGCGGCTTCTGCTTGGCCTCACCGTAAAAGGTGCCCAGCAGCATGTCGGGACCATAGGAGATGATGCCGTAATTCCCATCCTCATTATGGAAGTGATGGTAGAGGTGCAGCTGCTTGATGCGCGCCACCCAGGCCCAGCGCGGCTTGTAGTTCAGGTGCTGGATGCAGTGGAAGAACTCATAGATGCAGGTGGTGACCAGCCCGGTGGCCAGCGCCGTGGCCGCGCCTGCCTGGCCATCGATGGACCAGCCGACGGGGACGGTGACCAGGGCGATGGTGGGCAAGGTGTTGGCCAGGCTGCCAAACAGCACCTCCAGCTTGTGCGGGTCCTGGTGATGGTCGAAATGGATGCGCTTCCACAGGGCCGCCGACCATTTCATCCGGTAGAGCCAGCGGCCATGCAGGATGTAGCGGTGGATCAGGTACCAGGCCAGCGGGTAGATGAAGGAGGCGACCAGCACGATCACCGCCATCCGGCCCCAATTCTCCGTCCAGATCAGCGCGAAGACGGCAGAGATCGCCGCCAGCGCCGCGTAGGCCTGGATCGCCGGATACGTGGAATAGGCAAACGCCAGTTCCCGCAGGTTCATCTTGCCGAGGTCATAGCTGCGGCCGCTCCAGGCATCGCCCCACATGCCCCTACCCTTTCCAAAATCAGTACCAGCCACAGGCCAGTATCATCGTGCCGTCAAATTAGGCCCCGTAAGGGCCGGCATCAAGGGCGATGCGGCATTGCGACGCCGTACCGCCTATCCTTCAACATAGACCATGATCGCCCCGCCGATGGCGGCGAAGAAGATCAGCGGCGCCCAAACCGCCACGACCGGCGGCAGCACGCCGGCTTGGCCCATCGAGCCCAGGATGCCTGCTGACAGCAGGAAGACCAAGCCGATCACAGTGCCCAGCGCCAGGCTGCCCATCGCCCCGCCGCGCCGGCGCATGCCATGCGCCACGGGGGCCGCCAGCAGCAGCATGACCAGCGATGCCAACGGAGCGGCATAGGTGGAATGCAGGCGGGTGGCATAGAAGGCCGGACTGCCACCACCGGCCCAGGTGCCCCGCACGATGCGCAGCAGCCGGTGAAAGGAGATGTTTTCCATCGGCTTGCGCAGGTCGACCATGTTGTTGGGCGACAGGTCCTCGCGCCACAGTGTGCTGTCCTCATGCGTGGTGCGTACCGGATCGCCGATGCGGGTGCGGTTGACATCGAACAGGCGCCAACCATCGGGCCCGTGCTCCCCGCGCGCGGCCGACATCAGGGCGGTGGCCTTTCCCGTCGCGTCACGGCTGACCATTTCCAACCCGGTGATTTTCCGGCCATCGTCGGAGATGCTGGCGATGCGGACCACGTTGTCGCCCAGACGGAACCAGACGGGCTTGTCCGGACTGTCGTCATCGGGGTTGTCGGCTACATTGTCGGTGGCGGCCCACCAGCTGACGAAGGCGCGTTCGGCCCGCGGCGCCACCTGGTCGGACAGCAGGAAATGGCCGATGGCGACCACCAGCGCCGCTGGCAGCAGCGCCCCCATGATCTGGTACGGCGTCATGCCCACCGACCGCATGGCCACGATCTCGTTCGTGGATGCGAACGTCCAAAGGGTGGAGAGGGAGCCGATCAGCACCGCCAGCGGCACCACCCGCTCCACCACCATGGGCAGGCGGATGATGGTGTAATAGATCAGCCCACCGCCGCCCAATCCGCGTTCAAGCACGGTAGAGGCGGCGTCCAGCAGATCCAGCAACTGCAATAACGCCGACAAGGCAAACAGTACCGACAGCACACGGACCAGGAAGGTGCGGGTCAGGTAGCGGGTGATGGTGCTGCGGTTCATGACTTGGCACCCCCCGCCTTCTTCTTGCGCTTGAACAGCTTGGCGATCATGGCGCCAACCGTGTCGATGGCATCGAACATGGCCGCGAACGGGTTCTCCCCCGGCCGCACGTCGGCACGATGGAACAGCCAGCCGCACAGCAGGCAGAACAGCCCGAACGGCACCCAGATGCCGATCATGGGCGACAGGCGCCCGACATCACCCAGGCTTTCACCCAGCTGGATCAAATGGTGATAGAGGATCAGGATCAGGGTGGCCAGCGCGATGCCCTGCCCGCGCCGCGCTCGCTTGGCCGCCATGCCCATGGGCACAGCCAGCAGCGGCAGCAGCGGCAGCGACAGCGACCGGGCCAGCCGCGCATGAAATTCCGATTCCAGCCTTGTGTGCGGCACGATCGATGTCGGGTCCTGCATTTCCGTCCACAGCTCATGCAGGGTCAGTTCGCGCTCGCTGCCACCACGGTCGCGGAACGGTTCGGTGACCAGCTGGAACGGCTTGTCCAGCGTCAACTCCCCGAATTCCATCACCTGCCGACGGCCATCGGGCAGCACGCGCACCTGCACACCGTCATGCAGGGTCAGCAGCACGCGCTGCCGGTCCTCTGTGGCGGCAAGGGCGCCGGTGGCTGATGTCGTCACCCATTTCTCGCCATTGTCGCGTTCCTGCTGCACGAACACTTTCTCCAGCCGGCGGCCGGTAATGTCCACGATGTCGGCGGAGATGGTGACGCCTTCGCCGGCATCCACGAAGGTGCCCTGCGGCACCGTCGCATCCCAGGCGGCATTGACCACCATGTGATAGATAGCGCTGTAGCCATAGCGGCCATAGGGTTGGAGATAGCCGAACAGCAGGATGGAAAATACCATCAGCGCCACGCCCAAGGCCAGGAAGGACCGGGCGATGCGCGGCACGGACAGGCCAGCCGATTGCAGCGCGTCCAGCTCATTATCCTCCCCCATGCGGGCGACGATAATGAACATGGAGATGAAGAAGGCGGCGGGCAGGGCCAGACCGAGATAATGCGGCACCAGATTGGCGACCAGCCACATCACCATGTTGAACGGCCCGCCATGGTTGGCCAGCAGGTCGAACAGGCGCAACAGCCGTTCCATCAGCAGCGCCACCAGCACCACGGCCAGCGACGCGAACAGCGGCTTCAGCGTCTCAATCAGGATATAGCGGTCGATCCGCTGCGTTGAATGCAGCGGGCCCGGCTGTTCAGCCGGAAGGGGGGAACCGGTCACGTCGCATCCATCCAGATGGCCTTCAGGTCGGCGACCAGGGCGGCCAGTGTCGCAGCATCCAGCGCCACGGCCTGACCCAGCGCCGGCGGACCGGGCCACCCGGCATCGGCGAAGCTGAGCCCCGCAAAGTCGCGAACACCCTCATACCGGGGGATAACGTGGAAATGCACGTCGGGGTCCACCATCATCAGCATCAGATAGTTGATTTTCTGATAGGCGGTGAAGCGGGTCAGCACCGTCTCCACCCTGGCCACGACGGTCTGCAGTTCCGCGAAGGCGGCCGGGCTTAACTGGCCGAAAGCCGTTGCCGGCTCTTTACAGACCAGCACCAGGGCGCCCAGCGCCGGCTGGTGCGGCCGCACCTGCACGGACCAGAACGCGGTCTCCGCCACGACACTGGCCGGATGGCCGAATTTCAGCATGGTGGCGTTGGGTATGGTCATGGCAGGCGGAACTCGGGGACAGGCATGCGGGCAAGCGTCCACTTTAGAGATTAACGCCGGATGTGGCAACGAACGCTCAAACGTAGCCGATTCATCCAGCACCGGTACCCGGCAGCCGCAGGGACCAGCCACCCAGCGCCGTGACGGGCGCATCGCGGCGTTCGACGCCGCGCACCTCCACCTGCACGCGCCAATCGGGCCCGTCTGTGTCCACCGTCACAAGGTGCCAGCGGGCCGGCATGTCATGGCGATAGCCGATGGCCGAGGCCGACGGCGCCGTCAGGCTGGGGATCGGGCCCAGCGGTCCCCTGATCATCGACAGGTCGGCATGGTGGGCATGGCCGTGCAGCAGCATCTCCGCCCCCGTCCTTGCCAGCAGGGCGCGCAGCGCCTTGCGGTCGGTCAGGCCCTTGCGGTTGGAAACCACACCGTCGGCCACGGGATGATGCACCATCAGCACCCGGAACAGCCCGCGTCGCCCGGCATCGGACAGCATGTCGCCCAGCCGTTCGATCTGTTCGGTCCCCAGATGCCCCTGGGCCAGCAGCGGTGCGGTGGGCACCCCGGAATTGGCGCCGATGAAGGCCACCGGCCCGCGCTGGCGCAGATAGGGGAAGGCGACCGCTGCCAGACCGTCGCCGGTCATGTAGTCAGCCCACAGGCCTAGGCCCTGGTCGAAGGGAACCGGCACCATGGCGTCATGGTTGCCGGGCACATAGCTGACGCCCCGGCCCGGCCCGATGGACCGCAGCCAGTCGGCCCCCCGCTGGAACTCCCCCGGCAGGGAGATGTTGGCGATGTCGCCGGTCACGGCCCAATGGTCCACGCCTTGCGACCTTATGTCCGCGACGATGGCGGCCAGCATGGCGGGCGTATGGGCATGGCGGCGCTTGCGCTGCCAGGACTGATAGCTGAGCGTGCGTTTCGACAGCCATTCAAGGCCCCGGGGCCGGTCAGGCGCCAACGGCAGGTGCGGATCGGACAGATGGGCGAAGCGGAAGGGCTGCATGGACGCCAACCTACAATGCCGCGCGGCCCATAGGCAAAGGCCGCGTCTGGATGTATGAAGTCGTTCAGGAATCTCCCCTGACCATGGTTCAAGACCTTGTCCGCCGACAATCCCTCCGCTGAGACCACAATGCCGATGGCTGCCACCATCGGCGACAATCCCGTCCGCCTCTGGGGCATGACCTCCGCCGAGCGCCTGCGCCGCCAATGCGTGCGCAACGGCGTGAAGGATGTGCGGGCCTGGGACGGGCTGGATAGCGGCCACGCACAATTGCTGCTGCGCACCGACTGGGTGTTCGACGAGGTGCTGGTGCGCGATCTGGCCAAGCGGCCGGGCACCATCCTGGTCGATGCCCGCAATAGGGAGCCGGTGGCGGCGCATGTGACGGCGAACGACGCGGCGGAAGCGGCGGAAATGCTGTCCAGCAGCCGAATCGTGCCCGGCGGCCTGTCGGCCCGGCTGCGCGTGCTGGAGCCGGACGAGCTTTCCTCCTCCTATAACCACGCGCTGCGCAAGCGCGAGGTGCCGTTCCTGCTGCGCCTGACGCCGGAGGCGCTGCCCCGGATCGAACAGCGGATGTTCGCCGGCAGCTACAAGGGTGTGACGGACGTCATTACCAAATATGTCTGGCCCCTGCCGGCCCGGCACGTCACCAAGGCCTGCGCCGTCATCGGCATGACGCCCAACATGGTGACCGGCATCGGCGCGGTGCTGATGCTGCTGGCCCTGTGGCTGTTCGCACAGGGCCACTATCTGCCGGGCCTGGCCTGCGGTTGGGTGATGACCTTCCTGGACACGGTGGACGGCAAGCTGGCCCGCGTCACCCTGACCAGCAGCAAATGGGGCAATATCTTTGACCATGGCATCGATCTGGTGCACCCGCCGTTTTGGTGGTGGGCCTGGGTCGCGGGTCTGCCGGCGGCTGGATTCGCCATGCCGGGGGGAGAGGCCTTCGCGCTGATCGTCATCTGGACGGGCTATGTCTCCCAGCGCCTGCAGGAAGGCTATTTCATCCGGAAGTTCAAGATCGACATGCATACCTGGCGGCCGTTCGACGGCTTCTTCCGGCTGATCACCGCGCGGCGCAACCCCAATCTGGTGATCCTGACCCTGGCCACCCTGCTGGGGCGTCCGGATATCGGCATGGCGCTGGTGATCTTCTGGATCGTGGCCTGCTTCGCCGTGCATATGGCGCAGATCGTCCAGGCGCATCAGGCGGCCAAGAAGGGCCCTATCGTTTCGCACTTGGCCTCCTGATCCATCATGGCGCGTCTGGGACTGATCCGTAACCCCATGAGTCAGCGCAACAAAGGGGTGGGTGGCGACAAGGCGGCACAGGCCGCCTCCCTGCTGGGCTTCTACTTCGCCGAGCCCGCGACCCCCCTGGAGTTGCGCGAAATCCTGGCCGATTTCCGCGATGACGGGGTGGATGTGCTATGCATTGATGGCGGCGACGGCACCGTGAGCGACGTGCTGACTGCCCTGCCCTTCGTCTATGAGGATCGACCGCCGCTGCTGTCGATTCTGGCGTCGGGCAAGACCAACCTGATCGCCGCCGACGTGGGCACGCCCGGTCGGGGCCGGCAGGGTCTGGCCCGGTTGATGGGCGAGGCGCGGCAGGGCCGGTTGGGCGGGCGCATCAGCCGCCGGCCTGTACTGACCCTGCATTGGCCCGACGGCGAACATGCCGATGTGCGTGGCATGTTCATGGGCGTCGGTGCCTTTACCCGCGGCACCGACCTGGCCAACAGCCATGTCCACAAGGCAGGCTTCACCCAGGAGCTGGCCGTCGCCATCACCATGGCCGGTGTGCTGGGCCGGGCACTGATCGGCAAGGACCAGCATGGCTGGCTGGCCGGAGAGCCCTGTGGCGTGGGCATCGACGATGCAGCGCCGCAGGAAGGCCATCGCTTCCTGTTCCTGGCCACCACCCTGCATCGGCTGATCATGGGGATCTGGCCTTTCTGGGACCATGGGGAAGGACGGCTGCGCTATCTGGATCTGGGGGCCAACCCGCCCGGATTGCTGGCCGCAATACCGCGGCTGCTGAAGGGAAATCCCAGCGACGCCATGCGGACCTCCGGTGCCTATCGTTCCGGCGGGGCGGACCGGATCGAGTTGCATCTGACCCGCCCGCTGATCATGGATGGGGAGACGTATCCGGCCGGCCGTGTCATTCTGTCGGCCTCCGACAGCGTCGATTTCATCATCCCGTGACCGCCAGCCCCCTCACCGACCTTCTTAGCACCGAATGGAGGACCGACCTGCCACCGCCGGCCGCCGCCATGGTGGCCGCACTCGTCGATCATGGCGGCGGCACGGTGTCCGCCGTGCTGTTCTACGGGTCCAACCTGCGGTCGGGCGATGTGGAGGGGGTGCTGGATTTCTATGTGCTGGTGGATGATCTGGTCCGCTGGCGCGACAGCCGGTCGCTGGCGCTGGCCACCCGCCTGCTGCCGCCCACGGTGGAATATTGGGAACTGCCCTGGCAGGGCCACACGCTGCGCGCCAAGGTGGCGATAATGGGCAGCGATCAGTTCGCCCAGCGCACGCGGTTCGACCGGCTGGATACCACCATCTGGGCCCGCTTCGCCCAGCCGGTGCTGCTGGCCTTCGCCCGCGACGGTGCGGCGCGCGGACAGGCGCTGGATGCCGTGGCGCAGGCCGTCGCGTCGGCGGCGCGCTGGGCGGCGCTGCTGGGACCGGAGACGGGCACGGCGCGCGATTACTGGGAGGCGCTTTTCAAGGCGACCTACAGCGCCGAACTGCGCGTGGAGAAGACGTCGCGCGGGGTCAGCCTGGTGGACCATGCCGCCGACCGGTATGCCGCCCTGCTGGTGCCGGCCTGGGCAGCGGCGCGCATCCCGTTCGAAGATCGGCCCGGTGATCAGCACCGGCCGCTGCTGTCGCCGGCGGAACGGGCGCGGGGAGCGGCGGCCTGGGGCTGGCGTCGCCGGTTCGGCAAGGCGCTGAACATTGCTCGGCTGGTGAAGGCGGCTTTCACCTTCACCGGCGGGGTGGATTACCTGCTGTGGAAGCTGCACCGCCATTCCGGCGTGCGCCTGGAGCTGACCTCCTGGCAGCGGCGCCACCCCATCCTGTCCGCCCCCGGCATCCTGTGGAAGCTGAGGCGCATGGGGGCGATACGGTGAGGGGCCGGGCGGGGAATTCCACACTCGCCCATTACAGCGCGCATGCCGCGCTTTATGCCGGTCTGCTGGCCGACCATGACAGCGCCGGCGCCCGCGACCGGTTCATTGCCACCATCGGGCAGGCAGCGCCCGACATCCTGGACCTGGGCTGCGGCGCCGGACGCGACATGGCGGGATTCCGCGATGCCGGCTGCCGGGTGGTGGGGGCCGATGGCGCGGCACCGCTGGCCACCATCGCGGCGGATCGCACGGGCTGTCCCGTGCATGGGCTGGACTTGCTGTCAGGTGCAACTGCCCCCTGGGGTAAAGCCGCCTTCGACGGCATCTGGGCGCATCACCTGTTCTTCCATCTGCCCAGCCCCGCCCTGCCCTTCATCCTGGACCGGCTGCGCGGCTGGCTGCGCCCGCGCGGGATATTCTATGCTTGCGATCCGACGGGCGACGGGATGGAGGGCATCGCGCACGATGGCCGCCACCTGGCATTCCGCCGTCCCCAGAGTTGGAAGGCGGCGGTGCGAGGTGCCGGGTTCCAGCTGGAAGCCGAGTGGCGCCGGCCGGAGGGGCTGGCCCGGCACCGGCAGGATTGGCTGGCGACGCTGTGGCGGTTAAATCCCGGCGCGGATCACCGTCTCGACGGGGATGAACAAACGGTTGGGCGTTGATGGAAAGGGTGTGAAGCCGTAGCGCTGATAGAAACCGATAGCGGCTTCATCCTTGGCATCGACCATGATTGCGTGGACAGCCATCAGATCAGTGGTCCGCACAGCCAACCGAAACGCCGTCAGCAGCAACAGGCCGCCCACGCCCTGTCCCCGGAACGCCTTATCCACCGCCAGCCGTCCGATCAAGGCCGCCGGGATGGGATAGGCCGGCAGGCGGCGCGCCTGAGCATCTGGCAGCACTTCGCGACCGAAGGAGGCCGCACCCAAGGTGAAAAAGCCGGCAATCCGCGCATCATCACCGGAGGCGGCAACATAGACACGGGCGACGCGGCGGCGGACATCCTGAGAAGCCTGTTTGCGCAGATAGTCGTCAAGGGCAGCGACACCGCAGGAAAAGCCCAGCCGGTCGTGATGGGAGGCCAGGGGCAGAACCATCCGTTCAGCCGTCACCGCCCACCCGATGCCGATTGGCCAGGGCAAGCAACGCGGACGACGGGGCCGGCGGGGACGCCAGGGCGTCAGTCAGCGCCTGCCAGTCCGCATCCGCCAGAACGATATGTTCCCGGCTCTCGATCTCCCGTACGGCGGCTCGTACCGCCTGATCCAGGATATAGGCCGGCAGCGACTGGTCGCGATAGGCAGCCGCACGCTCCAGCAAACCACGCGTGCGACTGTCCAGCCGCAGTTGCATGCTGTCTTCCGGGGTTTCCGACTTGCGGGATGGGCGCGCCATGTTCCTGCTCCTACCTATCAAGCACTATAAGCCGGAACGGAATTGCACGCCACTGGCCCAAAAACAAAAACCCCGCGGGAACCTTTCGGCGTCCGCGGGGTTTTCAATGCATGAACGAACTAGGCTTATTCGGCGGCGGTCTGCACCAGGGCCGGCTGCACGCCCAGCTGACGGGCCACCTTGGCGAACAGTTCGATCGCGGTGTCGATCTGCTTGGTCGTGTGGGCGGCGCTGATGCTGGTGCGCAGCAGGGACTGACTGTTGGGCGTGGCCGGCGGCAAGGCGAGGTTCAGGTACAGACCCTCTTCCAGCAGACGGTTCCAGAAGGTGATCGCCATCTCCACGGATGGCAGCGACACGGCCACGATCGGGTTCACGTCGGGACCAACCTGGAAGCCCAGGTTGCGCAGGCCGTGATACAGCCGTTCGGAATTGGCCCGTAGCTTGGTGCGCAGGCCGGGCTCCTCCTGCAACCGCACCAGCGACTGCAGCGCTGTGGCGATGACCGACGGCGGCAGCGAGGCCGTGAACATGTAGGGGCGGCAGGCCACGCGCATCACGTCGAAATCCGGCAGGTCGGAGACGCAGAAACCGCCGACGGCACCCAGGCTCTTGGAGAAGGTGCCGACGATGAAATCGACATCATCCTCGACACCCACTTCCTGCGCCAGACCACGGCCGGTATCACCCAGCACACCCATGGAATGGGCCTCGTCCACCAGCAGGTAGACACCATTCTCGCGCTTGACCTGGGCGAATTCCTTCAAGGGCGCCACATCGCCCAGCATCGAATAGATGCCTTCCACCACCACCAGCTTGTTGCCGGGATGGTCGGCCACGCGGCGCAGGCGCTTGTTCAGGTCTTCCGGGTCGTTGTGACGGAACCGGATGACCTGGGCCGGCGTCATCTTCGCGGCGTCATAGATGCTGGCATGGCTGTCGCTGTCCAGGAACAGCAGGTCATCCTTGCCGACCAGCGTGGAGATGATGCCCAGGTTCGCCTGATAGCCGGTCGTGAAGACCATGCAGTTCTCACGGCCGTAGAAGGCCGCCAGTTCCCGCTCCAGTGCCGCATGGCCATCATAGCTGCCATTGGCAATGCGTGACCCGGTGGTGCCCGTGCCGAACGACTTCAGCGCATTGACGCCCGCATCAATGCAGCTCTGGTCGAAGGTCAGGCCCAGATAATTGTTGGTGCCGAGCAGAATGGTGCGACGGCCGTTCAGGATGCCTTCCGTGGGGGAGAGCATGCTGTCGAACTTGACCGTGAAAGGATCACGGCCAGCGCCGGCGATCCGGTGATAATGCTCGCGGAGCTTGGTGTACTTGGCAAGGATCGTCATGTCTCAGGCGTGCCCCCGGAGTTCCGATATGGTCCTGGCCAGGTCGCCGATGGTTTCGACCTCAGCGATCCGCTCCATCGGGATCGAGACGTCGAACTTATCCTCGAGCACCATCACGAAATCCATGACAGCCAGGCTATCCAGGCCGAGATCCCGTGTGATGCTGGTCTCCGTCGTGACGGTGACCGGCGTTGGCAAGGTCTTGACCAGGGCTGCGATGATGGTTTCGACGATGTCGTTGACGTCGGCAGTCATAAAGCGCCCCGGTAATCTATCGTAGCAAGGTTGTTGCAGTGGCGAACATGCCGGTGCCCCCCGGCAATGTCCTAAAAAGCGTCACTTTCCGGTAAGGTAATTGCAACGCTCACGGATGCAAGAACAAACCACACAATGCATGGAACACCTGTGACAGATGACACACCGCCGGGCAATTCCGCAACAGTTTGCAGCGAACTTCGTTCAAATCGCTATATCCAGCGATGCTCCCGATACCATTTTGCCGCATCCGCGAAGCCCTTCTCCAGCCCGACACGCGGTTTCCAGAGCGATTCAGGAGGCATTTGCTGCGACGCGACGGACCAGTCGGAATGGGTGATTTCGCGGGTCTTGGGCAGGGTCAGCATGACGGGTTTGCGGGTCACAGCGGCCTGGATGCTGCCGCCCAGACCGATGACGCGCAGCAGCGGCGTCGGTACAGGCAGGCGCATCGCCCGTCGACCAACCGCCCCGGCGGCGCAATCCAGAATCGTCGTCCAGTCATACCCCCCTGCGACACCATCACACAGGGCATATTCCTGTCCGCCGGGCCCGCCGGGGGCGGCCAGGGCGGCGATGGCATCGGCCGCGTCGGCCACCTGCACCATGGCCAGCCGCGCGTCGCGCCCGCCCAGGACCGGCACGACGGGACCGCTTGCCGCCTTGAACAAAGACAGGGTTTCCCGGTCCCAAGGGCCATAGATGGCGGGCGGGCGAACGACGACCCAATCATCGCCGCCATAGGCTTTGATCGCCGCCACCTCCCCCGCACGCTTGCTCGCCGCATAGTGCGACAGATGCGGCTGGGTCGCGGCCTGGCTGGAGACGACCAGCAACCGGGCCTGGGGCGCATGTGCCGCCACCGCGCGCCCGACGGCGGCCGACCCGCCCTCATTCACCGCGTAGAAGCCGGCACGATCACGCGCCTTGATCAGGCCGGCGGCATGGATGACGACATCAGCACCGGTGACCAGCCTTGCCAGCGCCGCGTCATCGCGCAGGTCGCCCGGTACCAGTTCCGGTCGCAGATCGGCCAGCAGCGGGTGCACCGGGTCCTGGCGGACCAGCATGCGCACGGAAAAACCGGCGCGATGCAGTGCTGCGACGACATAGCGGCCCAGAAAGCCGGTGCCACCGGTGATGGCGGCGATAGCCATCTCAGGCGGACAGGGTGGCGTTGGCACCGAACTCGCCAGCCAGCAGCATCTGCTTGGCCTTGGTTCGGGACAGCTTGCCCGACGAGGTCTGGGGCAGCGAATGGGTGGGCACCAGCACCACCTTAACCTCCAGCCCATGGGCGGCGCGCAGCACGCCCTGCACCTGGGCGGCAAGTGCTGCGCGCGCCTCCTCCTGCGTGGGGCGGCACTGGACCAGGACGATGACCTGCTCCCCGCCATCGCCATCGATGGAGAAGGAGACCACGTCGCCCGAGCGCAGGGACTCGACCGCATGTTCGGCCGACCATTCCAGATCCTGCGGCCAGATATTGCGGCCATTGACCAGGATCAGGTCCTTGGCGCGGCCGGTGATGACGATCTGCCCGTCGCAGATATAGCCCAGGTCGCCGGTATCCAGCCAACCATCGGCCGACAGAACGGCCTCGGTATCCTCCGGCCGGTTGAAATATTCCCGCATCAGGGAGGGGCCGCGCGCGAAGATGCGGCCCACCTGCTTGCCGGACAGGATCTTGCCATTGGGATCGCGCACTTCCAGCGCATGGCCGGGCAGCACGGGGCCGTTCAGCACGAACTCGCGCTCCCGCTCCGTATCCGGTCCCGGTGGGGCGGCAATGGCCTCGTTCTCCAGCTTGTCCAGATCGACAAGGTCGGTAACCAGCCCCGCGCCCAGCGGTGCGAAGGACAGGGCCAGCGAAGCCTCGGCCATGCCATAGGACGGCACCAGGGCCCCAGCGTTGAAGCCGCGCGCAGCGAAGGTTTCGGCGAACTTGCGCAGCACACGCGGACGCACCATGTCGCCACCGATGCCGGCCCCGCGCCAGGTCGAAAGGTCGATGCCGTCGGTCGATGCCGTCTCTGCCCGGCGCGCCGCCAGCTCATACCCGAAGCTGGGGCTGTAGGAGAGCGTGCCGCCATTGCGGGAGATGATGCTCAGCCACAACAGCGGCCGGCGGGCGAATTCGCGCGTGGGCAGATAATCGATAGAGACCTGGCAGACCAGCGGGGTCAGCAGGAAGCCGACCAGCCCCATGTCATGATAGAGCGGCAGCCAGGAAACACAGCGGTCGGCCGCGGTGATCTTCAGTCCGTGATGGGTGATGGCATGGGCATTGGCCATCAGCGCCTTCTGCGTCACCGCCACGCCCAGCGGGAAGCGCGTGGAACCCGACGAGAATTGCAGGTAGCAGAGATCGTCCGGCCCCACGGCCGGCAGTTCGATACCGCTGCCATCGACATCATCGAACACGGCAAGCGTGCCCACGGCCTTCAGGTCCAGCCCGTCGGCGGCCAGCACCACCCAGTCGGCCAGGGACGCGGGGGAAACGACGGCCGATGCCGACGCGCCCTGCATCATGCGGCGGATATGGTCGATATAGGCGTCCTTGCCACCGAACGCCGCCGGCAGCGGCAGCGGCGCCGGCACCAGGCCCGCGAACTGGCAGGCCGTGAAGGCGCGCATGAAGTCGCCGTCGCTCTCCGCGATGATGGCGACGCGGTCACCCTTGACCAGCCCCTTGGCCAGCATGCGCCGGGCCAGCGCGATGCCCTGCTCATACATCCGAGCATAGGGCAGCGCCTCGGTCAGCTCGCCCTTGCCGGAATAGAAATTCAGGCCGGTCTCCCCGCGGGATGCGTATTCGATCGCTTCCGGCACCGTGGCGAAATCCGCCAGGCGGGAGGCAAGCGCATGCTTAGAAGGGGTGGGGCTGACCATGGCGTACTGTTCCGGACAGAGAGACTTGAAAACAAGGCTTGAAGGCTGTTCAACGCGCAAACGGACAGCCGCGCGCCCCCGGTGGATGAAGGCGCGTGCCAGCCGGCCTCATACCAGAGCGGGGCCGTTCGGGCAATCGGCACGGATGTCGGGGCTACCCTGCCGGGTGTTAATTGACCCTGGAAAGCCAGTCCGCCAGCAGCTGCGCATTGTGCCGGCCGGGGTCAGGGATGGATAGGTCGAAATTGGCGGCGAACGCTGTCTCCTGGGCCGTGCGCCATTCCCCATGACGGGCGATGGCGTCGGCCAGCCGGTCGGGAAGCGTCGCCACATCCGCCGCGCTCAGCACCGGCCCCAATGTCCAGAACCGGTAGTTCGCATTGTCGCACCAGACGACGTCATGCGCATTCAGGAATACGCAGGGCCGCGGCCGCCGCAGGAACTCATAGACCTGACTGCTGACATCGCCGAGATACAGATCAGCACCCAGCGTATAGGTCATGTCGCAACTGGCATCGGACCCCAGGTCGATACGCAGATGCTCCAGCCCCTGGAACCGGTCGAATCCCATCTGCCGGGCCAGCGTCACCGGTTCGAACAGGCGCATATGCGGGGCGAAGATCAGGTTGAAGCGGTCCTGCGCCGCCATCACCTCCAACACCTTCATCCCCAGCGCGGGCCAGGATGACAGCGCCGGCTCGAAATGCGGATTGTAAAGCACGGTGGGGCGGCCATTGGCGAACAGGGGCGGCCGGGTCACCGCCATCCGCTGCACGGCATCGAACTTGGCATAGGCGGCGAGCGCGTAGCGGCCGGGCGTCAGATATCCTTCCGCCAGCAGCCGGCGGACCGTCTTCGGACTGGGGATCAGGTTGAAATCGAACCTGGCCACCCTTGGGTCGAAGGTTACGTCCCGGTCGCCTGCCCCGTGCTCGGTATTGACCAGCTTGGGGTGAGTGACCCCGAAGCGGCGCATCCACAGGCTGGTCTTCTCCGTCGTCACCAACGCGTCGAACCGGTTCAGATAGGATCGGTTGTGCAAAAGCGACCAGACCTTGGGCGGCACCGGCAGCGGGCGGAAATAGCGGAAAGCATCGACGGCCAATGGCTGACGCAGCAGGCGCATGGCGATGCGGGCGCCGGGATAAAGGTCGATGAACTGTGCGATATAATCCAGATGGGCCTGGGACGGGGCCAGCACCTCCACCTGCCAGTCGGGGCGCAGGATCGACAGTTCCAGCGCCGTGGGCAGGGAATGCAGGATCTGATGGTTCTGGCTGTTATAGAGGAAACCGACCCTCATGCCCTGTCCCGTTCCTCCGCCAGCCGGTGGCGGAACCAGCGCACCACCGGCACCGCGAACGCCACCAGCACCAGCAATGCGGAGAACATGCGGGCCCAGCCGGCACCGATCAAGCCGAACCAGTGGATGCAGGCCAGAAGCACGGGAATATAGATGGCCGTGGTCCATAGCCGCACCACCAGCGCCTTGTGCGCCTCGCCGGCCGACACCATCACCGGCTCCAGCGGGAAGGACCAGATGCCGACCACGGCGGCGGCCACCAGCCACATCATCACCGGATAGGCAGGCACGAATTCCGGTCCCACGATCAGGCGCAGGCCGATCTCCCCGATGCCCCAGCAGATGACCAGGGCCAGCAGGGCGCCGGCACCGGCCAGCAGAACCGAGCGCTCGATCAGCGACCGCATCTCCCCGAAGCGCCGCGCCTCGATCATGCGGGACAGTTCAGGATAGATGGCGGGGATCAGCAGCTTGGCCGGCTTGGCCAGCGCCTCCCCCAGCTGGCGGGCGATGCGGAACAAAGCCGCCTCCCGCGGGCCCAGCATCCAGCCCACGGCCAGCGTGCCGATATGGGTATAGGCCAGTTCCAGGGTGGAGGAGAGGTTGGTGGACCAGACGAAGCCCCAGACCCCATCGAATCCATGGGTCATGGGTGTGCCGTCGCCCCGCCAGCGATAGCCCTCCAGCAGGCCGCGCTTGCGCAATTCCGACCAGCCCTTGGCGATCAGATAGATGCCGGCGATGGCCGTGGCGATGTACCAGGCCACCAGGAAGGCGACGATGCCGCCCCCCATGATCCAGGCAATGCCGCCCCCCACCATACGGATGATGGCCCCCAGCGTGCTTTGCACCGACAAGATGTCGAACCGGTCGATCAGGCGCAGGATGCCGGTGGGCGTGGCCTGCACCATGAACAGCACCGACGTCACATAGATCAGCGCCGCCGGCATCAATTCCGCCGGCCAGTCGAAAGAAGGACCCAGTGCCCAGGCCACCGCCACTGACAGGAAGGTGCCGGCAATGGCACTCCATCCGTCCAGATAGGCCGTGAAGCGCAGCAGGCGCTGGAAATCGCCGATCCGCCCCTCGTTCAGCGCAGGGGTGCCATAGCGCAGCACCGCCTGCCAGCTCTGAAACTTGGCGATCTCGCCGATGGCCTGGGTGAAGGTGTGGATCAGCACCAGGATGCCGAACTGTTCCACGCCCAGCGCGCGCGCGGCGATGGCCAGACCGGCCAAACCGGCGATGGCGTTGACGGTCTTGCCGCCCAGCAGGATGCCGGCATTGCCGAACAGCCGGCGCAAACGGTCGTCGCGGAACCAGGCGGTGATGGCGGAACGGGGGGGCTTGGCTATCACGAAGGATCGAGCTGTCTGAAATGGGTATGTCCGCCCATTTAGCAGCATGTATCCCGGCCGCATAGGCCATGCATACGGGGATAGACGAAATGCAACGTTGGCAATGGCGTCGTTAACTGTGACTGTGATCACTTTGTTGCACCGCGTTGCGGCCTAAATGAACAAGGTTCGCACCGACCGTTCCCGCCTATTCGTCCAGATTGCCGAGGCTGCCCCGCATGTTCCGCCCGTCCACCGCCCCTTTGCTGCGCCGCACGGCGATGGCGACGTTGTTGGCCCTGTCCATCGCAACGCTGCCGGCCGCTGCACAGGAGACACCCGCCCCGGCGCTGAATGTGGATCAAACCGCCTTCACTGACGACCAGGTAGCCCAGATCCAGACCGAAGATGTGAACGATCCGCTGGAACCGGTGAATCGTGCCATCTTCTGGGTGAATGAGGGGCTGGACGTCGTGCTGATCCGGCCGGCGGCCAAGGTCTATCGCACCGTGCTGCCCAACCCGGCGCAGAAGGGCGTGCGCAACGCGCTGCGCAACCTGCGCTCGCCGCTGGACCTGACCAACCAGTTGCTGCAGGGCGATTGGGACGGGGCGGGCAATGTGCTGAAGCGCTTCCTGATCAACAGCACGGTGGGCATTGTCGGCCTGATCGACGTGGCGGGCGATAACGGCATCCCCTACGAGTATGAAAGCCTGGACCAGACGCTGGCCGTCTGGGGCATTCCGGAGGGACCATATCTGGTGCTGCCGCTGCTGGGCCCGTCCTCGCTGCGCGATGCCACTGGCACGGCGGGAGAGTTCCTGGCCGACCCGGTATCGAACTATGCCTCCAACACCGACCGCGATTGGGTCAACTATACCCGCGCCGGCCTGTCGGCCCTGGACACGCGCGCGGAATATATCGAGGCGCTGGACGATGTGAAGCGCAACAGCTTCGACTATTACGCCTCCATGCGTTCCCTCTACCGCCAGCGCCGGGACGGCTGGATTCGCGACGGCAAGCCCGCCGTGGAGCAGATGCCGGACATCCCCAACTACGATAACTGATCCGGCCTCAAACCCGCCCCCGCCAATGTCGCCGCCATATGCGGCGGCGGGGGAGCGGTTGCGGTTACTTCGGCCCCTGAGCCATCCAGGCTGGGAAAGCGGATCGACCGGGCCAACAGGTGCAGCGGCAGCAGGGGCGGCCGCTCCGCCCCATAGATCTTATCGCCCAGGATCGGCATGCCCATATAGGCGCAATGGGCGCGCAGCTGGTGCATGCGGCCGGTGCGGGGGTACAGTTCCAGCAGCGACAGGCCCCCAGCTTCGCCCAGCCGCTTCCAGCGGGTCAGGGCGGGCTTGCCCGCCGCATCCAGCACCATCTTCGATCCGCCGGGCACCCAGACCTTGTGCAGGGGCAGGTCGATCACCCCCTCCGCCGCCTTCGGCCCGCCCTGCACGACGGCCCAGTATGTCTTGCGCACCCGGCCGTCCACGAACATGGCGCCCAGCCGGGCCGCCGCCTCTCCATCACGGGCCAGGACCAGACAGCCGGCCGTGTCGCGGTCCAGCCGGTGGGCCAGACGCGGCGGGTGTGGCCGGTCACCCTGGATCAGGGGCAGATACTGCTCCAGGTCCGCATCCCCGTCGCCCACGGAATGGACCAGCAGCCCCGGCGGCTTATCCAGGATGATCACCCGTTCATCCTGGTACAGCACGCGGTCGCGCATCTGCTGCTGCGTATAGGGCGCGGACGGGTTCGTCACCCCAACGCCAGGCGGGTAAACAGCAGTTGCGCCGGCTGTCCCTGCCCCTGCCAGACGATGGCATACTGGCCCAGCATCTCCGCCAGTTGCAGCGCGTCAAAGGGTGCCAGATCGAAGATGGCCACCCCCTTCTCCATCGGCCAGTCCTTGGTCGCCGGGCGCAGTTCGGCCGGGATGTAATCCAGCTCCTCATCCTCCAGGATGTCGGTCAGGCGGGCATGCGCGGCGACATTGACCGCCTCCCCCACCCGCTTGCTCTTCGGATTCCAGGCGGTGACAAACACCACCTCCGCCGCTCCCCGCTTCTCCAGCAGCGCATCGATCTCCGCGCCGTCGGCCATGATGCGGGCCGTGGCCGTGCGCTTGCCGTCCAGCGCCACGTAACTGGTCTGCTGGTAAGCGGCCAGAAGGTCAGAGCTGAAACCGCTCATGCAAAGTCCCCCACGGTATGGGCATGGTTCAAGGGGCCATGGCCCCGGCCGAAGCCGGGGGCCGTGCGGATGGCGATATCGACATAGCGCCGGGCGCGGGCGACGGCCGACACCACGTCCAGCCCTTGCGCCAGACCGGTGGCGATGGCCGATGACAGGGTGCAGCCCGTACCATGGGTATGGCGCGTCTCTACCCGCTGACCGGTAAAGGCATGTTCGCCATCGCGTGTGACCAGCAGGTCGGTCAGCACCGGCCCGTCCATGTGCCCGCCCTTCATCAGCACCGCCTTGGCGCCATATTCCAGCATGGCGGTGGCGGCGCGGCGCATATCGTCCACGCTGGTGATGGCCATGCCGGTCATGGCTTCCGCCTCCGGCACATTGGGCGTGACGATGGCCGCCAGCGGCAGCAGACGGCGGATCAGGGCACCCGTGGCACTTTCATCCAGCAGCCGGTGCCCGCCCTTGGCCACCATCACCGGGTCGGCCACGACAGCGACGCCGGGGGCGGCCTGGATCAGCGTGTCAGCCACCGCATCGATGATCTCGGCCGTGGCCAGCATGCCAATCTTCACCGCGTCGGCCCCGATATCGCCCAGCACCAACCGCATCTGCTGCGCCACGAAATCGATGGGCACCGGCAGCACACCATGGACGCCGTTCGTATCCTGGGCCGTCAGCGCCGTGATGGCGGTCATGGCATAGCCGTTCAGCGCCGTGACCGCCTTGATGTCGGCCTGGATGCCGGCCCCGCCGCCCGAATCGGACCCGGCGATGATGAGGACACGTCCCTTCATCGGAAGGTCTCCCTTATTCTGCGGCCACAGCCTGGGTCACGCTGCGCACGGCGTCGCAGATATCGTCCACGACGCTTGTCACCAGATCGTCGTCCTCCCCCTCCGCCATGACGCGGATCAGCGGTTCGGTGCCCGACTTGCGGATCAGGACGCGGCCCACGCCGGCCAGCTTCTCCTCCCCTGCCCGGATCGCCGCCTGCACACTGTCGGCGTCCAGCGGGCGGATGCCGGTGGAGGCGTCGTAGCGGACATTCTTCAACAGCTGGGGCAGTGGCTGGAACACACGCAGCACGTCGGATGCCGGCCGGCCGGACTGGCGGATGCAGGCCAGCACCTGCAACGCCGCCAGCAAGCCATCGCCCGTGGTGGCGAAGTCGGACAGCACGACATGGCCGGACTGTTCACCGCCCACGTTGAACCCATGCTCGCGCATATGCTCCACGACATAGCGGTCGCCCACAGCCGTGCGGGCCAGCGTCAGGCCCAGCTTCTTCAGGTGCAGTTCCATGCCCATATTGGACATGACGGTGGCCACCACCCCGCCGCCGCGCAGCCGGCCGCTTTCCGCCCAGCTCTGGCCGATCAGGGCCATGATCTGGTCGCCGTCGATCTGGCTGCCCGTCTCGTCGGCCAGGATCAGGCGGTCGGCGTCGCCGTCCAGCGCGATGCCCAGGTCGGCCTTGTGCTCCACCACGGCCGCGCGCATGGCGCCCACCGACGTGGCACCGCACTTGTCATTGATGTTGAAGCCATTGGGCTGGTTGAACAGGGTTACCACCTCCGCCCCCAGCTCATACAGCACGCGCGGCGCCACCTTATAGGCGGCACCATGGGCGCAATCGACGACGATCTTCATCCCGTCCAGGCGCAAGGCGCGCGGGAAGCTGCTCTTCACCACCTCGATATAGCGGCCGGACGCATCCTCCATGCGCTGCGCCCTGCCCAGGTCACGGGGTGCTGCCAGATCGGGTGTGAAGGGCAGCGCCATGCGCGCCTCGATCTCCGCCTCGATCTCATCCGACAGCTTGTAGCCGTCGGGACCGAACAGCTTGATGCCATTATCCTGGAACGGGTTATGGCTGGCCGACAGCATCACGCCCAGGTCAGCGCGCATCGACCGGGTCAGCATGGCCACCGCCGGCGTGGGCAGCGGCCCGACCAGGATCACATCCATGCCCATGGACACAAAACCCGCCGTCAGCGCCGGTTCCAGCATGTAACCTGAGAGGCGGGTATCCTTGGCGATCACCACCGTGTGGCGATGGTCACCGCGCCGGAAATGCAGCGCCGCCGCCATGGCAGCCTTCAGCGCCGTTTCCGCCGTCATCGGCTCGGTATTGGCGGTGCCGCGGATGCCATCTGTACCGAACAATTTACGCGACATGTCTTCTCGTCCTGGAGAGGGCCCGACCGGGGCCTTGATCGTAATCCACCCTATATCACGCCGATTGCAGCGCCTGCCACACAGCGACCGCCTGCACCGTCGCGGCCACGTCATGCACGCGCAGGATATGGGCCCCCTGCCCTAGCGTGTGCAGGGCGGCGGCGATGGACCCGGCGACCCGGTCCTTGGGCGCCTCCCCCTTCGACAGGCCAGCGATGAAGCGCTTGCGGCTGACCCCGATCAGCAGCGGACAGCGCAGATTATGCAGCAGGCCGGTGCGGGCCAGCAGATCGACATTGTGGGACAGGTCCTTGCCGAATCCGATGCCGGGATCGATGGCGATCCTGTCCCGCGCGATGCCCGCGGCCATGGCCGCGTCAATGCGGGCCGACAGCCAGTCCAGCACCTCACGCCCGACATCATCGTAATGCGGCGCATCCTGCATGGTCTGCGGCTCACCCTGAATATGCATCAGCACTATGGGCAGGCCGGTGGATGCGGCCACGGACAGGCTGTCAGGGTCACCGGTCAGGGCGGTGACATCGTTGATGATCCTGGCACCCGCTTCGGCCGCCGCCTTCATCACGGCCGCATGGCGCGTGTCGATGGAGATGATGGCACCCTCGGCCGCCAGCGCCCGGATGACGGGTACCGTGCGGGCGATCTCGACATCCACCGGCACGGGGGCGGCACCCGGCCGGGTCGACTCGCCACCGATATCCAGGATGTCCGCACCCTCATCCAGCAGGCGGCTTCCATGGGCGATGGCAGCGTCGGTCTGGCCATGGTCGCCCCCGTCGGAGAAGCTGTCGGGCGTGACATTGACGATGCCCATGATCACCGGCCGGGCGAGGTCGAATCCAGCCCAGAGCGCGCGCGGGGTGATCAGCGGGTGATCGGGCGGCAACGCCATGGCCGGTATGATACCGTCCGCGGTTTCAGCCAGCGCGAAGGCCAGGGGGCCACCAGCCAGGGGGCTTGCATGGCCAGCAGCAACAGCGACCCGGGCGGCGGGGCCGGAAAGGATGGCGAGGGGGCGGGGCATGAGGCCTCGAAAAAATGCTCTCCTTTCACGTCATCCCGGCGAAAGCCGGGATGACGTGAAAGGAGAAAGAAGCGAGACATTTAAGAAACGATGCACAAACAACAAACCCCCGGCACTTGGCATGCCGGGGGTCTGCTACCTCAACTCAAACCGTTTCACACACCCGGCTGCGGCTCCGGTTCGATGCCGTCCTTGCCAGAGGTGGGGACCGACGCGCGGCGGCCTGTGGACTTGGGCGGCTCCGGCGCCTGGGGGCGCGGGGCCGGCGGATCGGTGCGGACCACCTGTTCGCCACGCATCAGGGCCTTCACCTCCTCGCCCGACAGCGTCTCGAACTCCAGCAGCGCTTCCGACACCTTGTGCAGATCGTCCAGATGCTCGGTCAGCAGCCGGTGTGCCTGGGCCTCACCCTCCTCGATCAGGCGACGGATTTCCTCGTCGATGATCTGGGCGGTTGCTTCCGACACATTCTGCTGCTGCGACACCGAATGACCCAGGAACACCTCCTGCTCATTGGCATTGTAGCGCACGCGGCCCAGCTTGTCGGACATGCCATACTCGGCGACCATGGCGCGGGCCCAGCGGGTGGCCTGCTGGATGTCGCTGGCGGCACCGGTGGTCACGTTCTCGCCGCCGAAGATGATCTCCTCGGCCACGCGACCACCGAACAGCACGGCCAGACGGGATTCCATCTCCCGCTTGGTGTAGTTGGTGCGGTCGCGTTCCGGCAGGTTCATCGTCACGCCCAGCGCGCGGCCGCGCGGGATGATGGTGACCTTGTGCAGCGGGTCATATTCCGGCACCAGCAGCGACACCAGCGCGTGGCCAGCCTCGTGATAGGCGGTCAGCTTCTTCTCCCGCTCCGACATCACCATGGAGCGGCGTTCCGCGCCCATCATGACCTTGTCCTTGGCGGATTCGAAATCAGCCATGCCAACGACACGCTTGCCGGCACGGGCCGCCAGCAGGGCCGCCTCGTTCACCAGATTGGCCAGATCGGCACCGGAGAAGCCGGGCGTGCCACGGGCGATGATCTTAGGGTCCACATCGGGCGCCAGCGGCACCTTGCGCATATGGACCTTCACGATCTTCTCGCGGCCCAGCACGTCGGGATTGGGCACCACGACCTGACGGTCAAAGCGGCCGGGACGCAGCAGGGCCGGGTCCAGCACATCGGGACGGTTGGTGGCGGCGATCAGGATCACCCCCTCATTCGCCTCAAACCCATCCATCTCCACCAGCAGCTGGTTCAGGGTCTGCTCGCGCTCGTCATTGCCCCCACCCAGGCCGGCGCCGCGATGGCGGCCGACGGCGTCGATCTCGTCGATGAAGATGATGCAGGGCGCGTTCTTCTTGCCCTGCTCGAACATGTCGCGGACACGGGACGCACCGACGCCCACGAACATCTCCACGAAATCGGAGCCGGAGATGGTGAAGAAGGGAACGTTCGCCTCACCGGCCACGGCGCGGGCCGTCAGGGTCTTACCCGTACCCGGCGGGCCGACCAGCAGCACGCCCTTGGGGATCTTGCCGCCCAGGCGCTGGAACTTCTGCGGGTCCTTCAGGAAGTCAACGACCTCCTCCAGCTCCTGCTTGGCCTCATCGATGCCGGCGACATCGTCGAAGGTGACGCGCCCGACCTTTTCGGTCAGCAGCCGGGCACGCGACTTGCCGAAGCCCATTGCCTTGCCGCCGCCACCCTGCATCTGACGCATGAAGAAAATCCAGACGCCGATCAGCAGCAGCATCGGGAACCAGGACAGCAGGATGGAGAACAGCGTCGGGCTGTTATCCTCGGCCACCACCGACACACGGACATTCTTGTCGACCAGGCGGTCGGCCACATTGGCACCCGGGGGCACCGTCACGGTGAAGGGACGGCCGTCATTGGTGGTGCCGGAAATCTGGTCGCCCTTGATGGTCACGGCCGACACCGACCCGCGCGACACTTCCGACAGCAGGTCGCTATAGGCCATGCCGGACTGGGACGAGCGGGTGGAGGAGGTCTGGAACAGGTTGAACAGGGCGATCAACAGCACCCCGATCACCAGCCACAGCGCCAGATTCTTACCGAAATTATTCACAGCCCTGACCTTTCATCGACCGCACCCCCAGGACTGGCCGGGGGAACTCCTTCCATTAGATAATGTCATCTGCGGCGGTGACAACAGCGAACCGCGCGGGAACTGCCGGAACCGATACCAATGGCACTATATGGAGACCGGGATCGGCCAGGGGGACGACCCGATAGTCCATATGGGATATGGCAATCAGCCGATCCCCGGACAGCACCGCCGGCAGTGTCCAGCGCAGCGCCGCCGGCAGGTCCAGGCGCCCCAGCGCCGGCCGGTCGGCCAGGGCGCGACGCCACAGATCCTCGTCCAGCGCGCGGACGATATAGTCGCCAACCCGTTCAGCCCACAGGCGAAATCGGCCGTCCCATGTGACCGGTGGCCCGCCGCCGCCAAACCGGACCGGCCCTTGCAGGTTGCGCGCCTCCCGCATCAGCCGCCAGCCGCCGGCAATCGGCGTGAAGCGACAGCCGGCCAAGGTCCGCCCCTGCCCAGGCTGCGCCACCAGACCCGCGACCAGATGGGCCACGGCAGCGGGCGACGGCGGATAGGTCGCCCCGCCCACGGCGCGCAGCAGGGTTGCGACCAATCGCTGGCCCAGGGCCGGTGGATGATCGACCAGGGCATGGTCCAGGATCACCCAGCCCGCCGGCTGGAACCGCGCATGGGCGGCCAGCAGGGAGGCCGCTTCGTCATCGTCGCGGGCACGGTCGCGCGCCGCCGCCAGTGCCCCCGTCATCTCCCCCTCTCCCACCGACTCCGACAGGCGCAGCCGGGCACGGGCGAAGGCGGGATTGCTGTTCGACGGGTCCTCCACCCATTCCTGCCCCATGGCCTGACAGGTGGCGACCAGCCGGTCCTTGCCCACGGGCAGCAGCGGCCGGATCAGCCGCAGCCGTTCCATCTCCCGGATGGCGGGCATGCCGGCCAAGCCCTGGCGCCCGCTGGACCGGTCGGCCCGCAGCCGGTGGGTTTCCGCCTGATCGTCGGCATGGTGGGCCAGGGCCAGATGCAGGATGCCGGCATCGGCCGCCGCGTCGGCCAGCAGGCGCAGGCGGGCATGGCGCGCGCCGGCCTGAATACCCGTGACGGGCTTCGCCCCCTGCCAATACAGGATGCGATGGTCGATCCCCCGCGCGGCCATCCATGCCGCAACCCGCCTCGCCTCCGCATCGCTGTCGGGGCGCAGTCCGTGATCGACGGTCAATGCCAGCAGATGACCGCCGCAGCCGGCCAGCCAGCGATGCAAGAGCAGGACGAGCGCCATGCTGTCGGCACCGCCGGAAACACCGACGGCGATATGCGGGGCCGACTCGAACGGACCCAGGGCCTGCATCAGCCGATCGAACCCGACCGGCCCGATGGGCCCGCTCACTTGCATTTCAGGCGGTTCTTTTCCGCGTCGGCCCGGCGCAGGATGGTTTGCGGGGCGGTGTCCTTGTAGCGTCTGGAAAGCTCGCCCAACGCCGCGCACGCATCCTCGGTCGACTTCATGGCCGACAGCGACAATGACAGCTTCAGCAGCGCGTCGGGCGCCTTCTGGCTCTTGGGGTATTTCTGGTACCCCTCGGCAAAGGCCACCGCCGCTTCCTTGTACTTGCCACGCACATAAAAGGTCTCACCCAGCCAGTACTGGGCGTTGCTGGCCAGCGGGCTGGCGCTGTTGGCACTGATGAACCGGCTGAAGGCGGTCTCGGCCTTGTCATACTCCGCCTGGCGCAGCAGGTTGAAGGCGCTGTCATACTGTTCCTGCGCCGATCCGCTGGGCAGGTCGGCCGGCGGGGGAGGAACGCTGGCGGAGGGCGACACCGGCGGCGGGGCGCCATTGCCGGGGGACGCTGCGTCACTCCCACCGGCAGCGGGGGCGGCCGACAGGCCACCGCCCTGGCCCTGCTCCAGCCGGCTCAGGCGGAACTCCAGATCCTGCTGCATCTTGGCCAGCTGTTCGCGCAGCTGCGCCACCTGGAAGGTGGATTCCTCATAGCGGCCGGTCAGGGTCTGCATCTCCGACTCCAGGCGCTGCAGGCGCACCTCGAAATCGGCCGCGACATTGCCGCCCATGGCGGGCGCCGGTGCCGTTCCGGCAGGCCGGCCGCCGCCGCGATAGACCTCGCGGCTCAAGGTCTGCAGCTCGTTCTCCAGCCGTTGCAGCCGGTTGGCTATCTCGCGCGTGTCAGACTGGCCGGATGCCGGCATGGTGGCGATGGCCACCGCCAATGCAACGGCGGCAACGGACAGACGGCGGGAACGGAGACTGACGGAACGCAGGGGGCGGATCATCGGGGACCAATGTCTGGCGGGGATTGCGATGGCGCGACCCTACCGCGTCGGCAGGGACCGGGAAAGTGTCCACAGGCGGTAAGGCATGATTATGGCGGCTTGTGTTTGGCGCCCTCAGGCGCCGGGCACCGCCATCCGGCGGCTGGGCTTGCGCGCCCACGCGGGCGCGGGCCGGCAGTCGCCGGCCTGGGAGATTCATTCGGTGAGGCTTGACGAGACTCCACGAAAACGAAAACGCCGCCCGGTTTCCCGGACGGCGCTTCCTTCAGGCTGTCGCCCGAACCTGTCGGATGACGGTGATCAGTTGATCACGGTCACGCCACGGCGGTTCTGCGTCCAGGCGGCTTCGTTGGAACCAACGACCTGCGGACGCTCCTTGCCGTAGGAGATGGTCTGAACGCGGGCGGCTTCGACGCCCAGGGCGGTCAGGTAGTTCTTGACCGACGTGGCGCGGCGATCGCCCAGGGCCAGGTTGTACTCACGGGTGCCGCGCTCGTCAGCATGACCTTCAATGGTGATGGTCACGGACTTGTAGGTCTTCAGCCAAGCGGCCTGACGATCCAGGGTAGCAGTCGCTTCCGGGGTCAGGTCGAACTTGTCGAAGCCGAAGAAGACGCGGTCGCCGACATTGACGATGAAGTCTTCGGCGGAGCCCGGAACCGGGCCCGAGGGCTTGGCCGGCATGGCCGGCTGAGCGGCGGTGGTGCCGCCGGTGGTGGCGGTCGCGGCCTGTTCCGGCTTGCTGGAGCAGGCGGTGGCCAGCAGGGCGACCGCGACGAGGCTGAGCATCTTGAAGCGCATTTGAGAGACCCCCTAGGTGGAACTCGAGTTCAGGTTAGGAATTGCGTTTTGCCCCACGGAACAGTGCGAACCACAGCCAGCCGCCGCATGAACGCGATCTTTGAGGACCAGCGGATTTGAGCACTGTTCTTGCGTTGCGAAACTAGTGTGACGCACTCACGGAATCAAGGGCGACCATGCAGGGTCAGAAGCATCGGTGGGCGTCAAGACCTGCCGTTCATTAAACCCTGTCAAGTCGATTGAGTATAGCTTGGCTTGGCGCTGTTTGCCCCCCTGTCCAGAAGGCCGTTCCTTAAAGAACATTAGCACTCGTCCATTTGGGGCCCAGGTAGGCCCTTCGACGTGGAAGGCCTCGGTCAAAAGTCGCTCGCCTGAGCCATCCGGCCGAATGACACCGATGTAGAACTTGTCACCGGCCAGACGGGTGAAGGCGATGAGATCGCCGCGCGGGGACCAGACGGGCGTACCATAACGGCCTTGCCCGAAAGTAATCCGCTTCACGTCGCTGCCATCGGCATTCATCGTGTACAGCTGCTGTGTACCGCCACGGTCGCTCTCGAACACGACTTTATTACCGTCGGGCGAGTAAGAGGGCGAAGTGTCGATGCCGGGATGGTTGGTCAACTGTGTCTGGCGGCGCGTGCGCAGGTCCAGCGCATAGATATCACTGTTGCCGGACGTGGCCAGCGACATGATCACCTTATTACCATCGGGGGAGAAGCGCGGGGCGAAAGTCATGCCGGGGAAATCGCCCAGCACTTCCTGGCGGCCCGTGTCGATATTGAACAGATACACCCGAGGCTTGTTGTTGAAGTAGCTCAGATATGTGATTTCCTGGGTGCTGGGCGAGAAACGCGGGGTCAGCACCAGGACACGGCCGTCGGTCAGGAAACGATGGTTCTGGCCATCCTGATCCATGATCGCGAGTTGCTTGACGCGCTGCAACGCAGGGCCGGACTCGGCGATATAGACGATGCGGGTATCGAAGTAGCCTTCCTCACCGGTCACGCGCTTATAGATGGCGTCGGAGATGATGTGGGCGACTCGCCGCCAGCCATCGGCCTGTACGGTATAGGCCAGACCCGTCACCTGCTGGCCCGCCGTCACGTCGAACAAGCGGAACTCGATACGGGTGCGGCCGTCGGGCGACTGGGTCACGGTCCCCGTCACCAAGCCCTGGGCCTGGATCAAGCGCCAGTCGGCGAAGCGCACGCCGGTCTTCAGGCTGTCAGGCGTCTGCACGAACTTGGCCGGCTCCAGCGGACGGAACAGGCCCGAGCGCTCCAGGTTCGCCGATATCACGGCGGCGATATTGTTCCCGATCTGCTGTGCATTGGGATTATCGCCGGCGAAATTGGTGATGGCGATGGGAATCGGCGTCGGATTGGCTTCCGTGATGTTAATCTCAAGTTCGGCGCGGGCGGGTGCGGTGAAACCGACCGCCATGACCGCCACCACCAGGGCGAGGAAGCGGCCAACAACCCGCCAGCCGCCCGTGGAGAAAAGAGCGTTGGCTTGCATCAGAACATGTCCTTCAGGCTGAACTTCATCAGGATTGAGCCTTTATCCGCATATTTGTCGCGCGGGATGTTCAACGTATTACAGCCGGGCAAAAGCGGCGCCCGTAAGGCGGATTCCACGAAAGCCCGAAAATGCGGATCGGTGTTGGGATTACCCGTACCGGACACGTACTGCACATTTGTGACGCGCAAGTTGGTATCGAACAAGACCCGGATTTCCGCCTGCATGCTTTCCACGCCCTTGGCACCCACCGGTGCGTTCCAGCAATCGCGAATCTGACGGCGCAGCGCGTCCTCCTCGCTGATGCTCAACCGCTCGCCCGTCTTCGCGGCCACCGGCTGCGGCGGCTCCGACGCGGTTTCCTTCGGCGGGTTCTTGGCGGGCGGCGAGTCCGTCTTCAGCTTGGCGACGTTCTTCAGCACGCTGTCGAGCGTCTTTTCGGGCGGCTTGGGCTTTGGCTCCTCCTTGGGCGGCTTCGGCTTGGGCTCTTCCTTCTTCGGCTCCGGCGGCTTGGGCTTGGGTTCCTCCTTCTTGGGAGGTTCCGGCTTGGGCTCTTCCTTCTTCGGTTCCGGTTCCGGCTTGGGATCGGGTTTCGGCGGCTCCGGCTCAGGCGGCTTTTCGGCAACCTGCTTGGGCGGCTCGGGCACCTTCACCTCGGGCGGCGGTGGCGGCGCCTCCTTGGCCTGCTGCGGCGGGGGCGGGGGTTCCGGCTTCGGCGGGGTTGGCTTGGGCGGCGGGGGCAGCGGCTTGGGATTGGGCTCGGCCAGCTTGGCGATGGTCATCGGCCCAACCTCGACCACCTCGACCGGAACCTCCTGCAGCTGAATGACCTCCCGCTCCTTGATCAGGTGCGGAAGGCCGATCAGCGCCAGGATCAGGAGCGCCAGATGGAGGATGCCGGAAAGGATCAGGGTGCTGCGCATGGTGCGTTGGCTTCCGCCCCTACTTTCCGCGGCCGTCGGATTCGATGATCAGCTTGGCCTCCGACAGGCCGGCACGGCGCGCCTCGCTCAGCACATCGACGATGCTGGCATAGGTGGCCTCACGGTCGCCACGGACCAGCACCTTGCGGTCGGGTGTCTGTTCGGCAACCACGGCCAAGCGGGGGCCCAGTTCGGCCAGATCGAACATCTCGTTGTCGAAGACCTTCTTGTCCTTGAAGGAGATGCGGCCCTGGGCCGTGACGGTAACCCAGAGCGGGTCCTCCTCCGACTTCAGGGCCTGCGCCGCCCCCTTGGGCAGGTTGACGGGAATGCCGGCGGTCAGCAGCGGGGCCGCCACCATGAATACGATCAGCAGCACCAGCATGACGTCGACGAAGGGCGTCACATTGATGTCCGACATCGCGGCGCGGCGGCCACGCCGTCGCCCGCGACCGGAATGCTTGCCGGGAAGGCTCGCCCCCATGTCAGCCCCGCTCTTCCAGATGACGCTGCAGAATCGCGGAGAATTCTGTCACAAATGAGTCGAGCCGGTCGCCGAACCGCCCGATCTCCGACGAGAAATAATTATAGGCCAGCACGGCCGGGATGGCGGCGACCAGACCGATGGCGGTGGCGAACAGGGCTTCGGCGATGCCGGGCGCCACGACGGCCAGCGAGGTGTTCTGCTGGGCCGCGATGTTGGTGAAGGCGCCCATGATGCCCCAGACCGTGCCGAACAGGCCGACGAAGGGACCGGCCGAACCGACCGAGGCCAGCACCGTCATGTAGCGTTCGGTTTCCGCCATCTCGCGCCCCACCGTCACCGACATCACGCGTTCCATGCGCTGCGACAGGTTGGCGCGCATGGCGCCCGACGATGACAGGCCGCGCTCGTTGGCATGGCGCCATTCGCGCATACCGGCGGCAAAGACGGCGGAGAACGGGTCGGCCGGGGTGGGCCCGACCTTGTCATAGAGCTGGTCCAGCGAACCGCCCGACCAGAATTGTTCCTCGAAATCGGCAGCCGCCGCCTTCAGGCGGCGCAGCTTGGTCACCTTGTTGAAGATGATGGCCCAGGTCCAGACCGACGCGGCCAGCAGGCCCAGCATCACCAGCTTCACGACGAAATCGGCCTGCAGGAACAGGCCCAGCGCCGTCAGTTCATGGGCCGGGGCGGTGGTGCCGCCCAGCGCGGACGCTGCTTGCAGAAGGGTGGGAAACATCGGGTTCAGTCCTGACCTTGCGTAGATAATTCATGACCATTGCCAACAGCAGCGCGGTCGGCGGGCGGCAAACCAGTAAGCAGAACCGCCCGCAACGCGGCCGGCAGGCGGACCGGCCGCCCCTGTACGTTGATGCATGCCAGGCGCAAGCCCATGCGGACCAGCGGCTGCGGCCCCGTGGAGGCCGCCACCCCGCCCCAGGCAAGCCCGGACACGCGGCACACATCCTGTTCGATATCCAATGTTGCGGCGCCGATATCGACAATCCGCGTGACGACCACAAGCGCGTCGTCAAGACGGGCGGGTTGCCGAAAATCGATGTCGCACCGGCGCACGGTCAGCGCCATGCCGGTCGCCGCCACCATGGCGGCATGCGGGAACCCGGCCAGGCGCAGCATCTCGTTGCGCGCCCGCTCCGCGAACCGCAGGTAATTGGCGTGATAGACGATGCCGCCGGCGTCCGTGTCCTCGTAATAGACGCGGGTCGGAAAGACGTGGGATGTCCGCTCCCACCAGCCGGAAGACGGTGCGCCCCCACCTGGCATGGCGGCGTCAGGCATCGTCATCCCCGTCGAACAGATCGCCCACGGGCGCACTCCCCTTTCCCACCGTCGGCACACCACCCAGCAGGTCCAATTGACGCGCCGGCGTGGCCGGCACGGGCAGGCCCAGATAGCGGTAGCCCGTATCGGTCAACATGCGCCCGCGCGGTGTGCGCTGCAACAATCCTTGTTGAATCAGGTAGGGCTCGATGGTTTCTTCCAGCACGTCGCGCTGTTCGCCCAGGGCGGCCCCCAGCGTCTCCACCCCCACCGGCCCGCCGCCATAATGGTCGGCGATGCAAGCGAGATAGCGGCGGTCCATGGCATCGAAGCCCAACCGATCCACCTCCAGCCGCGTCAGCGCCAGATCGGCGGCCTTGGCATCCACCACCAGGGTCCCCTGCACCCCGCAAATGTCGCGCACGCGGCGCAGCAGGCGGCCGGCGACGCGTGGCGTGCCGCGCGACCGGCGGGCGACTTCCAGTGCCCCCTCATCCGTCATGTCGACACCCAGGATACGGGCCCCACGGCTGACGATCAGCTGCAGTTCCTCCGGTTCGTAGAACTGCATGCGCAAGGGAATGCCGAACCGTTCCCGCAAGGGCCGGGTGATCAGGCCGGACCGGGTGGTGGCGCCGACCAGGGTGAAGGGCGGCAGGTCGATACGCACGCTGCGCGCCGCCGGCCCCTCGCCGATGATCAGGTCCAACTGGAAATCCTCCATCGCGGGGTAGAGGATTTCCTCCACCGCCGGGGACAGGCGGTGGATCTCATCGATGAACAGCACGTCATGGGGCTGGAGATTGGTCAGCAGCGCCGCCAGATCCCCCGCCCGCGCGATGACCGGGCCGGAGGTGGCGCGGAAACCGACATTCAGTTCCTTGGCTACGATCTGGGCCAGGGTGGTCTTGCCCAAACCCGGCGGGCCGAACAGCAGAACGTGATCCAGCGCCTCCCCGCGCGACCGGGCCGCCTGGATGAACAGGGCCAGGTTTTCGCGGACCTGTTTCTGGCCGGTGAATTCGGCCAGGGACAAGGGCCGGATGGAGCCTTCGGCACCATCGCCGCCGATGCGGTCCTGTTCCACCATGCGCTCGGGACGCGGCGCCTCCGGCTTGGGCTTGGGCGCGCGGCTCACTGGCTCAGTTCCTTCAGGCCGGCGCGGATCAGGGCGGAGACATCGGCATCGGCGCCCAGGGTCTGGGCGGCCTTGTTCACGGCCGTGAACGCCTCGATCCGCTTATATCCGAGATTGACCAGAGCCGACACCGCATCCCCGACAGAAGAACTGACGGCGGGCTGTGCCGCCGCATGGGTTTGGCCCGCCGCCACGGGCGTGGTGGCGAGCGTGGCCACCTTATCCTTCAATTCGTTCAAAATTCGGGCGGCTAGCTTCGGCCCGACGCCATCGGCCTCACACAGGGTCGTCTTGTCCTGGGCGGCGATGGCAGAGGTCAGACGGTCGGGCGCTAGGACCGACAGGATGTTGAGCGCTACGCGCGCCCCCACTCCCTGTACCGTGGTCAACAGGCGGAACCAGTCGCGCTCGGTGATGTCGGCAAAGCCGTAGAGCGCCATCTTGTCCTCCGACACCCACATCTCCGTATGCACGGAGACGGCATTGCCCGTGCTGCCCAACCGGCGCAGGGTGCGGGTGGAGGCGGAGATCAGATATCCCACGCCGGCAACGTCGATAATGGCCCAGTCCAGTCCCGTGCTGTCCAGCAGCCCGGACAATTTCGCGATCATTGGCTCACTCCCGCCTCGGGCACCAGCAAAGGCAGGGCCGCGACGATGTCGGTATGGATGAAATCCTGGCCCTTGAACAGCAGGGGGGCACCTGCCGAACGGGATAAAGCGTAGGAGGCGCAGTCACCATAGTTCAGTTGTGCCTTATGGCCCGAACCGCGACCGAAACGGCCATAGGCAGTGAAAGCGATACCCGCCTGATCATCATCGAACGGTAAGAGATGCGTTCCTGTCTCTTCCAGGAAGGCATCAAACTCCCAAACCTTGGACATGCTGAACCGGCGCAGCAGGACGGTGCGACATTCGAAAGCCGACAAGGCCGACATCATTACCCCACGCGCCCGACGGATGGCCCGCAGATGGAAGGCGGCATCCACTTCCCCACACAGGATCGCGTAGATAGAAGACGTATCAATGGCGATCCGCGTCATCATCGCGCAGTCCTTCCATAACGTCATAGCCAAGGATTTCATCCTCGGTCAGATCATGGGTCTGCGGGATGGCCTGAGCGCGGGCGACAATCGCCTCCACCCTCGCCCAACGCGCCTCATCCATCTCATGCGATCGCTGGCCGACACGCTCCAGCCGCTCGCGCACGGCCTTGTGCATGGCCTCCGTCAGGCTTTCACCCGTCAGTTCGGCCAAGCGGCGGACGTCCTTTTCCGCCTCCGGGGATTTGATGTTGAGCGCCATGGGAGGGCCTTTCTTCCTGCTGGGGAAGAATTCTACACCATATGAACAAAACGGCAACTTGTTACCGTTTGATCCCTAGAATGGCGTTGTCCACCTTGCGCCGTGTCTGTGCGTGGTGGGCGTGGCAGATGGCAACGGCAAGCGCGTCGGCGGCGTCAGCGGTGGAGCGCTGGAAGCCGGGCAGCAGCATCTTCACCATGTGCTGCACCTGTTTCTTGTCGGCATGACCCGTGCCGACCACAGACTTCTTCACCAGCATCGGCAGATATTGTTCCACCGGCAGCCCCGCCTTGGCGGCGCTGAACAGGGCGATGCCGCGCGCCATGCCCAGTTTCAGGGTGGAGGATGGGTTGACGTTGGACAGCGTCTCTTCCACCGCCACCTCGTCCGGCTGCCACTCTTCGATAACGGCGGCGATGCCTTCATGCAGTTCCAGCAGCCGCTTGGCCAGATCGTCGCCGCTGTCGGTATTGATCGTGCCGTCAGCCACATGGCTCAGCCGGTTGCCGGCGGCGTCGATGACGCCCCAGCCCAGATGGCGAAGCCCGGGGTCCAGCCCCAGGATGCGCACGGGTGCCTGTCCCACCATGGCTTCACCATTCCCAAAAAACCAGGCCCATACGCAAGGGCGTGGCGGGGGCCAAGAAACCGGCCCCCTGCCCCGTCGATCAGCCCAGCTTTTCCAGCAGATCGGCCGGAATGTCGAAATTGCCCAGCACCGTCTGGACATCGTCATTGTCTTCCAGCACGTCCAGCAGCTTTAGCAGCGTCTGGGCCGTGTCCTCCGCCGTAACGGGCAGCAGGTTGAGCGGCGTCCAGGTCAACTTGGCACTTTCCGGTGCACCGAACCGGGCTTCCAGCGCGTCGCGCACCTCGCCCAGCGTATCGGTGCCGGTGATGATGGAATGGCCATGTTCGTCGGACTGCACATCCTCGGCCCCCGCCTCGATGGCGGCTTCCAGCATGTCATCCGCCGACGCCACGCTGGCCGGATAGGTGACCTGACCGATGCGGTTGAACATGAAGGAGACGGAGTTCGTCTCCCCCAGCGAGCCGCCATGCTTGGTGAAGGCGGAACGCACTTCGGATGCCGTGCGATTACGGTTGTCGGTCAACGCCTCGACGATCAGCGCCACGCCGCCGGGGCCATAGCCCTCGTACCGCACTTCGTCATAATTGGTATCGTCGGCGCTGCCGGGAATGCCCATCTTGATGGCCCGGTCGATACGGTCCTTGGGCAGGTTCTGGGCGCGGCCGGCCTGGATAGCGGCGCGCAGGCGCGGGTTCATGGCCGGGTCGGGCAGACCCGACTTCGCCGCGACGGTGATTTCGCGCGCCAGCTTGTTGAAGATCTTCGACCGCTTGGCGTCCTGCGCGCCCTTACGGTGCATGATGTTCTTGAATTGGCTATGACCGGCCATGGAGACGCCTGCTTCGTATCGTTTTGATATATGAGGTGAAACTGCCGCTTGATACCATATCCTGTGCGCTTTGGGCACCCCGCATACACGCTGGCCCGGGCATGCTGTCACACGGGATAGGGACCGTCGGCGAAGACCCGGTCGTGATAACCCTTGCTGCCGACAGCCAGCGCCAGATCGGAGCGGAAATCAACGCCCCGACCTAGGCTCTCCAGGACATGGGCGAAGCCGTATCGGGGCCGCCAGCCCAACTCCCGCACGGCCCGGGCACTGTCATAGACGCGCTCGATGCCGGGAAACAGCGACCAGCCGCGGACGGCGAACAGACCGGCCGCATCAGGATGATAGCGGTGCAGAACCACGGGCATGTCCCGGCGTAATTCCGCCGCATCACTGGGCGCGAAGGGCGTCGGCGCGGAGATGATGTAGCGGCCGAAGCCGATTTCGCCCACCCGCGCCAGTGCGCATTCGTGCGCGCCGACGACATCGGCGATATCGACACGGCGGTAGAGCAGTTCCAACGCCTGTGCGTTCTCCAGGCTGTAGCGGGACCGCATATCCGCATCATCATCCATTTCCGGGAAGAATCGGGAGGTGCGCAGGATGATCACCGGCATGCCCTGGCGACGCGCATGAAGCTCGCACAGGCTCTCCGCCGCCACCTTGCTGACGCCATAGATATTGCGGGGGATGGGCGTGACATCCTCCGTCACCCAGGCCGCCGGCTCCCCCGCCGCCGGGGTCAGGGCGGCGCCGAAGGCGCTGGTGGTGCTGGTGAAGACGAAACCCTCCACGCCGCACGCCTTGGCGACCTCCAGCAAGGCCAGTGTGCCGGCAATATTGGTATCGATGAAATCCTGCTGGTCGTGGGTCGCCACATGCGGCTTGTGCAGGGTCGCCGCGTGCAACACGTACCGCACGCCCCGCATGTGCCCCGTCAGAAAGGCCCGGTCAGTGATGGAACCGACATGATCGGTGAAGGGAGATGGCTTGATATCCAGCCCCATCACGGCGCGCCCGGCCGCCCGCCATGTGCGCATCAGCGCCTCACCCAGATGGCCGGCGCTGCCCGTCACCAGGATCGTCATCTTCGCTACCCTTCAGCCCACGATGTTGTAGCCCCCGTCAATATAGGGCAACGAGCCGGTAACGGCGTGAGCGCCGTCACTGGCCAGAAAGGCGGCATAGGCGCCGACATCATCGATGGTCACCTGATTGCGGATGGGTGCCCGTTCGGCGGCGCGCGCCAGCAACTCGTCGAACCGGTCGATGCCGCTGGCGGCCCGCGTCTTCAGCGGCCCCGGCGACAGGCTATGGACACGGATGCCCTTGGGGCCCAGTTCGGCCGCCAGATAGCGGGTTGTCGCCTCCAATGCCGCCTTCACCGGGCCCATCAGATTGTAATGCTCCACAACCTTCTCCGAGCCATAGAAGCTGACATTCATCAGGCAGCCGCCATCCGTCATCAGCGGTTCGGCCAGCCTGGCCATGCGGATGAAGGAATGCACCGACACGTCCATGGCCGTCAGGAAGCCTTCCCGGCTGCTGTCCACAACGCGGGCATGCAGATCCTCCCGCGGGGCGAAGGCAATGGAATGCAGCAGGAAATCCAGCCGGCCCCATTGCGCGCCGATCGTTGCGAACACGGCTTCCAGTTCCCCCGGCACGCGTACATCGCAGGGCAGGACCAGGGACGCGGCCAACGCGTTCGCCAGGGGCCGGACATGCGGTTCGGCCTTTTCGTTCAAATAGGTGATGGCAAGATCGGCCCCCTGGGCACGGAAGGCCTTGGCACAGCCATAGGCGATGGAGGCACCATTAGCGATGCCGACGACAAGGCCGCGCTTGCCGGAAAGATCGAACAGACCCATGGCTCATCCTCTTTTCGCATTGCACAAAGGCGCCAGGGTGCGGTGGACGTCGTCCCCGATCAAGCCCATATGCCATCCTCTAGCCGCCTGGACTGCGACGGTAACTGACCTGTATCAAGGTGGAGCCAGACCGGTAAGGCACGGTGGACCTTGGCCCCGGCCCATGCGGGGCGGATCATCGCCCCGTCATCATCGCCCCGTCATCATCGCCCCGTCATCATCGCCCCGGAAGGCAGGATAGCGTCCCCATGTTCTCCCGTTTGCTGTCACTTGCCGCCCTGGGGCTGGCCCTCGCCGGCCCCGCCCATGCCGGAACGGAATTCCGGTCGGGGACGGAGGTGCGCCTGATTGCCCCCCTGCCGGACGACCTGGCGGCGGCGGGCCATTCCGTTTCCATCGACGCGCCCGTCGACGGCGACGTGATCGCGGCGGGGCTGGAACTGCGTGTCACCGCCCCTATCGGCGGCGATGCCATGCTGGCCGGGTTCGACCTGTCGGTGAAGGGGCCGGTGCACGGTGACCTGGCGGCGGCGGCGTTCGACCTGTCGCTGCACAGCGACGTGGCCGGCGATGCCATGCTGAGGGGGACGGAGATCGACCTGCAACGCGGCGCCCATATCGCCGGCGATCTTCAGGCCAGCGGAACTGAACTGACCCTGGCCGGCCAGGTCGATGGCGACGCCAGCCTGACCGGCGACCATGTGGTCATCGAAGGCCGGGTGATGGGCGACCTGGAGGTCACCGCCAATGTCCTGGAACTGAAGCCGGGGGCACAGGTGTTGGGCGATCTGCGCCATACCGGGCCGCAGGCGATCGAGGTGCCGGACGGGGCCAGCATCGGTGGCACCATGCGTTATCACCATCAGATCATGGCCGGCGACGGTCCCACCCTGTTGGGCACGTTGGGCAAGGCGCTGGCCCTGTTCCTGCTGGGGGTGGGTGTACTGTGGCTGCTGCCCGGCCCGGTGACGCGGGCGGCCGACGGCGTGCGCCGGCACCCGCTGCGCCACCTGCTGCTGGGCGGCGCCATCCTGCTGCTGTCGCCGCTGCTGCTGGGTCTGCTGATGGTCAGTGTGGTGGGTATCCCGCTGGGGGTGCTGCTGCTGGGCCTGTGGCTGCTCTGCGTGCCCGTGGGCATCGCCGTGACCGGATTCGGCCTGGCCCTGATGATCCGGCGCGGGCCGGCCCAGGCGGGGACGGAAGCGGCGGCCCTGATGCGGCGCTATGGCCTGGTCGTGTTGGCGTTGATCCTGGTGTCGCTGTTGCCCGTGGCGGGAATGGTGGCGCTGGCCCTTGCCGCAGCATTGGGACTGGGCGCATTGGCAGAGACCTTGCTGCGTGGCCGGCGCGGGGAGCTGCCCGCAGGCTGAAACAAAAAGGGCCCGCCATCACCGGCGCGCCCCTTTTCTATCGTCAATCGACGTTCATCAATCCCCGAACGCTTCTTCCCAACTGCCCTTGGTGGCGGCCTTGGAATATTCGGTGGAGCGGTTCTCGAAGAAGTTTGTGTGTTCCACGCCGTTCAGGATGGCATCCATCCAGGGCAGCGGGTTCTTCTCCGTATCATAGATCGGGTCCAGGCCCAGCTGCACCAGGCGGCGGTCGGCGATATAGCGGATGTATTTCTTCACATCCTCGCCTTCCATGCCCTTCACCGCCCCCATCTCGAACGCCAGGTCGATGAAGGCATCCTCGTGATGCACGATGGTGCGGCAGGCCTCGTACAATTCCTCCTGGAAGGCTTCCGTCCAGACCTCGGGATTCTCGGAGATGAAGGTCTTGAACAGCTGGATGATCGACTGGGTATGCAGGCTCTCGTCGCGCACCGACCAGGTGACGATCTGGCCCATGCCCTTCATCTTCCCGAAGCGCGGGAAGTTCATCAGGATGGCGAAGCTGGCGAACAGCTGCAGGCCCTCGGTGAAGGCACCGAACACCGCCAGGGTCTTGGCGATGTCCGCTTTGCCGTCGACATTGAAATTCTGCATGTAGTCGTACTTGTCCTTCATCTCCTTGTAATGGAGGAAGGCGGAGTACTCGACCTCGGGGATGCCGATCGTATCCAGCAGATGGCTGTAGGCCGCGATATGCACCGTCTCCATGGCGGAGAAGGCGGCCAGCATCATGCAGACCTCGGTCGGCTGGAACACGCGGCTGTAATGACGCATGTAGCAGTTGTTCACCTCGACATCGGCCTGCGTGAAGAACCGGAAAATCTGCGTCAGCAGGTTCCGCTCGCCGTCCGACAGATTGTTGCGCCAATCCTTGACGTCATCGGCCAGCGGCACTTCCTCCGGCAGCCAATGGATTCGCTGCTGCGTCAGCCAGGCCTCATAGGCCCAGGGATAGCGGAAGGGCTTGTAGACGGGATTGGGCGTCAACAGGGACATGGCACCGACACTAGATGTAGGGGGTGGATGCCGCACCCTAGCACAATGGGCGGCGGTGGGAAGAGGTCTTTGGCTGTGGATGACGTGGATAAAGGGGATGGTCGAACGGGTGGGTAAGGCTATGCCTTGCCCACCTTGTCGATCCGACGCTTCGGTGGAATCATAGACCAAACCAGTCGGCAGACGCAGCAATTCACTACTGACATCAAATGCGAGGATATATGACCTTCTGTTTTGCATTCATAGTCCCAGGCAACGGAATAGGAATTCTTTCAGACACCAGAATAAGCCGATACACAAAATATGGAGATATTGAGATTGAAAGTGAAGAATTTCAGAAAATATGGAGCCCAAATCAGAGATGCTTTTTTTCTTTTGCAGGATCTATCGGATTAATTAAGGCTATTTTGCATGACATAGAGCACGATCTTTCTTCAATACCCGATAACGGATGGTATCATATGGTTCAAAAAAAATTAAAAGATAGATACATAGAATTGATATCAAAAAATATTTTTAAATCATCAGAATATTCTGCTCAAATTATATATGCGAGCGTAAGGCACAAACACGGATCACAAGTATTTAATCTTGCTGAGTTTGAATTTTCATTCCAAGAAAACACAGCCATCATTATAACGAACAGACATAAGATTGATTACGCGTCAATTGGAGCGACGCCAAAAATAAGAAAAATTCTTACCGGCGCCGCGATTGAAAATATGCAAGACCTATACCACCGCACAGCATCGACAAGAATTCTTTCCGGGGACGAAAGAAAGAAAATGTCCAAAAGACTGAAAATAGAAAATATAGAAGATGATACTATTATTGCGATAGTGGACTCCCGACCAAATTCTGGAGATAAATTTTCGCGTACGATGCGCTCATTTCAACGCGACACGTATGAAAATCCATCAATCATGAAACCGAACGAAACAATGTTGCTTGGTGCAGCCGCAGTAAAAGCGGTTGAAGATGAAATGAAGGAAATTCGCAAAAGAGGAGTTGCATACAACGAAACGATTGGAAACAACTGGCACCTCTCGATTCTAAATTTTAGGGATGGACTCCTTACAGTTAACGCACTGCCCAACCCAGAAACCTCCAACTGACCGAAAACATCACTCCTACCGCCCGTTCCGCTCCGCCGTCTGCGTATCGGCATTCATCAGCGGGTTCAGCGCCGGGGCCAATATCTTCAGCAATTGTGCCGGCAGGGCCGAGGTGAAGCGGTATTCCGCCGCTTCCGGCCCATGCACATGGGCGGTGATCACGCCGAAGAACCGGTCGCCGATATAGAAGACGAAAGTGGCTGTGCGGTTGACCACGCGGCTTTCCAGCACCACGCCACCCGGCCCATAGCGTTCGAACCGGTGGTCACCCGTGCCGGTCTTGCCGCCCACGGCGATCTCCTGCCCGTCCAGGCCGGAGAAGGCGCCCTTCACGCGTCGGGCGGTGCCATTATCCACGATGTCGCGCAGGTGGCGGCGGACGACGCGCGCCACTTCCGGGGCCATCACCTGCTCCGCCCCGTCCAGCAGGCGGGACGGCACGAAGCTGGTCTCGTACGGCGTGCCGGATGCGAAATGCAGCCGCCCGACGCGCAGCGTCGGCAGGCGCACACCGTCATTCAGGATGATGCCCATCAACTCCGCCAGGGCACCCGGCCGGTCGGCGGAACTGCCGATGGAAGTGGCGTAGCTGGCCAGCAGGCTGCCGAACGGATAGCCCAGGCGCGTCCATTCCTCATGGATGCGGTTGAACGCCTCCTCCTCCAGCACGATGCCGATGCGCGTGTCCTGCGCCTGCTTGGAGCGCGAGGAGAACAGCCATTTGTAGCTTTCCTGGCGCGGCGCGCTGCTGTCCTTCAGCATGTCGCCGCGCTGTGGCCGGCGGCTGTCCTGAAGATAGGAGACCAGCCACAGTTCCAACGGATGCACACCGGCAATATAGCCGCGGTCGTTCAAGGACCAATTGTCGGGCGCGTAGCGGTCATAAAGCGCCTTGACCTGCGCCTCGGGCGGGCCGCCCGCCGGCATGTGCCGGTTCAAGAACAGGGCCAGATCGTCCACCGGCGCATTGGGCAAGGCCGAACGGAACACCACCGACAGCCGGTCAGGCGTGGTCCGCACACGCTTGGCCAGCTTGTCCAGCGCCGCTTCCGGCTCCAGCCCCTTATAGTCCGACCAGAACTTGTTCAGATACGCACTGCCCTCCTGATCGGCGAACTGCGCCAGATAGGTGCGGCGGGCGGGATGGCGCGGGTCATCCATCAGGTCGTCGCGGCTGTCCGGCCCCTCCGCCACATAATGGTTCACGATGTCCCGCATGATGCGGATGAACACCAGGTTGATGGAATGGCGGAAGGCCTCGGCCACGGTCACGATGCGGCCATCATCCTTGTCGTCGAAATTGCCGAAACTGTGCAGGCCACCGCCGGTGAAGAAGCGTTCGGCCGGACTGGCCGAATATTGCCGTTCCATTGCCTGGTCCAGGATGGTGGCGATGCCAATCCCCGGCTGCGCCGCCATGGCGCGCAGCACCCATTGCGACAGCCGGTCCGGCGCCTCCAGGGCCGCCGCCTCCAGCTCATACGGCTCGCGGGTGATGTAGCGGTCATGCAGCTTGGCGACGATCTCCAGGTAAGTCACAAGCGTGCGCAACTTGGCGGTGGAGCCCAGGTCCAGCTTCGCACCCTCATTCAGGTCCAGCGGCTGCGGCAGTGTATCTACCTGCACCCGCACCAGATTGGCATCCGCCGTGCGCTCGAACAGGGTCACCGAATAGACGATGCGGGCCGGGTCGGCATTGTTCAGCAGCCGTTCACCCACCAGACCCAATGCTGCCGCCTGCGCCGGGTCGGCCAGCTTCTTCAGTGTGTCGGTCACCCGCATCTGAGTCGGTTGGTCCAGCGTGGTATCCACGGCCAGATCCAGCCGGTCCAGCGCATAGAGGCTGGGTACGCCCAGCAGGCCCAGCAGACGGGCGCGAATGGCATTGGTGGCCTTCTGCTCCACGAAGCTGGGTTCCGGCACTGGCGGTGGTTCGGCCCGGAAGCGCAGGGGGAAGAAGCGGGCGGCATCGGCCAGGGGTGCCGGGACGACGCCCGCCTTCTCCAGCAGGCTGAGATGGCTGTTGGCCAGATCGTTCAGCGCCTTGCGCCCGCTCGCCCCCAGATAGGCGGTGGGGCGGCGCTGGGCCAGCAGCAGGCTCAACACCTGCTTATAGACGACGGCCTGGACCTGAAGGTCCTCTTCCTTCTTGGGGTGGGACCGCAGGACGCGGTTGGCCACGGTGAAATCCGTGCCGTACCAGGCCCAGAGCCCGTCACCCAGCCCATTCACCTCCCCCACCCCCGGTCGTGCCGACAGCGGCGTGGAGTTCAGGTAATCCACGACGATCTGGTGGCGGGCCCGCGTCGTGTCGGCCCCGCCCTTATAGGCGCGCACCGATGCCGACATCATCTGGCGCAGTTTCTCCACACCGCTGCCCGTGCGGCCCTCCGGTGAATGGCGGTATTTCTCGATCTGGGTGGCCAGCGTAGAACCACCGGCACGCGGGCTGTCCGGATCGATGAATTTCAGCGGGATATTGACCAGGGCCAGGCCAAACCGGTCCCATTCCACCGCCGGGTTGCGGTTGGGAAAGGTGGGGTCCAGCAACTCCCGGTTCTCGATGAACAGCAGCGTGTCGGCCACCAGCGTCGGCACCTCGTTGAAGCCGGCATAGATGCGCTCCGGGTAGCGGGCATCGAACAGCGGGTTGCCCATCTGATCCCGGATGGACAGGCCGCCCGAAATCTTCTCCGCATAGGGCGCGAAGCCGCCGAATTCCATATAATCGCGCAGGGCCGGGGTCGGCCGCGCCTGCAGATCCACGCGGTAATCGGCGGCCAGCAGCCGTTCCACGAAACTGGGCAGGCTGGCATAACCCAGCCGCGCGTCATAGGGGCCGAAGCCTGGGAAACGGATATCGGGATTGGGGCCGGGCTCCACCTTCCAGCCCAGGTCGCGGCCATAGCGGGCCAGCACTTCCGATTGCAGGGCAGAGGTCTGCGCCTCCTGCCACAGGGCGGCACCGGCACCCACCGTCAGCGCCAGGGTCATGCCCCAGGTCATCCAGCGATAGAACCGTGCCGACGGCATGCCCCGAAAAACTCCCCGAACCCCTTGTTATTCAGGCATGCATAGCATGGTGCCGGACGGCTTTGCCACCGGTGCCTGCGCCCTCTGTCTTATGGATGGGAGGGCCTATATCAGGCATTGCGGAAGACCAGCTTCTTTGACAAGACAAAGTTGAAAACCAGCCCCGCGACGCTGCCCGCCGCCACCCCGGCATAGGGCAGCAGCGCCGTCAGCGGGTCCGGCCACAGCCCGATGGCATCGACCACCCAGGGCCCGATATTCAGCACCAGCACGTAGACCCCGTAATTGACCAGCGCTCCCACGGCATTGGCCATCAGGAAGCGCGCCCATTGCCGGGCCGCACCGCGCCTGGAAACACCGGTGAAGGTGAATTGGCGGTTCATGTACCAGGTGAAGGTCGCCGCCATCAGATAGGAGAAGACGCGACCGCCATAGGGATCCAGGCCAGCCACATGCAGGGCCACGGCCAGCGCCGCCATATCGACGAACAGGCCACCGACGCCGATCAGGGCGAAGGTCGCGAACTGGCGGGAAACAGGCTTGGTCATGATCGGCGGCTGTCCGTGGCGGCTGCCCCTTGCCTACACGCTTTCACGCCTGCGGTCACGCCGCTCGACAGGGGGCCTGCGATGGGTTAGGCGTTGGCCCCATGTCCATTGCCAAAGCCATCCATCATCCATTCGCCGCATCCCTGCTGCCACTGCCGGCCAGCGGCTTCATCCTGAACGCCCAGGCCGACAGCGAATTGCTGCCGGCCCTGCGTGCCCTCACTTGTGTCACCGGCTTCAAGCCCGCCTTCGACGCGCTGATCAAGGCCGGGTTCCGCGTGGTGCAGGACCTGCCCGAGGGTGATTATCAGGCCGGCCTGTGCCTGTTGACCAAGCACAAGGCCGAAAGCCTGGCCAGCATCGCCCAGGCCTGGGCGGCATTGCCCGTGGGCGGGCTGCTGGTCTGCTGCGGTGACAACGATACCGGCGTCACCAGCCTGATGAAGGCCACCAAGGATGTACTTGGCGAGGTCGAAAGCCTGTCCAAATACCATGCCCGCACCTTCTGGCTGCGCAAGGGTGCGGGGGCGGAACCGTCGGTGCTGGCCGACTGGCGGGCCGGCGGCACCGTGCGGCCCGTGGCCGCCACGGGCTTCACCGCCGGGCCGGGCATGCATGGCTGGAACAAGATCGATATCGGATCACGGCTTCTGGCCGCCCAGTTTCCAGGATCCATCCGCGGCCGCGTGGCCGATCTGGGTGCGGGCTGGGGCTATCTGTCGGCCGAACTGCTGCGCGCCGCCCCCGGCCGCATCACGGGCCTGGACCTGTATGAGGCGGATGCCGCCTCGCTGGCCGCCGCTGCCGTGAACGTTGCGCCATTGGCCGGCAACACGGTGCTGAAATACCATTGGGCCGACGTGACGGCGGGCCTGCCCAGAGGCCGCTTCGACTGGGTCATCACCAACCCACCCTTCCATGCCGGCAAGACCACCGATGTGACGCTGGGCACCCAGTTCATCACCCGCGCGGCCGAGGCGCTGGGTAGTGGCGGCACCGTGCTGCTGGTCGCCAATAAACACCTGCCCTATGAGGCGGTGGTGGAAAAGCACTTCAAGTCCCGCCGGACCGTGGCGGAGGCCGACGGGTTCAAGGTGATCGAGGGGAAGCGGTAGAGGGACTGGGCCATGCGGCGAGGGCGAAAGGCAATGATTGGCGGTTTGCTGGCGATGTTCCATCTGCCTTCCGTCAGCGCCACGATCATCACCGAGATCGTCCATCCCCCTCAACTGGTGCAATCGCCTGATGGTCGCAGTCGTTTCACGGTTACCGATATATGTCACGACAATGCCTGGGCCATTCTACCAGATGGACCGTATGTCCCGGAGCGCCCCGTGGGCGAGCAGCAATACATGTCCGCTTGCCTCAATTCAAAGCGGGTTTTCATCGGCGAATTCACCGCCAGGAACGATGACGGTACATGGCGTGTCCTTTGGACAAAGCCGTTGCCTGACGGGCTTTCCGCAGCCGATTGGCTGATGGATGAAGATGCCAACCTGTTGGCTACTCTGTGGTTTGACAGCAAAGACTACGTTGATAAAGTCCTGGTTTTCAATCGCAATGGTGATTTGCTCCGCGCTTACAGACTCGATGTCATTTTACGCGATGCGGGACTGCCCTGGCAGGGTTCGATCGCCTCCCCATCCTATTGGCAATTCCGCGTTCGCTTCACCGATGACCATCTTGCCTTGCAGATCGACGTGATACCCAAACTAAAATTGGTGTGGGAACAACCCAGCATTCCTCTCCATGCCGAACTATCGTTGTCAGATGGAAGGCTCTCTCTAGCTGACCCCGAACGGTGGGCCTTCGTCCGACGCGAGATGGAATGCCGCCTGATGGTCCACTACGCAGCGGAGCACGCGAATAGCCCGGATGTCGTCTGGAATGACAAGGGCGAAGGTGTGGCTGTGGAACATCCGGTGCCAATAAGAATATGGGCCAAGGTTAATGCAGAACTGGAAGCATCCATCGCGCAGACCAAAGCCAAGATACTCTTCGGCCTTGGACTTCCCTGCCGCGTGGCAACCGACGGCAGCGCCCCGCCGTGAGGCATCTGCATTCCCGCCCCGTCCCCACCGCCGTTTACGCCTTGCGCGCACGGGCTTATATAAGGCCCCATGACGATACCGTTTCTGAAGATGCATGGGCTGGGCAATGACTTCGTGGTCATCGATGCCCGAGAGGTCCCCGTCCCCCTGACGGCGACGCAGGTGGTTGCCATTGGCGACCGGCGGCGCGGGGTGGGGTTTGACCAGTTGATCCTGATCGAACCGCCGCAGGACAAGGCGGCGGACATCTTCATGCGCATCCTGAACCCCGATGGCAGCGAGGCCGGGGCCTGTGGCAATGCCACGCGCTGTGTCGCCTCCCTGGTCGGCAAGGGGATGGGGCGGGACGAACTGGTGATCCAGACCATTGCCGGTCTGCTGCGCTGCTGGCTGCACACCGATGGCACCGTCACCGTCGATATGGGTCCGGCCCGGCTGGACTGGCAGCAGATCCCGGTGTCGCAGGCCTGCGACACGCTGCACCTGCCGCCCGTTGCCGGGCCCCTGTCCGATGGGGTCGGCGTCAATATGGGCAATCCGCATGCCGTGCATTTCGTGCCGGATGCCGACGCCGTGGACCTGACCCACTGGGGTCCGCAGCTGGAGCGCCATCCTTTCTTCCCCGATCGCGCCAATATCGAGATCGCCAGCGTCATCGGCCCGGCATCCCTGCGCATGCGGGTGTGGGAACGCGGGGCCGGCATCACCCAGGCCTGCGGGTCGGGTGCCTGTGCCGTTGGCGTGGCTGCCATCCGCCGGGGTCTGGTGGAGGGTCGCCGTGTCGCCGTCACCCTGGATGGTGGGGTGCTGCATATCGAATGGCGTGACGATGGGCATGTATTGATGACCGGCCCTGTCGCCACCTCCTTCGCCGGGACCTTGGGGCCGGAATTGCTTGGAGAGACGCTGTGAGCGTCGATACCAGCCTCGCCGAGGCCGAGCATGTGCATGAAAGCGGCGAAGGCGGCCCGCCGGAGGTGACCGGCGGGGCCGGGGAGCCGACGCTGGTGACGTTCGGTTGCCGGCTGAATGCCTATGAGTCCGAAGTGATGCGCACCCATGCGCGACAGGCCGGGCTGGATGATGTGGTCATCGTCAATACCTGCGCCGTGACGGCAGAGGCGGAGCGGCAGGCCCGCCAGACCATCCGCCGTCTGCGCCGCGAGCGGCCGGGATCGAAGATCATCGTCACCGGCTGCGCCGCCCAGGTCAGCCCGGAAAAGTTCGCCGCCATGGGCGAGGTTGATCATGTGCTGGGCAATGATGCCAAGCTGACCGCCGCCCCCTGGGTGGCGTTCGGCGGCGCCAATGCCGAGCGTGTCGTCGTCAACGACATCATGAGCGTGAAGGAGACGGCCGGCCACCTGATCCAGGGCATGGAGGGCCGCGCCCGTGCCTTCGTGCAGGTGCAGAATGGCTGCGACCATCGCTGCACCTTCTGCATCATTCCCTATGGCCGCGGCAATTCCCGCTCCGTTCCGATGGGGGAGATCGTCAACCAGGTCCGCGCCCTGGTGGAAGCCGGCTATAACGAGGTCGTGTTGACCGGCGTGGACGTCACCTCCTATGGCGCCGACCTGCCAGGCCAGCCGTCGCTGGGCCAGATGGTGCGCCGGTTGCTGGCCCTGGTGCCGGATCTGGCCCGCCTGCGCCTGTCGTCGCTGGATGCGGTGGAGATGGATGATGACCTGTGGCGGCTGGTGGCGGAAGAACCACGCCTGATGCCGCATCTGCACCTGTCCTTGCAGGCCGGCGACGACATGATCCTGAAGCGCATGAAGCGCCGGCACCTGCGCGGCGACGCCATCGCCTTCGCCGACAAGGCGCGGTCCTTGCGCCCCGACATGGTGTTCGGTGCCGATATCATCGCCGGATTCCCGACCGAGACGGAGGCGATGTTCCAGAACAGCCTGGATATCGTGGAACAATGCGGCCTGACTTGGCTGCATGTCTTCCCCTACAGCCCCCGTCCCGGCACCCCCGCCGCCAAGATGCCCCAGGTCCCCGGCCCCATCCGCAAGGAACGCGCGGCCCGCCTGCGCGCCGCCGGCGCGGCGCAGGTCGGCCGCTATCTGGCGGCCCAGGTCGGTCATTCCGCCAACGTATTGGTCGAACGAAGGGGCCTGGGCCGCAATGAGGGCTTTGCCGAGATCATCGTGCCAGATCATTATGAACCCGGAACGATTATCCGCTGCACCGTCACCGGCGTCGCCGGCACACAACTGACCGCGCGAGTCCTCGACTGATGCTGAACTGGTTCAAGAAGAAGCCGGCCGCCACCCCGGAAACGCCGGATCCGCAGGTCGAACCGGCATCGGCGCTGGCGGAAACGCTTCCGCCGGCCGCGGCGGAACCGATCGCGGTCGAACCCGCCCCGGTCGTCATCGAGCCGGCGCCCCTCCTGGAGGCGTTGCCGGAGCTGGAGGACCAACCGGAGCGCAAAAGCTGGTTCTCCCGCCTGAAGGACGGGCTGTCCAAGTCCACCGGCCGCCTGACGGAGGGCATCACCGGCATCTTCACGAAGAAGAAGCTGGATGACGAGGCGCTGGAGGAGTTGGAAGAGCTTCTGATCCGCGCCGACCTTGGCCCCCTCACCGCCGCGCGCCTGACCGCCGGCCTGGCCAAGACCCGCTTCGGCAAGGAGGTCTCGGCCGAGGAGGTGAAGGAATACCTGGCGGCGGAGCTGCAGAAGATCGTCGAGCCGGTGGCCCGACCGCTGATCATCGACACCTCCAGGAAACCGCACGTCATCCTGCTGGTCGGCGTCAACGGCACCGGCAAGACCACCACCATCGGCAAGCTGGCCCGCCAGTTCCGCGACGAGGGCAAGAGCGTCTGGCTGGCCGCCGGCGACACGTTCCGCGCCGCCGCCGTGGCGCAGCTGAAGGTCTGGGGTGAGCGCACGGGCTGCCCCGTCGTGGCCCGCGATACGGGCGCCGACGCCGCTGGCCTGGCGTTCGACGCCATCCAGCAGGCCACGGCCGCCGGTGCCGACGTGCTGCTGATCGACACGGCCGGCCGGTTGCAGAACAAAGCCGGGCTGATGGAGGAATTGCGCAAGATCGTGCGCGTGATCAAGAAGATCAATCCCGAGGCCCCGCACACCACCTTGCTAACCCTGGACGCCACCACCGGCCAGAACGCCCACAGCCAGATTGAGGTGTTCAAGGATATGGTGGCCATCAACGGCCTGGTCCTGACCAAGCTGGACGGGTCGGCGCGCGGCGGCGTGCTGGTGGCGCTGGCGGAAAAGTTCACGCTGCCGGTGCATGCCATCGGCGTGGGCGAAGGCGTCTATGATTTGCGCCCGTTCGAGGCGAAGGGCTTCGCGCGGGCGCTGGTGGGGCTTGAATAGGCGGTTGCCGCAAAGGGGTTTCGCCATCTGTGGTGCGGCACCGCTTGCGGTCACGCGACCAACCCCCGGCTGGCCGCGTGACCGGCGGATACCGGACGATGTCAGCTCATCACACGATAGGCGACGACCTGCGGACCGAAATGCAGGAAGTCCTTGCGCAGGGCCTGGACCGTGACATTGTTGCCCTTGACGAAAGCCGCGCTGAGGACGGTCAGCAAGGTCGGCGTCGATTCGTCGATATAGAAGGAATTGCCCCCGACCGACGCGGCAAGATAGCCGGGGTTGGACGGTGTACCGGGGAAGGACTGAATCGAGGTGACGGGACCTTCATAGGTGGGGTTATCAGCACTCATTCTCTTCTCCATCATATGTCCACAACATCCTGTGGTGGACATATATATACTCCCCACATCCTCCAGCATTCTATGCAACCTGTTGCGTACCCCGGCCGATCTGACCGTCTTCAAAAATCTCCCCTTCCCAACCACCCCCTCTCTGGCGCATAAAGAAGTGCAAACTCATAGGAGCTTGCACAGTGAATTCATCCAACAATTCGACCGTTGTTCCGTCGGTGGAGAGCTTCCCCGACGCCGATAGTGCGTATGCCCGCGTCCGGGCGCTTTATGACGAGGCTGTTGAGTTTCTGCGCGGCCGGTTTTCCGCCTTTGCCCGTGGCGAGGATCTGGGGGGGCGCGTGCGCGCCTGTTACCCATTCATCCAGATTCGCATCGATGCCGAACCCCGTATCGACAGCCGGCTGGCCTATGGCTTCGTCCATGGCATGGGAACCTTCCGCACCACCATCACCCGGCCCGACTTGTTCGACCATTACCTGCACCATCAGCTGAGCCTGCTGGTCAAGAACCATGGCGTGCCGCTGGAGGTGGGGATCAGCGACAGCCCCATCCCCATCCAGTTCGCCTTCCCCGAAGGCATGCATGTCGAAGGCGACCTGACGCCGGAGCGGCTATACCAGCTGCGGGATTATTTTGATCTGCCCGATCTGGTCTATATGGATGACAGCATCGTCAACGGCACGCATGTCACGCCGCCGGGCGCGCCCCGCCCGCTGGCCCTGTTCACGGGTCCTCGCGTGGATTACAGCCTGCACCGGCTGAAGCATTACACGGCCACCAAGCCTGATCATTTTCAGAATTACGTGCTGTTCACGAACTACCAGTTCTATATCGACGAGTTCGTGCGCCGTGGCCTGGAGATCATGGAGCCGTCGGATGATCCGGCCACCCAGGCCTATCGCCGGCAGTATGAATGTTTCATCGAACCGGGTGACCACATCACCTGGAACCAGGCCACCCCCCCGGGCCGCGACGCAGAGGGCCAGAAGGTGCCGCGCCTGCCGCAGATGCCCGCCTATCACCTGAAGCGCAAGGACGGCAACGGCATCACCATCGTCAATATCGGCGTCGGCCCGTCCAATGCCAAGACGATTAGCGACCATATCGCCGTGCTGCGTCCCCATGTCTGGCTGATGCTGGGCCATTGCGCCGGCCTGCGCGACACCCAGCGCCTGGGCGATTATGCCCTGGCCCATGGCTATGTGCGTGACGACAAGGTGCTGGATGCAGACCTGCCCACCTGGGTCCCCGTCCCCGCCCTGGCCGAGGTGCAGGTGGCGCTGGAGGATGCGGTGGAGGAAGTGACCGGCCTGTCGGGCTGGGAACTGAAATCGATCATGCGCACCGGCACCGTAGCCACCATCGACAACCGCAACTGGGAACTGCGTGACCATAGCGAGCCAGTGCAGCGGTTCAGCCAGTCGCGCGCCATCGCGCTGGACATGGAATCGGCCACGGTCGCCGCCAACGGCTTCCGCTTCCGCGTGCCCTACGGCACATTGCTGTGCGTGTCGGACAAGCCGCTGCATGGCGAGATCAAGCTGCCCGGCATGGCCAACCATTTCTACCGCGCCCGCGTGGACCAGCATCTGGCCATCGGCATGCGCGCCATGGAGATGATGCGCGATACCGGTCTGGAACGGCTGCACAGCCGCAAGCTGCGCAGCTTTGCCGAGGCCGCGTTCCAGTAAGGGCGGTAAGGCGGGTGGGGTGGATTACCCCGCCCGCCGCCCCCCGATCAGGAACTCCCTATTTCCCTCCGGCCCCGTGATCGGGCTTTCCACCACGCCCAGCACGGTCCAGCCCGGCTGCCCCGTCAGCCAGCCGGTGATGCGATCACAGACCTCCTGGTGCAGTTCCGGCTCGCGCACCACCCCGCCCTTGCCGACGCGGCCCTTGCCCACCTCGAACTGCGGCTTGATCAGCGCAACCAGGTATGCACCGGGCCTGGTCAGGGCCATGGCGGCGGGCAGCACGGTTTCCAGCCCGATGAAGCTGGCATCGCACACCACGATGTCGATGGGATCGGGGATGATCTCTGCATTCAGGTGGCGGGCATTGGTTTTTTCCAGCACCACGACCCGCTGGTCTTCGCGGATTTTCCAGGCCAACTGCCCATGGCCGACATCGACAGCATAGACCTTGGCGACACCCCGTGTCAGCAGCACGTCGGTGAAGCCGCCGGTGGAGGCGCCGACATCGATGCCGATGAAGCCGGTCGGGTCGATCCCGAACTGGTCCAGCCCCTTAACCAGTTTCAAGCCACCCCGGCTGACCCAGGGATGGTCCTGGCCCTTGACGATCAGCAATTGGCTTTCCGGCACCGTCTCGCCGGCCTTGTCGATGCGGCGCGTATCGGCATAGACGAGGCCGGCCAGGATCAGGGCCTGGGCCTTGGACCGGCTTTCGGCCAAGCCGCGATCAACCAAAGCCTGATCCACCCTGACTTTCGGCTCTTTAACTTTTGGCGGCTTGGACATGGCGACACGCTTTTGCAATAATGGGTTACTTAGGATTGATAGTCCCGGAACAACGGATAAGCCAATGAAACGCGCCCTGATCGTCACCACCCTGGCCCTCGCCGCCCTGTCCTTGTCTGCGTGCAACACCGTCGAAGGCGTAGGCAAGGATATCAAGAGCGCCGGCAAGGCCATCGAAGGCAGCGCCAACGGCGCCAAATAGGGTCATCCGGCGGCGGTGAAGATGGATGCAATCTCGCCCGCGTCCAACTGCCGCCACGCCCCCTCATCCAGGTCGCCCAGCGTCAGGCCCCCGATGGAGACGCGATGCAGCGTCTCCACATGGTTGCCGACGGCGGCGAACATGCGGCGGATCTGGTGATAACGCCCCTCGCGGATGGTCAGCCTCGCCCGCCGCTCGCCCAGCACCTCCAGTGTGGCCGGCAGCAGCGGCGTCTTCTCCGACTTCAGCATCAGGGTGCCGGACGCGAAGACGGACGATTCCTCCCCCGTCAGGGGCCGTGCCAACTCCGCCTCATAGACCTTGGGCACGTCGGCCTTGGGCGAGATGATGCGGTGCAGCAACTGGCCGTCATCGGTCAGCAGCAGCAGGCCCGTCGTGTCGCGGTCCAGCCGGCCCACCGGGGCGATGATCGGGTTGCGATATCCGAACCGCTCGGGCAGCAGCTCATAGACCACCCGGCCGGGATCAGAGGTGGAGCAGGTGTAACCTGCGGGCTTGTGCAGTATCAGCACCGAACCCTGGGCCGGGTCCAGCGCCTCGCCATCGATGCGGATATCGCCATGCGCCGCCTTGTCGCCATCGGACAGGATGGTGCCGTCGGCCAGCGTCACGCGACCTTCCTTCAGCAGCATCTTCACGTCCCGCTGGCTGCCATAGCCCAGATTGGCGATCAGGCGGACAAGGCGCATCGAAAGGACCTCTTTGAATGAACAAGGGCCGGGGAGTGATCCCCGGCCCCAGACCAACGGTATGCGGCGGGATCAACGTTCCAGCGGCTTGTACTTGATGCGGTGCGGCTGGTCGGCCTCGGCACCCAGGCGGCGGCGCTTGTCGGCCTCGTAATCGGCATAATTGCCTTCGAACCACACGACCTGGCTATCGCCCTCGAACGCCAGGATGTGGGTGGCCAGACGGTCCAGGAACCAGCGATCGTGGCTGATGACCACGGCGCAGCCGGGGAAGCTGCTCAACGCCTCTTCCAATGCCCGCAGGGTTTCGACGTCCAGATCGTTGGTCGGTTCGTCCAGCAGCAGGACATTGGCACCGGACTTCAGCATCTTGGCCAGATGCACGCGGTTGCGCTCACCGCCCGACAACTGTCCGACCTTCTTCTGCTGGTCGGCACCGCGGAAATTGAAGGCCGAGACATAGGCGCGGCTCGGCATGGACTTCTTGCCCAGCTCGATGATGTCCAGCCCGCCGGAAATTTCCTCCCAGACATTCTTCTTGGCGTCCAGGCTGTCACGGCTCTGGTCGACATAGCCCAGCTGCACCGTTTCGCCCACGCGGAAGGTGCCGCCATCGGGCTTCTCCGACCCGGTGATCATGCGGAACAGCGTGGTCTTACCGGCACCATTGGGGCCGATGATGCCGACAATGCCGCCGGGCGGCAGGCGGAAGGACAGATCATCCACCAGCAGCCGGTCGCCAAAGCCCTTGCGCAGATGTTCGGCCTCGATGACCACATTGCCCAGGCGCGGCGGCGTCGGGATGACGATGCGCGTCTCGCCGATGGCTTCCTTCTGGTTGGCGGATGCCAGCAATTCCTCATAGGCCTGGATACGGGCCTTGGACTTGGCCTGACGGGCCTTGGGGCTGGCGCGCACCCATTCCAGTTCCTGGGCCAGGCTCTTCTGCTTGGCGCCTTCCTCGCGACCTTCCTGCTCCAGCCGCTTCTGCTTCTGCTCCAGCCAGGCGGAATAATTGCCCTCATACGGGATGCCCGACCCGCGATCCAGTTCCAGGATCCAGCCGGTGACGGCATCCAGGAAGTAACGATCGTGGGTGACCATCACAACGGTGCCGGCGTAATCGGCCAGGAAGCGCTGCAGCCAGGCCACGCTTTCGGCATCCAGATGGTTGGTCGGTTCGTCCAGCAGCAGCATGTCGGGCTTGGACAGCAGCAGCTTGCACAGCGCCACGCGGCGCTTCTCACCGCCCGACAGCTTGTCCACGGCGGCATCACCGGCGGGGCAGCGCAGCGCGTCCATGGCGATCTCGACCGTGCGGTCCAGGTCCCAGGCGTCGGCGGCGTCGATCTTTTCCTGCAGCTCGGCCTGCTCGGCCATCAGCGCATCGAAATCGGCATCGGGATCGGCCATCGCCTCCGACACCGCATTGAACCGGTCCAGCAGCGCCTTGGTGGGGCCCACGCCCTCCATGACATTGTCCCAGACATTCTTGTCCGGGTTCAATTGCGGCTCCTGCGGCAGATAGCCGACCTTCACGCCCTCGGCCGACCAGGCCTCGCCATTATAATCCTTGTCCAGCCCGGCCATGATCTTCAGCAGGGTCGACTTACCCGACCCGTTCACACCCAGCACGCCGATCTTGGCGCCGGGATAGAAGGACAGCCAGATATTCTCGAACACCTTCTTGCCGCCGGGATAGGCCTTGGTCACACCCTTCATCACATAGACATATTGATACGCGGCCATCGTCACACCCTCGATGCGGAGTTTGAGCGCACCATAGTGGCGGTGGCCTGCAATGTCATGCGGCGAGTTTCGATGGCGCGTCCGACGAGCCGCCCGTCAGGGCCATCGCCATGCGGTGCCGGGTACGTATCCGACACGCCGTACAGTTCTCACCGTCTTGACCGTATGGACCGTTCGAACACGATGGACTGTATTGACCCGTCGCGACTGGAATGACGGGACAGTGCCGGGAACCGTAGGTCGCGACGGCACATCTTCCTGGTCCTCGACATCGCTCTCGTCTGCCATGGCAAAAGTCCTTTCCCTGCAACCGGTTCGCGTCAGGCCCTAACCCCGCCCCCATCGGCCAAGGCAGCGCGAATCCGGACTGCGGACAGCCCGGATGATGTCAGATCATCCCCTTGATTATCCCGCCGGACCCGCCGCGGCGGCGGGCGGCGCCGAATTCGGACAATGGACGGCAGGCGGAGAGACCGGGGTGCGGTTGCCAACCTTATCGGCGAAACCCTGCGATATGACCTGTGCAGCGCTGCCAGTGGCGAAGAATTTGCCAAGTCCCAGTTTGTTCTGGTCGCCGGTTGTATTGTCCAAGCTAAATTGGCCAAAAGTCGACAAGGCGTCGGAATCCGTCGCTGGAGGAGCAGGTTCGGTCGCGCACCGATTGAATGAATCCCCTCCGATCGAGCCTGTGATGGGGTGAACTGAATCGCCACTTTTAATCGTAGCCGGAATCACCGCGATATTGTTGTCCGCGAAGCCCAGCGAAATCTTTGCATCCTGCTGCGGCACGGAGCCGCTGATGCTGAGGCCGAAGGTCTGCTGCTGCGCGAACACCAGGTAAGTGGCGTCCTTGTTCGTGCAGCCGGCCAGAATGAGACATGGCAGCAGCATCAGTCGCTTCATCGTGGTTCTCCTTGGTTCTTGGCCCCGTAAAGACAGATGTTCTTGCCCCGCAGGAAGCTGGACATTTGTTTCGCCGTCACCTCGTCACCATCGAGGATGATGATGCGGCAATCATCGATGGGCAGCGTGATCCTGATGCTGCTCTTGTATCCGACCAGCAATTCATCCCCGCGTATCGCGATTCCCATGATCTTTTCCGTGACGATGCCGGGCGGATGCGGGTTGGGGGTACCCGACAGCCCCTCCAGAGACGCGGCGAATCCCTTGTCACCACCCTCATCCCGGAGCACCAGAGCGCATCCGCCCGCAAGCAGGGATAAAATGAGAGTACCGATGGCACGGAAAGCAAAGCGAACCGGTCTAGCCGATGTAATTCCCATGCACCCATCCCGTCATGGCAGACTTGCCTTGCGCCTCCAGAACTTCAACGAAGCACCAGATGCCTTCGCGTGACTTCAGGGCAAGCTGCCGGCCGGCGGGAAGCGGCGATCCCGTCAACTTCTCATATTCTGTGCCCGGCCCCTGACGGATATTCACCTCGGTCAGGGTGACCAGCTGGTCATACTGGTCATCCCGGCGGCCCAGCAGATAGGAACGGAACTGTTCCATGGGGAAGGCGGGGCCGGGGTCGCGCTTGCGACCGGGTGCGATGTCATCATGGCCCAGGACATCGACCAACTTATATTCCCGGCAGATGGCCGCCGCTGCCGCCAACGCCGCCGCCAGCTGTTCCTGCGTATAGCGGTGCCAGCCGCCTTCCTTCAGGTCGTATTTATGGGCCAGAACATCCACAACCCCGTCGGGATATTTGGCGCCGAACCAGGAGACCCATCCGCCGCTCGTGCGCCGCAACTCACCAGCATTGTCCAGCTCAATGCCGATGGAGGCCTTGTTCAGCCCGACCAGACCGTGCCATTCGCTCTTGCCGGCGTGCCAGGCGACACGGTTGAACGGCACCAACTGCGTGATGGCGCCGTCGCGGCCGATCACGAGATGCGCGGAAGCGTTGCTGCCGGGATTGCACAGATGGTTGATCGAACTTTCCGCACTGGCCCCGGCCGTGAAATGCATCACAAGATAGCGGGGCGTGAGGGGGTCGCCCACATTGGGGCTTGGGCGTTGAGCCACAGGCCCCTGGTCACCATGAAGGAAGTGATCCTTGATAATCATTCATTGCTCCAGATAAATAGTTATATGACTTTATATAAAATTAGACGATATCGCTATGACAATTTGTGTAAAAATTGCAACCCCTCATGCGAATTCAGCAGAACGGAGGCGGCCGACCGAGGGCAGGATCGGACACTTCGCCGAACTCCTAACCTTTCGCTGTCGGAATCTGCTAACCGGTCACGCAGACAAGCTGTAATATGGTGACCTATCCTGTCGGAAGGTCACCCATGGGCATGTTCGACTTCCTGAAGGTGGATGTCATCGAGAAGGTCAAGGTGCCGAAATATACCGCGCACCTGAATATCGATGGCAAGGAACTGACCGTCGCCAATCTGGGCGTCAATTCCGTCACCGTGTCGGGGGCCAAGCTGAAGGTCGGGCAGTCGGTCACCTTCGATCTGGCGCTGAAGGACCCCAAGCAGAATTTGAAGCTGAAGGGGGCCGGCACCGTGGCGTCGGTGGATAAGAAAACCGGCACCAAGATCAATTTCACCAGCCTGCCGGAAGAGAGCAAGAAGGCCGTGGCGCTGTTCCTGGCCCGGCTCGCCATCGCGCGCTGATGATGACGCGTTGCTTTCGAACAACGGGGCGTGCCGCCCTGGCCTGTCTGCTGCTTGCAACCGCCAGCCCCGCCCTGGCTGACCGCCCCGCACCGGCGCAGCCCAACCAGGGGCGTGGATTCGGCAAGCTGCCCTGGCAGAGCTGGATCGACCCCGCCATCGCCAAGCCCCGCCCCGTGCCACAGCGGCGCGACCGCATCGTCTATGCCTTCGACGCACCGTCGCGCGGGCTGCTGACGGTCAATCTGGAATTGTCGAAACTGTGCCGGGCCGGCCGGTTCAACCAGCTGATCAATCTGCATTACCGCGCCTTCGGGCCGGACGAGCGGCCCTGGGGCGTGGCCTATGGCCGCATGGCGGTGAACCTGTTCGACCCGACGCGCCAGCGTGACGAGGGGCTGGTCTATTTCTTCAAGGGGCAGGAAACGACCAACTGCACTGTCTTCACGGCCCGGCAGGATGATCTGCGCGGCTTTTATATCGGGCCGTAACGGGCAACGAAATTACCCGTGTTTTGCGTCCCGCCCGGCGCATCCCAGCGCCCCAAGCTCGGCACTTCCACTCCGCCCCCGACCCCTCTATATAGGCCCCTCAGCCGGGCGCCCCCCGCACCCATTGTGGCGCGGGGGGCGTTTTGCCGCGACCATATCGCCCTTCCCGCCCGAAAAAGACGGTCCGACTGATCATGCCCAAGCGCTCCGACATCAAATCCATCTGCATCATCGGCGCGGGTCCGATCATCATCGGACAGGCCTGCGAATTCGACTATTCCGGCGTTCAGGCCTGCAAGGCGCTGAAGGAGGAAGGGTACCGGGTCGTCCTGGTGAATTCCAACCCGGCCACGATCATGACCGATCCGGGTCTGGCCGACGCCACCTATATCGAGCCGATCACGCCGGCCGTCGTCGCCAAGATCCTGGAGAAGGAGCGGCCCGACGCGCTGCTGCCCACCATGGGCGGCCAGACGGCGCTGAATACGGCACTCGCTTTGTTCCATGACGGCACGCTGGAGCGCCTGGGGATCGAGATGATCGGCGCCAAGGCCGACGTCATCGAGAAGGCCGAAGACCGGTTGAAGTTCCGCGACGCCATGGACAAGATCGGGCTGGAAAGCCCGCGCTCGCGCGTCGTACGCAATTATGACGAGGCGCTGGATGCGCTGGCTGTGGTGGGATTGCCCGCCATCATCCGCCCGTCCTTCACCCTGGCCGGCACCGGCGGCGGCATCGCCTTCAACCGGGCGGAGTTCGAGGACATTGTCCGCGGCGGCCTGCGCGCCAGCCCCGTACACGAAGTGCTGATCGAGGAATCGGTCCTGGGCTGGAAAGAGTATGAGATGGAGGTTGTCCGCGACAGCAAGGACAATTGCATCATCATCTGCTCCATCGAGAATATCGATGCCATGGGCGTGCATACGGGCGACAGCATGACGGTCGCCCCGGCCCTGACGCTGACCGACAAAGAATACCAGATCATGCGCAATGCCAGCCTGACGGTGCTGCGCGAGATCGGCGTGGATACCGGCGGGTCGAACGTGCAGTTCGGCGTGCATCCCGACACCGGCCGCATGGTGGTGATCGAGATGAACCCCCGCGTGTCCCGCTCCTCCGCCCTGGCGTCCAAGGCCACCGGCTTCCCCATCGCCAAGATCGCGGCCAAGCTGGCCGTCGGTTACACGCTGGACGAGCTGGACAATGACATCACAGGGTCGACGCCCGCCAGCTTCGAGCCGACGATCGATTACGTGGTCACCAAGATCCCCCGCTTCGCGTTCGAGAAGTTCCCCGGCGCCGACAACACGCTGACCACCAGCATGAAGTCAGTGGGTGAGGTCATGGCCATCGGCCGTACCTTCGCGGAGAGCATGCAGAAGGCGCTGCGCGGGCTGGAGACCGGCCTGACCGGCTTTGACGAGATCGACCTGCGCGATGCCAACGGCAATGTCGATCAGGGCCGTCTGCGTCACATGCTGAGCCGGCCGACCCCGGAACGGCTGCTGATCGTGGCCCAGGCCATGCGCCATGGCTGGACGGTCGAGCAGATCTATGAGGAGTGCAAGTACGACCCCTGGTTCATGCGCCAGATCGAGGCCATCGTGCAGGAGGAGGAGGCCATCCGCGCCGCCGGCCTGTCCGGCCTGGATGTGCAATATCTGGCCCGTATCAAGTCCATGGGCTTCAGCGATGCCCGCATCGCCACCCTGACCAACGCCACGGAAGCGGCCGTGTCGGCCCATCGCCGGGCCTTGAATGTCCGCCCGGTGTTCAAGCGCATCGACACCTGTGCGGCCGAATTCGCCAGCCGCACGCCCTATATGTATTCCACATATGAGGGCAACGGCCTGGAGCCGGCGGAGTGCGAGAGCGCGCCGACCGACAAGAAGAAGGTCGTCATCCTGGGCGGCGGTCCCAACCGCATCGGCCAGGGTATCGAGTTCGACTATTGCTGCGTCCATGCCGTCTATGCGCTTCAGGAAGCGGGCTATGAGACGATCATGGTCAACTGCAACCCGGAGACCGTCTCCACCGACTATGACACCGCTGATCGCCTGTACTTCGAATCGCTGACGGCCGAGGATGTGATCGAGCTGGTGGAGAAGGAGAACCAGAACGGCGAGGTCAAGGGCCTGATCGTGCAGTTCGGCGGCCAGACGCCGCTGAAGCTGGCCAAGGCCCTGGAAGAAGCCGGTCTGCCCATCCTGGGCACCACGCCGGACGCCATCGACCTGGCCGAGGACCGTGAGCGGTTCCAGCAGCTGCTGCACAAGCTGGAACTGCGCCAGCCGGCCAACGGCCTGGCCCGGTCGCTGGAAGAGGCCGTCGCGGTCGCCGAGAAGATCGGTTTCCCCGTGGTCATCCGCCCCTCCTACGTGCTGGGCGGCCGCGCCATGGAGATCGTCCATGACATGGCAGGGTTGCACCGCTATATCGCCACGGCGGTGAAAGTGTCGGGCAACAACCCGGTGCTGATCGACAGCTATCTCCAGAACGCCATCGAGGTGGATGTGGACGCGGTGGCCGACGCCACGGGCGAGGTCTATGTCGCCGGCATCATGGAGCATATCGAGGAAGCCGGCATCCATTCCGGCGACAGCGCCTGCGCCCTGCCCCCCTATACGCTCTCCAAGCCGGTCATCGACGAGCTGACGGTGCAGGCGGTGAAGCTGGCCAAGGGGCTGAACGTCGTCGGCCTGATGAATATCCAGTTCGCGGTCAAGCAGAGCGCGGACGGGTCGGGCATTGGCGGCTACGACATCTACATCCTGGAAGTGAACCCGCGCGCCAGCCGCACCGTGCCCTTCGTGGCCAAGGCCACCGGCACGCCCATCGCCAAGATCGCGGCGCGGGTCATGGCCGGGGAAACCCTGTCGCAGTTCAAGCTGTCCGGCCCCTTCCCGCCGCACACGGCGGTCAAGGAAGCCGTCTTCCCGTTCAACCGTTTCCCCGGCGTGGATCTGCTGCTGGGACCGGAAATGCGGTCGACGGGCGAGGTCATGGGCCTGGACAAGAACTTCGCCCTGGCCTTTGCCAAGGCCCAGCTGGGCGCCGGCGTGACGCTGCCCAAGGAGGGCACCGTGTTCATCTCCGTGCGCGATGGCGACAAGGCGGCGATGATCCCGGTGGCCGCCAAGCTGGTGTCGCTGGGCTTCAAGGTTGTCGCCACGCGCGGCACCGCCAAGCTGCTGATCGATAATGGCGTCAAGGTTTCGGCCATCAACAAGGTGGTGGAAGGCCAGCCGCATATCGTCGATGCCATGATCAACGGCGATGTCCAGCTGATCTTCAACACGACCGAAGGGTCGCAGGCGGTTTCCGACAGCTTCAGCTTGCGCCGCACCGCGCTCACCAATAACATCCCCTACTACACCACGGTGGCCGGAGCCGAAGCGGCAGTTGAAGCCATCTCGGCGTTGAAGGTCGGCGGTCTGGACGTGGCGCCGCTCCAGTCTTACTTGAGCGGATCTTACTAAGGACGGTCTGGTCGGCCGGGGCGGGACGCCGCCCCGACAGGCTTATTTTGTTTCTGGGCTACCTTTACTGGGATAGGGCACGATGGAAAAAGTTCCCATGACGGCTCGGGGGTATAACCGGCTGCAGGATGAGTTAAAGCACCTGAAGAGCATTGAGCGTCCAGCGGTGATCAAGGCCATCGCGGAAGCCCGCGAGCATGGCGACTTGTCCGAGAATGCCGAATATCATGCGGCACGGGAGAAGCAGAGCTTCATCGAAGGCCGCGTGATGGAGCTGGAAGACAAGATCAGCCGGGCCGAGGTGATCGAGCCAACCAAACTGTCCGGCAATGCCGTGAAGTTTGGCGCCACCATCACGCTGGCTGATGAGGACACCGATGAAGAGGTGACCTATCAGATCGTTGGCCAGGATGAGAGCGACATCAAGCAGAGCCTGATCAGCATCACCAGCCCGCTGGCCCGCGCCCTCATCGGCAAGACGGTCGGTGACAGCGTCGAGGTGACGACTCCAGGCGGCTCCAAGAGTTATGAGGTCGTGGGCATCGCCTTCAAGTAGGGCGATCACCCGCGACATCCGCCTGAAAGCACCGAACCCGCCCGGCCCCGGCCGCGGCGGGTTCTGCTTTTCCTGATCCGGCGGATGGGCGCCACCACTTTGGCGCGCTCACAACCTATAACTTTTACATTGCATACGTGTATCCTGCCGCGCATCATCATCGCAACAACGTCGATGCGGGGTTTGCCATGCGGGCCGTTCTGTTGCTTCTGTTCGGCCTGATACTGGCACCGGTGCCGGCGGCCGGGGCCGGGGACGTGACAGAGGTCACGGCGGACAGGCCGGCCTGGCGCAAGGTGCCGCTGACGCGCATCCCCACGGCGGACGAGCTGGTGGCTCTGCGTATCGGTATCCGGGAAGAGAGTTTCTACGGTACCCGCCATATCATCGTCGATGTGCCGACGGGGCCCGCCTTCGTGGCCCAGATCATGATCGATCCCAGGACCCCGCCGCCGCCGGCGGAAAACGGCATCCTGTGGTTCGACGGTGCCGTCCCTTCCCACGCCTTCAACAGCACCCATCCCGACCTGAAGCTACGCTTCCTGATGGATGAGGGCTGCAAGCCCGGTGAGGCGGTCCCGCCGGGACGCGGCCCGCTGCAGGTGACGGAGGTAAGGGCCGAGCTGGCATCGCTCAGCCCCTGATCCTCAGCCTACCACCTGCCAGGACCCGTCGGGCTGCTGACAGGCGGTACCATAGGCATCCTCCGTCCGGCCGCCGATGGTCACCCGCTGCTGGAACTCGCGGCAATAGGCGCCCTGGGGCGTGCGCCCCTCGCGCAGGCTGGTGACCGTGCCGGTGGCCTGCCCGTCGGACCAGATGATGGGCTGGCCGATGGGGGCGGTGGTGGCCCGGATCTGCGCATCCTCATGCGCGCGCTGCTGGGACTCATTCAGGGAATTCAGCGCCAGCAGGGTGATGGCCGTCAAACCCAGGAAGGCCAGCGCGTCATTATCGCGGCGGTAATGGCCATAGCCGCCATACCAGTGACCATAGGGCCGGACGACCACCACATCGCGATAGACGCGGCGGCGGGCCGGCGGCACATCCCAGTGCCGGACCGGATAGCCGCCGCGGTCGTACCAGCCCGGCGGCGGCGCACCATAGTGATAACCGGGGCCGCGGCCGCGATCATCCCGGCGGTCGGGCCCGTTGTAGCGGTCGTGGTCACGCCCCCGATCCCGGTCGTCATGGCGGTCGCGGTCACGGCCATCCCGATCCCAGTCGCCCGCCACAGCCGGCGGCACAGCCAGGGAAAGGGCCAGGACAGCTGCCACCGCCAATTTGCCAACATCACGCAAAGCCATGATCGCCTCACCACCAGGAAGCATGTTCCGAATTGGAACATCGTTCATAATCACAGGCTGCGCCCTGCCCGCGGCGAATTTATGGCAGGATTTCCCCGGCCCCTGCCCGTCCGTCATAACACCCAAGCGCGTTCATAATTGACACCCTGTTCGCGTATCGTGTTGTTTCCAACAAGCGACACGGAACAGGGAATGGTGGGACCATGGCTGTGCTGACAGGAACCGTCGGGGATGATGTGTTGGTCGGGACAAGCGCGGACGACACGATCACGGGATTGTCCGGCAATGACAGCCTGTCCGGCGGCGATGGCAATGACAGTCTGGTCGGCGGCTTCGGGTTCGACACGGCAGATGGCGGGAACGGCAATGACCGCATCGACCTGACAGCCGGGGAGTTCGGCGATATCGATGTGGCGCGCGGCGGGGCCGGCAATGACACGATCACCAGCAGCCTGGGCGAGGAATCGATTGATGGCGGGGCGGGTGATGACACCCTGACCGCCCGGCAGGGCACGATTTCCGGCGGGACCGGCAACGACATCCTGACACTTTCCGACGGCATCGCCACAGGTGGCGGTGGACGCGACCGATTCGTCATCGGTGGTGTAGGGCCGCAATGGTCGGTCACCATCACCGATTTCACCACGGGCTTTCTGGGTGACAGCCTGGACCTGTCCCCCATCCTGTCCAGCCTGACCGGCTATCAGGGGGGCAATCCGTTCGGCCGCTATCTGTGGCTGGAACAGAACGGGTCCGACACGCTGCTGCGCCTGGACCGCGACGGGGCCGGTGCGCTTCACACTACCGAAACGCTGGTCACCTTCCGCAACCTGCCGATTACCGCCCTGAATGCCAGCCATTTCACCGGGGGCTTCGTCCCCGTAACCCGCCCGGAGGGCGCGGATGCAACCATCCAGGGTTCGGCCGGTGACGACACGCTGACGGGCGGCTGGGGCTGGGACACGATATCCGGCGGGGCCGGCAATGACCATATCTCCGATACCAGCAGCGGCGGCAACCGGCTGTCGGGTGATGATGGCAACGACACGATCATCGGCGGCGACGGTTCCGATACGATCGATGGCGGCGCTGGCAACGATGTGATCACGCCGGGCGGCGGTTACGACCAGGTGACGGGCGGAGCCGGCGACGACCTGATCGATGGCAGCACGATCCTGGATTATTACAGCGACCTGCTGGATGGCGGCGCCGGCAACGACACGATCATCAGCGACAGCGGCAACGACACCGTCCTGGGCGGCGACGGCAACGATGTATTGATGGCCATCCGCGCCACATTGGACGGCGGTGCGGGCGATGACGTGCTGACCACGGCCGGCGGCTCCGTCACCGGCGGGACCGGCCGCGACCGCATCGTCTTTGCCAACCATAGCGGCACCATCACGGCGATTTCCGATGTGACCGTCACGGATTTCACCACCGGCAGCGGCGGCGACGTCCTGGACCTGTCCAGTGTGGTCACCACCCTGCTGGGCTATCAGCCCGGTGACAGTCTGGCACGCTATATCACTCTGTCCCAGCGGGGGTCCGACACGCTGGTGATCGTCGACGCGGATTCCGGCGGTGGGCAAAGCGGTCATGTGCTGGCCTATCTGAACAATGTCGCGGCCGCCAACCTGGTGGCCGCCAATTTCGCCAGCGGCTTGGTCCTGACCACCACCAGCGACGTTTCCGACCGCACCCAGACCGGTACGGCAGCGGGGGAGACGCTGGTCGGCGGTTATGGCGACGACACGATCAACGGCGCCGGCGGCAATGATGTCATCAGCGATGCCAGCGGCACCAACAGCCTGTCGGGCGGGTCCGGCAACGACACGGTCCGTGGCGGCAGCCGGTATGACCGGATCAGCGGTGATGAGGGCGACGACACACTCTATGCCGGCCGCGACGGCACCGTGGAGGGCGGAGGCGGCAACGACCTGATCACCGGCGGCGTCGATGGCCGCCTGTCCGGCGGGGCCGGCAGCGATACGCTGATGGGCAGCAACGGCGCGGAATCGCTGGAGGGTGGCGACGGCAATGACAGCTTGCAATGGTATGGCGACCCGATCTTCGCCGGCCTGGGCGACGAATTTGCCGATACGCTGCGCGGTGGGGCCGGTGACGACAGCATCCGCAATACCGGCGACAATGACCTGCTGTTCGGCGACGATGGCAATGACACGCTGATCTCCGTCTATGGCGCCTCCAGCCTGGATGGCGGGGCCGGCGACGACCTGCTGCAGGCCAGGGCGGGCCAATTGACCGGTGGGGCGGGGGCGGACCGGTTCGTGCCGACGGGACTGAACGATCTGGCCGGCGGCGGGCCCGTGAGCACCGTGACCATCACCGACTTCAACGCCGCCGCCGGCGACATCATCGACCTGTCGCAGGTGACACCGTACCTGTGGAACATCGGCGGCGGCACGCCGCTGGGCCGGTTCTTCCAGGTGGTCAAGGACGGGGCCGATACGCTGCTGCTGGTCGATGCCGACCCGCTGAACCAGAGCCCCTACATCTTCGCACAGCCCGGCACGCTGATCCGCTTGCAGAATGTCGATCCGGCCACCCTGACCCGGGCCAATTTCGTCCAGGACTTCAATCCGGCCGACACCGCCTATCAGTCCGTGACGGTGCAGGGCGGGGCCGGGTCCGACCTGCTGCAAGGCGCCAGGAACAATGACCGGTTCGACGGCGGTGCCGGCATCGACGCGGTGCGCTTCACCGGCACCCTGGATCTGGTCGGCCCGCAGATTTCCATCGAGCAGGTCTGGCAGTCCGAGGGGCAATACCATTTCCGCATTTCCGACTTCCGGCCCACGGGTGATGGCCTGGACAATCTCTATGGGGTGGAAGTCGCGATCTTCGCCAACCGCGTGATCCCGCTGCATGTTCCCCAGTCCCTGTCGTCCTATCGCCCCTATGACCATACACAGTTCGACGAGGCCGCCTATCTCTCCCTCTATCCGGATGTGGCCGACGCGGTGCGGCGTGGGGAATATGCCAGCGGCGAAGCGCATTACCTGGCCCGAGGCCAGGCGGAGGCCCGGCTGGCGCCCCCCCGGCTGGACGGGACGCTGGTCCTGTTCGACGGCGCCTTCTACCTGGCCCAGAATCCCGATGTGTCGGATGCATTCCGGTCCATGGACCCCTGGACGCATTACACGCTCTATGGCGCCAAGGAAGGGCGCGATCCCAACAGCCTGTTCGACACCGACTGGTACCTCTCCACCTATCAGGATGTGAAAGCCAGCGGCATGGACGCGCTGACCCATTACGCCACCTATGGCTGGAAGGAAGGCCGCGACCCGTCGCGCTGGTTCGACACCAGCCAGTATCTGGCCGACAATCCCGACGTGGCGGCCACCGGCATCAACCCGCTAACCCATTACCTGCTCTACGGCTATGGCGAGGGCCGGGCGGTCTATTACAATGAGGGCCTGATCTGAGCGATCTTGTCCAGTTCGGAAACTGCATCTCCCTTTGTCCTGAATCGCTTACTGCCTACTACCAATGGGGACTACCCCTTCCTTTCAGTGGGTATTAAAGTCACTTAATGCTTCCTGAAAATTGCCGGATGCAGCCGGGAGAGAAACATGGCGACGGGACTGGTTCTGACGGGCACCAACGGCGACGATACGCTGACGGGTGGCGCCGATGACGACACGATCATCGGGCTGGACGGCAATGACAGCCTGTCCGGGGGGGCCGGAAGTGACAGCCTGGTCGGCGGGGCCGGCAACGATATATTGTCGGCAGGCATCGGCTCATCGCAGTCGGGGGGGCTGGGCTTCGACACGATCGATGCCGGTGACGGCAACGATCAGATATTCGCCAACAGTTTCACCTTGGTCACGGCGGATGCCGGCGACGATCTGATCACCCTGGCAGGGAGCAACAATACGGTCAGGGGGGGCACCGGCAACGACACCGTCAATGGTGCCGGCGGCTTGGATTGGATCTATGGCGAGGATGGCAACGACGTCCTGACCGTCGCCGGCGGCGACGTCAGCAACCCCGTCAGCGGCGGCAGCGGCCTGGATCGGTTCGTGATCGTCCCGTCCGCCACCGGTTACGGTCCAAATCCCTGGCGGGTGACGGTAGCCGATTTCACCGCAGGTGCGAATGGCGACATCCTGGACCTCAGCGCCATACTGCCGCACCTGATCGGGCTGCAGGGCAGCGATCCGTTCGGAACCCACCTCTGGATCGAGGCCGTCCAGGGCGGCACCACCCTGATCACCCTCGACCGCGACGGTGCCGGGCTTCAGTATGGTGAGTTCTATGGCCGGGAGACACTTGTCGTTCTCAATGGTGTCTTTGCCAACGATTTGACGGCGGCCAACTTTGCCGGTGGCATGGTGCCGACCCGCGATGTGAAACGTGTCGACGGCACGCAGACCGGCACGGCGGCATCCGAAACCCTGGCCGGCGGCTGGGGCAATGACACGATTGATGGAGCCGCCGGCGATGATTTCATCTCCGACAAGTCCGGCAACAATTCCCTGTCGGGCGGCGACGGCAATGACAGCCTGATCTCCGGCAGCGGCAATGACACATTGCAGGGGGGAGCCGGTAACGATTGGCTTTCCGGCAACGGCCTACTGCTGGGCGGCAACGGCCATGACGAGCTTGAGGGCAACGGCACCCTGGATGGTGGTGACGGCGACGATACCCTGGATGGCAGCGGCCTGCTGCTGGGCGGCAACGGCAATGACACGCTGAACAGCATCGGCCAGCATACGGTTCGCGGCGGGGCCGGCAATGACACGATGACCGGCGGCGGCGGCGCCCAGTTCTTCGGTGAGGCCGGCGATGACACGATCACGGCGGGCGGGGCCACGGTAGATGGTGGCGACGGCAACGACGTGTTGCTGGTCACGTCAGGCCAGATGACAGGGGGGGCAGGCGCAGACCGCTTCGTTCTGAGCGGAGTCACACGGCCCTATGCCGGTTCCTGGCAATATTACGGCGTAGACACCACGGTCATCACGGATTTCAGCGCGGCCCAGGGCGACAAGATCGACCTGGACGTCATCATCCGCACCATCGCCGGGTTCGAGGGCGGCAATCCCTTCGGCCGGTATCTCCGCCTGGAACAGGACGGGGCGGACACGCTGATCACGCTCGACCCCGACGCGGGCGGCCTGTCCTGGAACAATGCGGACCGGGGCGTGCTGGCCCGGCTGAAGAATGTCCAGGCCAGCAGCCTGACCAGCAACGATTTCGTGCAGGGCTACGATCTATCGATCCTGGCGCAATACCAGTCCCAGACCGTGACCGGTGGTGATGGCAACGACATTGTGCGCGGCGGGTTGGGCGAGGACAGCCTGATCGGCGGAAAGGGCGGCGACCTGCTGATCGGCGGGGATGGCAATGACATTCTGCAGGGCGGAGACGGGATCGACGCCGCCTATTTCACTGCACCGCCAGGTAACGCCTTCGTCATCAGCTATACCCAGGGAACGGATGCCAGCGGCAATGTCCTTTTCCAGGTCTTCGACCACCGGACCACAGGTGAAGGCACCGACAGGCTCAACGGGGTCGAGATCGGCATCTTCGACGATATCATCCTGCCGCTGATTGCACCGACGGGCCGGTCAACGGTTCAGCCCTATGATCATGCCCAGTTCGATGATACCGCCTATCTGGCCATGAACCCTGACGTGGCCTCCGCCGTCGCCAATGGCATTTTCAAGAACGGGGAGGAACATTTCCTGGCCTTCGGGCAAAGGGAACACCGCGCCTCGCCCGCCTTGGCCAATGGCCCGCTGGCGATGTTCGACAGCAATTACTATCTGCTGGCCAACCCTGACGTGGCCCGCGCCGTCCGCGACGGGGTGATCACCGATGCCTGGACCCATTACAAGCAATGGGGAGCACGGGAGGGGCGCGACCCGAACATCCTGTTCGACACGGACTGGTATCTGGCCAGCAATCCCGACGTGGCCGCTGCGGTGACGGCGGGTTACACCGACGCCCTTACCCATTTCGCACAATATGGCTGGAAGGAAGGGCGCGACCCTTCACGCTGGTTCGATATCAGCGCCTATCAGCAGAGCTATGCAGATATGATCCCCACGGGAATGAACCCGCTGCTGCATTATCTGAACGATGGTTATCCGCTAAATCTTGCCTTGACCTTCACGGAACTGGGTTAAGCCCACCCGGCCCAGAGATGCGCCGTGGCCAGGCTGCGCCACGGCGCGAAGGGGCGCATCAGCGCCTCCTGCTCGGCAATGGTCGGCCGGTGGTCCAGCCCGTGGAAATTCTGGAGTGCGGCCGCCAGCCCGGCATCGCCGATGGGCGCCACATCCGGGAAGGCGCAGGCGCGCAGCAGCACATATGCACGGGTCCAGGGCCCGATACCCTTCACCCCCGTCATCGCCGCGTCTGCCGCAGCAGCATCGCCATTGGGCAGCCCTTCGAAATCGATGCCGCTGCGCGCGGCATTGATCAGATAGGCGGCCTTGGAGCGGGAGAATTTCAGGGTGCCCAGCAGGTCCGGGTCCAATGCCGCGATGCCGGCCGGGGTCGGGTGGGCCTTCATGCCCGACGCATGGGGAATGCCCGCCAGTTCGATCAGGGTCCGGCGCAACTGACCGGCGAAGCGCAGATTGACCTGTTGGCCGACGATGGCCCAGCACATGGCCTCGAACACGCTGGCCGTCTGCGCCAGACGCAGGCCGGGGCCGCAGCGCGACAGCAGGCGGGCCACCTGTTCATCCCGCGCGGCCAGCGCCTCCAGCCCGGAGACATCGCCCGACACGCCCAGCATGCGGGCGGCGGACGCCGACAGGCTGATGGCTTCGGCGTCGGTCACATCGGCGGGATCGGCGGCCAGGGTGGCATGGGACGGGTGGATCGTGATCTCCACCCGGATGGCCCGGCCGGCGGGGGCCAGCAGCTTGGTGATGATGTTGCCGACCACCCGTTCCGACAGCCCGTCCGGGTCGCGGCCATGGTAGGAGAGCACCCAGTCGGCCCGGTATCCGGCGGGCAAAGGGATATCGGGCAGGCTTGCCATGGATCAGCCCCCGACCAGCACGCCGTCGCGCATCTCCACGATCCGGTCCATGCGCCGCGCCAGATCCAGATTGTGGGTGGCGACCAGAGCGCCAAGCCCCTGGCCACGCACCAGATCGGCAAACAGCGCGAAGACAGTCTCAGCGGTATGCATGTCGAGATTGCCCGTCGGTTCGTCGGCGATCAGCAGACGCGGGCGGTTGGCCAATGCGCGGGCGATGGCCACACGCTGCTGTTCGCCGCCCGACAGCTTGGCCGGGCGATGGCCGGCGCGGGGGCCCAGGCCGACAAGGCCCAGCAATTCCCGCGCCCGCTCACGCGCCCGGTCGCGCGCCACACCGGCCAGCATCTGCGGGATGGTGATGTTTTCCTCCGCCGTGAATTCCGGCAGCAGGTGGTGGAACTGATAGACGAAGCCGATCTTGTCGCGGCGGATGGCGGTGCGCTGGGCATCCGACAGACCATCGGCCCGCTGCCCCGCAATCTCGATCCCGCCCTGGTCGGCCGGTTCCAGCAATCCCGCAATGTGCAGAAGCGTGGATTTGCCGGCCCCGCTGGGTCCCACCAGGGCCACCATCTCCCCCGCCTGGATGGCGGCATCGACGCCGCGCAGCACATGCAGCTTGCTTTCCACCTGGGTGAAGGACCGGTGGATGCCGGTCAGGCGCAGGACGGTATCAGCCATGGTTCACTCGTATCGCAGGGCATCGACGGGGTCGAGCGTCGCCGCCCGCCAGGAGGGGTAGAGCGTGGCCAGCAGCGACAATGCCACCGAGGCCAGACCCACCTGCGCCACCTGCCACGGATCGGTGAAGGAGGGCAAGGAGGACAGGAAATAGATGTCCGAATTGAACGGATCGATGCCCGTCGCCGCCTTCACCAACTGGCGCAACTGTTCCATATGGCCGGACAAAGCCAGACCCAGCGCCAGCCCCGCCGCTGTGCCGGCCATGCCGATGGAGGCACCCGACATCAGGAAGATGCGCAGGATGGTGCCCCGCCCTGCCCCCATGGTGCGCAGGATGGCGATCTCCCGCCCCTTGTCCTGCACCATCATGATCATGCCCGAAATGATGTTGAAGGCGGCGACCACGACGATCATCCCCAGGATCAGGGAGACGACGTTGCGCTGCGTCTCGATAAACCCGAAGAAGGCGCCGTTCACCTGCTGCCAGTCGCGCACGAACAGGCTGCCGGGCAGGTGCCGGGCCACGTCGGACACGGCCAGCGGCGCCAGGGCCGGGTCGGTGAAATCCACCTCGATGGCGGTGACATTATCCTCCACCTCGAAGAAATCCTGGGCCGTGGCCAGATCCATCAGCACCAGCGTATTGTCGAACTCCGACACGCCCAGCGCCACGATTCCCACCACGGTGAAGGCGCGCGACCGCGGTGACCCGCCCTGCCCGTCCACCTTGGGCGACAGGAGGGTGACGCGGTCGCCGACCTTGATATTACCCTGTTCCGCCATGCGCTTGCCGATGGCGATGCCGTCGCCGTCCGCCAGCGTGCCCTCCACCAGCGACCCGGCGAAGGCCGGCCGGGCCGCCATGTCGGCCGGTCGCAGCGCCTTGACCAGCACACCGCCCGCGAACTCCCGGAAGGAGAGCAGCCCCTGCGCATCCAGGCTGGGCATGACGCTGACCACGCCGGGCACGGTGCGCACCCCCTCCAGCAGCGCGTCGGATGCCGGGAACGGCCCCGATCCGCCAATGGCCACGACATGCCCCTGGAAGCCCAAGACACGCGCCAGCAGGTCACGCTGAAACCCGTTGAACACGGACAACGAGATGATCAGCGTCGCCACGCCCAGCGCGATGCCCAGGAAGGAGAAACCGGCAATGACGGAGATGAACCCCTCATGTCGCCGGGCCCCCAGATAGCGAAAGGCGATCCAGCGCTCCAGCGCGCCGAACATGCGGGAACGGTCAGCCATGGCGCAGCGCCTCCACCGGGTCCATCGAAGCCGCCCGGCGGGCAGGATAAATCGTGGCCCCCACCGACAGGAACAGGCCCAAAGCCACCACCAACGCCACCTCCGCCCAATCGATGATGGCCGGCAGGGTGGTCAGGAACACCAGCATCTGCGAGCCGCCCACCCCCGGTATCCGGCCCAGCGCATGACCGATGGCCTGCACATTCTCCGTCAGCACCCAGCCCAGCAGAAAGCCGATCAGGGTGCCCATGGCGCCGATGGACGCACCGGCCAGCAGGAAGATGCGGGAGATGCTGCCCCGCTCTGCCCCCATGGTGCGCAAAATCGCGATGCTGGCCGCCTTGCCACGCACCAGCATGACCATGGAGGAGACGATGTTGAAGCTGGCCACCAGGATGATCAGGGTCAGCACGATGAACATCGCCACCCGCTCCACCCCCAGCGCCGTCACCAGCCCCTGGTTGGACTGGCGCCAGTCGGTAACCTTGAAGCCGGGTCCCGCCGCCTGTTCCAGGGTGGCACGCATGGCCCCAACGTCGCGTGGGTCACGGACGAACACGTCGATAGCGCTGACCCCCTGGCCCATGCGGAAAAACGCCTGGGCCGTCGGCAGCGGCATATAGATCAATGTGCCGTCCTGTTCGGGCATGCGCAGATCGACGACGGCATAGACGGGGAATTCCTTGCGCCGCAGCATGGTGCCAAAGGCGGTCGCAGTGCCCTTGGGGCTGATCAGCGTGACAGTGCCGCCCGCCGAAATGCCCAGGGACCGCGACAGGGTGAAGCCCAGCGCCACCCCATCCTCGCCCAGGTCGGAGAGGCCGCGGATCACGCTGCGCCCCACGATGGGCCGGGCCTGGAAATCCGCCACATCCAGCCCCCGCACCTTCACGCCGACGGCGCGGCCATTGACGGTGGCCAGGGCCTGGCCCTCCACCACCGGCATCACCTGCACCACGCCGGGGGCGGCGCGCAGGCGGTCCATCAGGCCGGCATAGTCGGTCAGCGGCCCGCCGCCCGCGACCGTCACGGCGGCATGGGCCGACACACCTTGGATGCGACTGACCAGCTCCGCCCGGAAGCCATTCATCACCGACATGACGATGATCAAGGTGGCCACCCCCAACGCCACCCCGATGAAGGAAAAGCCGGCGATCACCGACACCGTCCCCTCCTGCCGCCGCGCCCGCAGGTAACGGAAGGCAACCATGCGCTCAAAGGGGGTGAAGATCATCGGGGCCCTGGATACGGGGTGGGGGTGCCATGGGTCTAGCCTTGCTTATAGGCGGAAATGGGGCGTGGGCGGAAGGGTGGTGTCGGTACGGGGGCTTCAGCGCGATCAACAGGACTTGACGAATATAGGTCAATCGACCTAATTTCAATTTAGGTCAATCACCCTAAATACCATCATGTCCGACACCCGCACCCATATCGTGGAAGCCGCCGACGCGCTGTTCTATCAGCGCGGGTTCGACCACACGTCGCTGGCGGATATTGCGGCGGCGGTGGGGATCGCGCGGGGCAACCTGACCTATCATTTCAGCGCTAAGGACGAGATCCTGGCCGCCGTCATCGACCGACGATTAGCGACCGCCCAGGCCATGCTGGATGTGTGGGAGGCCGACGCAGACGGGCCGGCGGCGCGGATCGCCCGCTTCATTCATATCCTGATCACCAATCAGGCCAAGATCATGGCCCATGGCTGCCCCGTCGGCACCCTGTCGAACGAACTCGCCAAGCTCGACCATGCCGCCCTGCCCGATGCCGCCCGCCTCTTCACCCTGTTCCGGACATGGCTGGCCCGGCAGTTCACAGCCCTGGGCCAGGGGGGCAATGCCGATGAACTGGCGCTGCACCTGCTGGGCCGCAGCCAGGGTGTGGCGACGCTGGCCACGGCCTTCAAGGATGGCGCCTTCATCCAGCGGGAGGTGGCGGCGATGCGCGACTGGCTGGCCCGGCTTGGACCACCCGCAAATCAATGAGGGAGCATCGCATGTTCATCATCTTCCTGCGCTTCACGGGAGACAGGGTGCGCGCATCGCAATTCATGGAGGCGCATAATGCCTGGGTCCGGCAAGGCTTCGAGGATGGTGTCTTTCTGCTGGCCGGCGGTCTGGACGCCGGTCAGGGTGGGGCGATCCTGGCCCATGGCACCGATGCGGCAGCGATCGCGGCCCGTGTCGCCGCTGATCCCTTTGTGATCGAAGGGATCGTCACCCCCGACATCCACACCATCGCCCCCGGTCGTCTGGATGACCGGCTGGGCTTCCTGCGCGCAGCCTGACGGAGCCGTCATCATGGACAAGACCCTGCCCGGCCCCGATGGCCGTCTCCGTTGCCGCTGGTGCGCATCGGCACCGGAATTTCCGCACTACCACGACACGGAATGGGGATTCCCCGTGGCCGATGACCGGCGGCTATTCGAGAAACTGTGCCTGGAGGGGTTCCAGTCGGGCCTGTCCTGGCGCACCATCCTGGCCAAGCGGGAGAATTTCCGCGCCGCCTTTCACGGGTTCGACATCGATGCCGTCGCCGGTTTCGGGCCGGCGGATGTGGAGCGGCTGCTGGCCGATGCCGGCATCGTGCGCCATCGCGGCAAGATCGAAGCCGCGATCAACAATGCCCACCGCGCCCAGGACCTGATCGCCACGGAGGGCTCGCTGGCCGCGTATTTCTGGCGCCATGAGCCGCCGCCGGGCGAACATGGGGTGCCGCAATCGGCCTCCACCTCCCCCACCTCGGTGAAACTGTCCAAGGACCTGCTGAAGCGCGGTTGGAAATTTGTCGGCCCCACCACGATCTTCGCCTTCATGCAGGCCATGGGCCTGATCAACGACCATGCAGAGGGCTGCGTGATCCGGGAGGAAGCGGCGAAGGCCAGGGCGGCATTCCGGGTGCCAAAACAATGAGGGCGGTTATTCGCCTTCTTCCTGCGGCGAGACGAACAGTGGCGGGCCGACATGTCTCTCCACCGGGCAGTACAGCGCCTCATCCAAGCGCCGACGCTCCCCTTCGTCGGTGACGCGGATGTTGCCGGAACCCTGTTTGCGCAAACCCTCCCTGCTGAAGCCCATGAAATAATCGCCCGGCGACTTGCCCTGGCTATCCACCAGGCAAGGGTCGGCACCAGCCTTCAGCAGTAGGTCGATGGTGCCGCTATCGGCATTCTCCGCCGCGTACATCAAAGCCGTGCGGCCTGCATGCAGCAGGGAACGGGGCTTGCGGACAGTATCTTCCATATAGCTGAAATATTTATATGGGTCGCCCAACTGCCGCTCCGCCAAAATCTCCCCATAGGTACGATGATTGACCTCGGCCCCACGCTGTAGCAGCAGTCTCACCGTCTCCTCCTGATTCAAATGCGCCGCTGTCATCAGCACAGTCTTCCCAAACTGGTTCGTCTGCTCGATATTTTCGCCCCGATCCAGCAGCCACGCTGTCGCCTCCGGACGAAGCACCGCGATCAGCAGCGGGGGGTCCGGCGTGCCGATTAGCCTGAGATGTTCCGCCCAGCGATAATCGGCATCATAGTAGAGATCGTACGCGCAGGGTTCGTCATGTGAAGACTTGTACGGGCAAAGGTCCCTTAGACCGTAGTAGTGGGTATCAAGATACCGGTACCCCTCGCCATCGAAGCTGCCTGCACGCCGCGTCTCATACGCCCTTGCAATCTCATCCAGAGAACCACCGCGCAGGATAATCACCCTGATATCCTGTTCGGGGATGGGCAGCGATGTCGCCACGGGCAGCAGGGATACGACAGCGTTACCGGCCGCCGCGCGGGCATCGTGCTCTTCAAGCCCTACCGACTGGAAGAAGTCGGCCAACTCGTCCCCGGCACTGAGGCCGAGGCGTTCGGCCTCCCGCCATTTCAACCAGTTCCATGCGCTGAAATAGGGCCAAAGCGGCTTGCCCGGCCAGGGGTCCCGTACGTATCTGGATGGATCCTTGAGGATTTGATCGATCGCTCGGTGGATGGCACCCCAGCCTTCACCAAACGTGCGATTTATATTTTCTCGATAACGGATCGCATTTTGAAGGTTGAAGTCCTCGAACGTGCAACTTTGCTCGTTCAGGACGACGACCTCATAGACGCCTTCCATCCTCGTCACCATGACAGAGCGCCAGAAGGCGCTGGCCCGTAGAGTCTTGCATGACACGGTGATCCTGGAGAGGTCGTCGGGATCGAATAGTGAAACAATCGCCCTGAACACCGATCCTTCTGAGGCGGATTCGATATTCCAAATCATGTCTGGAATGCCGTCGATGCCCCCAGCAGAGATGAGGGCCTCAGATTTCTCCCGGACTTGTTTCAGGCGCGCCGATGGTGCCACCCACCAGGGCTCTCCAACATATTTCTTCCATTCGGCGGCATTGTCGATGTCCTTGGCAAGGATGTATTTCTCCAGGAGCTGAAGCGAATCCGTGTATACGGACAGGCATTCTCGCGGATGATCAATGAAATGATCGATACCGGCCAACGCCTTCATGATCATCATGGGCGGCGTTATCTCCTGCCCCCGCGCCAGTATTTGCTGAACCGTTACCTGTTCAGCACCGCCAACCGTAACTGTCACGCCTGAATCCGCAGTGTCGGCCACTTGCGCCCAACAGTCTTCAGCCTGGGCGGGAGAGCATGAAAAAAAACATGCTGTAAGAAGGGGCAGGAAAATGAAAAGACTCAATCTATTGCAGATGCGTGGCACGGTACACCCCTGCGGAAATTCCCGGCTGCAAAGAAAATCACCACTCCCGCTGGTGGAAGCATATCGAGTAGCATCAGATTTGCCCACAATGAAAAAGGGGGCGGCACCATCGGCACCGCCGCCCTTCCATCACACCAAACCAGAGACGCCGCTTACGCCATCACCTTGGCCAGCGCTTCTTCCAACGACAGTTCCAGCTTCTCACCGGTGGCGCGGCGCTTCAGTTCCACCGTGCCGGCTTTCAGGCCACGGGGGCCGATGGTCAGTTGCCAGGGGATGCCGATCAGGTCCATATCGGCGAACTTCGCACCCGGTCGCTCGTTGCGGTCGTCATAGATGACGTCCACGCCGGCAGCGTTCAGGCGGGCGTAGAGATCGTCGCAGGTGGTGCGGCAGGCCTCGTCATCCACCTTCAGGTTGATCAGCGCCACCTTGAACGGCGCCACCTGGTCGGGCCAGATGATACCGGCATCGTCATGGCTGGCCTCGATCAGGGCGGCGACGACGCGGCTCACGCCGATGCCATAGGACCCCATCTCCACCGTCACCGGCTGCCCATCGGGGCCGGTCACCACCGCACCCATGGGGGCGGAGTATTTGGTGCCGAAATAGAAGATGTGCCCCACCTCGATCCCGCGCGCCGTCACCAGATCGGTCGGCGCCTTGGCGGCGTCGTGCATCTCCTCCGTCGCGGCATAGATGCTGGTGTATTTGGTGAAGAAATCCTTCAGGTCGCCATGGGCGTCCGGGTTGTCGGCCAGCACATCCATGTCCAGCCAGGCCTTGTCGCAGAACACCTGGCTTTCGCCGGTATCGGCCAGGATGATGAATTCATGGGACAGGTCACCACCGATGGGGCCGGTATCGGCACGCATCGGAATGGCCTTGATGCCCATGCGGGCAAAGGTGCGCAAATATGCCAGGAACATCCGGCGATAGGACAGGCGCGCGCCTTCGGCATCCAGATCGAAGGAGTAATTGTCCTTCATCAGGAATTCACGGCCGCGCATGATGCCGAAGCGGGGGCGCACCTCGTCCCGGAACTTCCACTGGATATGGTAGAGATTCTTGGGCAGGTCCTTGTAGGATTTCACGAAGGTCTTGAAGATGTCGGTGATCATCTCCTCATTCGTGGGGCCGAACAGCATCTCGCGGTCATGGCGGTCGGTGATGCGCAGCATCTCCTTGCCATAGGCCTCGTACCGACCCGACTGTTTCCACAGATCGGCCGACTGGATGGTCGGCATCAGCAGTTCCTGCGCCCCGGCGCGGTCCTGCTCCTCCCGCACGATCTGGCTGACCTTCTGCAACACCTTCCAGCCCAGCGGCAGCCAGGCATAGATGCCGGCCGAAGTCTGGCGGATCATGCCGGCGCGCAGCATCAGGCGGTGGCTGACGATCTGCGCCTCCGACGGCGTTTCCTTCAGCGTGGGCAGGAAGTAGCTGGACATACGCATGGGAGAGGAACTCACGGGTGTGGGGTGACGGTTTGCGCGGCGACTTTATGGGCAGATCGGGCCGGCGGCAAGGCGGGAGAGTGCTGGGCCGGATTGCGGTACGATCCGGAACCCCCAACGCCCCGGCGGCGTTGCCGCAGCAGCCCTTGCCAAGGACACCCGCCCATGAAGCTGTTTCAATGCCAATGCTGCACCCAGGCGCTGCATTTCGAGAATACCAGTTGCCTGCGTTGCGGCCGGTCGGTCGGCTATCTGCCGGAACAAGACCGCATGGCGGCGGTGGAGGCCGATGGCGCCTGCTGGCAGGTACCCGGCCCGGAGGGTGTGGCGCGTGACGCGGCGCGCTGGCGCTTCTGCCGCAACTGGGAACTGAGTGCGTGCAACTGGATGGTGCCCGTCGCCGACGGAGATGATCTGGATGACGCCCCCGCCTTCTGCCCCGCCTGCCAGCATAACCGCACGGTGCCCGACCTGACGGACCCGGCGCAGCATGCCAGCTGGCAGAAGATCGAGGCGGCCAAGCGCCGGCTGATCTATACCATCCGCCGCCTGGGCCTGCCGCATCCGGCACCCGGCGACGGCCATCCGGAGCCACTGGCCTTCGACTTCCTGGCCGACGATCCCGACAGCGACGACCGCGTGATCACCGGCCATGCCGACGGTGTGGTCACCATCGCCCTGACGGAGGCCGACGACGCGGCGCGCGAGAAGACCCGGACGGAGATGGGCGAAGCCTATCGCACCCTGCTGGGCCATTTCCGGCATGAGGTGGGACATTACTACTGGGACCTGCTGGTCCGCGATACCGAAGCCCTGGAACCCTTCCGCGCCCTGTTCGGCGACGAACGGCAGGATTACGGCCAGGCGCTGAAGCGGCATTACAAGGAAGGCCCGCCGCCCGGCTGGCGGGATTCCTTCGTCTCCGCCTATGCCACCATGCACCCATGGGAAGATTGGGCGGAAACCTGGGCCCATTACCTGCATATGGTCGACACGCTGGAAAGCGCCGGCGCCCTGGGCGTGCGGATCGAGCCGGCGGTGGACGAGGAGGGGGACCTGTCCGCTGCCGTCGATTTCGATCCCTACCGCGTGCGGCGGGCCGAACGGCTGCTGTCGGCCTGGGTGCCGCTGACCGTGGCGCTGAACACGCTGAACCGATCCATGGGCATGGCCGACCTGTACCCTTTCGCCCTGCCCGATCCGGTGCGGCGCAAGCTGAGCTTCATCCATGGTCTGGTGCGTGGTGCCATGGTCAAGGCGTGAAGCATTGCCGATGCCTGCCGCCACCCCTATGATCGCGCCACCATGAGCGATTTTTTCTCCGACCCAGCCCCCACCCGCCCCGGCACCAACCTTCCCGAACAGACGGTCAGCGACCTGGCCCGCTCGGTGAAGCGCACGGTGGAGGATGCCTTCGGCTATGTCCGCGTGCGCGGCGAGATCAGCCAGCCCAAGCGCCATTCGTCGGGCCACCTGTACCTGCGCCTGAAGGATGATGCGGCCGTGATCGAGGCCGTGTGCTGGAAAGGCACCGCATCCCGTCTGTCCATCCGGCCGGAGGAAGGGATGGAGGTGATCTGCACTGGCAAGCTGACGACATATCCCGGCCGTTCGCAGTACCAGCTGGTCATCGACAGCATGGAACTGGCCGGTGAGGGCGCGCTTCTGAAGATGCTGGAGGAGCGCAAGCGGCGGCTGGCGGCGGAGGGATTGTTCAATCCGGAGCGCAAGAAGCCCCTGCCCTTTCTGCCGCGCGTCATCGGCGTCGTCACCAGCCCCACCGGCGCGGTCATCCGCGACATCCTGCACCGGCTGGCCGACCGCTTCCCCCGCCCTGTCCTGCTCTGGCCGGTGGCCGTGCAGGGTGAGGGGGCGGCCGCCCAGGTGGCCCGCGCCATCCAGGGCTTCAACAGCCTGGAACCGGGCGGCCCTGTGCCGCGCCCCGACCTGATCATCGTGGCGCGCGGCGGCGGCAGCCTGGAAGACCTGATGGCCTTCAACGAGGAGATCGTGGTGCGGGCGGCGGCCGAAAGCCGCATCCCCCTGATCTCCGCTGTGGGGCACGAGACCGACACGACCCTGATCGACTTCGCGTCTGACCGGCGGGCACCGACCCCCACCGCGGCGGCGGAAATGGCCGTGCCGGTACGGGCGGAACTGTTGAGCCAGGTGCTGGATGACGAGCATCGGCTGCACCGGGCCATGACCCGTGCCCTGGACCAGCGCCGCACCTATGTGCAGGGGCTGGCGCGCGGCCTGGGCGATCCGCGCAGCCTGCTGGACGGGCTGGCGCAGCGGCTGGATGACCGGGGCGAACGGCTGATCCTGTGCATGCGTTCCGGCATCGAACGGCGGGGTACCGTCATACGTCAGCTGGGCCTGAAACTGCGCCACCCGCGCGAGGCGTTGCGGCTGGCCGCCACGCGTCTGGACGGGGCATCGCGGGCCCTGCGCACGGGGCTGGAAAGCTCCATCCGCCTGTCGGAGGGCCATTACCACCGCATCGCCGACCGCCTGTCCGATCGGGCCTTGCGCCGTGCCATGGCGGAGGGCGCAACCCGGCTGGCGGACCTGCCGGCCCGCATGGAACGGGCCCATCTGGCCGCCCTGTCGACCCGTACCGACCGGCTGGCGCAACTGGCCCGGCTGCTGGAGAGCGTATCCTACCGCGGGGTGCTGTCGCGCGGCTTCGCCCTGGTTACGGATGCGGCCGGCCATCCGGTAACGCACGCGGCGGGCCTGGCCGACGGGCAGCAGGTGGCCATCGCCTTCCAGGATGGCGAACGCGCCGCCGTCATTGGCGATGGTGGAGCGGCACAACCGCCCACGCCGAAATCGGTCCGGACGGCGCGGAAAACAACCGGCGGTCCGCAAGGCAGCCTGTTCTGACGGCATAACCCAGACCTATCCGCTGGTATTAGTCCGCCGCGATGCGGCAGCAAGCATCTCCCGGTATGCTTGCAGGCATGAATGACCTGTTTTCCACCCCACCGGCCCTGGAGGCTACCCCCGTTCCACGCCTCCGACGGCGCGGCGCGGAATGGCTGGGGCTGTCGCTGGGCGTGGTGATGTCACTGGCCTTGGCGCTGATCATCGTCCTGCAGCTGTTGCATGACCGGGACAATACAAGAATCCAGGCGCAGGAATCCGCCATCAACCTGACCAGTGCCATCGCACGCGATGTCTCCCGGCATGTCGACCTGTTCCGTTTCGTACTGTCGTCCCTGCGCGATACGGTGACCTCCGACGCATTCAAACGCGTCCCCCCCGACCTGCATGATATTGTACTGTTCTCCCACACGGCGGCCCCAAAGGCGCTGGGCGTGCTGTTCGTGACGGATGAAAATGGCACCATCATCGCCGAATCCGGCCGCAACGGCATCAAGGGACAAACCCGGGCCTGGCGTCCCTACTTCACCTATCACCAGCAAAATGATGATCCCGCCCTGCTGATCACGGGGCCGATGGTGTCCGCCACCTCGGGCGACAAGGTGATCGTACTGTCCATGCGGCTGAACAATCCGGACGGATCGTTCAAGGGCGTGGTCGTGGCCTCCATGCTGCTCGATTATTTCGATGAGCTGATGGCCGACCTGTCGCTGGAGAAGGGCACCACCCTGACCCTGCTGCTGGACCAGGGCGTGGTCATGGCCCACCAACCCCGAGACCCCGATGCCGTAGGCCGCGACCTGCGGAATGACCCGCTGGTCGCGGCGGCCGCCGGTTCACCGCTGGCCGTCTATCAGTCGGCAGATGACGTGTCCGGCACGCGGCTGGTCGTTTCCACGGCGGTGGAGGGGTCCAGCATGCGGGTGCAGATGGCCCAATCGCTGGACACGATCCAAGCGCATTGGCAGACCAAGGCCTGGACGATCAGTATCACCACCACCGCGCTGATTGTCGGCATCATCAGCCTGATCGCGCTGTTCCATCGTGAATCCAGACGCCACACCCAGGCGCAGACGGCCCTGGCCCTGGCCAACGCCACGCTGGAACGCATGGCCACCACCGACCCGCTGACCGGCATTCCCAACCGCCGCATGTTCGACGAGACGTTGCGGCGGGAGGAGGCCAGGGCCACCCGCACCCAGCATGATGCCGCCGTTCTGATGATCGATATCGACCTGTTCAAGTCGTTCAACGATACCTATGGCCATGGCGCCGGCGACGCCACCCTGCGCTCCGTCGCCCATGCGGTCACGCGGTCCGTTACGCGGGGCGGCGATTTGGTGGCCCGCATCGGGGGCGAGGAATTCGCCGTGCTGCTGACCCAGACCGACCTGTCGGGTGCCACCGCCGTGGCCGACCGCATCCGCACCACCGTGGCCGCCTTGGGCATCCGCCATACAGGCTCGCCGCACGGCCATGTCACCGTCTCCATCGGACTGGCCGCCTCGACTTGCGATACCGGCGCACTCAATCTGGACAAGACGCTCGACCGCGCCGACCAGGCCCTCTACATCGCCAAGACGGCCGGGCGCGACCGGGTGGAGATCGCCAGCCCCACGATGATCGCCGCCTGAATCAGCCCAGATAGCGCAGGAAATGGATACGCGCCTGGCTATAGTCCCGCGCGTCCAGAGTCTCGAACCCTTCGGGCGACGCGAAGACGTCGTCGGCCCCCACCTCCACGATAACCAGCGCACCGGGCGCCAGCCAGCCGGCCCGCGACAGGCCGGTCAAGGCGGGCGACGACAGGTCCTGGCCATAGGGCGGGTCCAGAAAGGCGAGGCGCGCGGCGAAGGGGGCTGCCGACGGCCGGGCGGCATCGCCCAGGATGAAACGGCAATTCGCCCCCTCCCCCAGCATCTCGGCGTTGCGCCGCGCCACGTCCAGCGATGGCCGCGCCTTGTCCAGGAAGGCGGCGCGAGCGGCACCATGCGACAGCGCCTCCAGCGCCAGGGCGCCGGTGCCGCAGAAGGCGTCCAGCACATCCGCCCCTTCCAGCACGTCCGACCCGTCGCCCATCCAGTCGCCATGGGCCAGGATGTTGAACAGGGACTGGCGGGTGCGGTCGCTGGTGGGACGCACGTCGCGGCCGGTGGGGGCCTCCAGCCGGCGGCCGCGATGCCTACCGGCGACGATCCGCACGCGGGGCCCCCTTGGGCGCCGGCTTGCTGGCGCCAGACGGACGAGGGGTCTTGGCCGGGGCGGCGACGGCGGCCGGTGGGCGCTTAGGCGCGGCCTTGGCGGGACGGCGCGCCGGCGCGTCGTCATCGGGGATGTCGGCGCCGGACAAGGCACGGTCCAGCTTGGCCACGGCGCGGCGCGCGCTCTCGCTCAACTCGGCACCCGCACCACGGCGGGCGGCCTTGGGCACTTCCGATTCCAGCCGGGCTGCCGGGGCGGGCTTCTTCGGCACGGTGGAAGCGGCTTTGCGCCCCCCCCCCATCAGGCGTTCCACGCTGTCGCGGGCCTTGGCGGCGGACGGCTTGGCCTTGCCCTTGGTGGCGCTGGACGGGGCGGACGCGGCCATGGCCTTGGGCAGGCGGTCATAGCGCATGCGCGGGGCGGCACCCGGCGTGGGCGGCGTCGCCACCGGCAGTTCCGCACCAGCCGGGAAGAAGCCCGGCATCTGATCGCGCAACACGCGATTGGGCACCTCCTCCACCGCACCGCGCTCCAGCTTGCCCAGCTGGAACGGGCCATAGGCAACGCGGATCAGGCGGCTGACGGGCAGGCCCAGCCATTCGAACACCCGGCGGACCTCACGGTTCTTGCCCTCGCGCAGGCCCACGGTCAGCCAGGAATTATAGCCGACGGTGCGGTCGATCACCGTCTCGATGGGGCCATAGGCCAGACCATCGACGACGACACCATCGGCCAGCTTGCGCATCGTTTCCGGCGTCGGGACCCCGTGCACGCGGATACGGTACCGGCGCAGCCAGCCCGTGGATGGCAGTTCCAGATGACGGGCCAGGGCGCCGTCATTGGTCAGCAGCAGCAGCCCTTCGGAGGAAAGATCCAGGCGGCCGACGGAAATGACGCGCGGCATGGTGGTCGGCAGGTGGTCGAACACCGTGGCCCGGCCCTTCTCGTCGCGTGCCGTCGTCACCAGCCCTTCCGGCTTGTGATAGCGCCAGAGACGGGTCGGTTCCGGCTCCCCGACATTCTGGCCGTCCACCTGGATGCGATCGCCGTCGCGCACCAGGAAGGCGGCGCTCTCCAGGGTCACGCCGTTGACGCGCACGCGCCCGTCGGCGATCCAGCGTTCGGCATCGCGGCGGGAACAGACGCCGGCGCGGGCCAGCCGCTTGGCGATGCGTTCACCCCCGGCAAGCTCGGGCGTGGCATCACTATCGGTTTCGTCGGCGACGGCGTTGACCGATACCTGACGCAAAGGGTCGTATGAATTCTGGGACATGGGCGCGGAGATTACGCGCGAAACCGGATGGCCGCAAGCAGACCCCCGCCTTGACGGGCGCGACCGTCCCATGCAGCCTTGCGCGCATCATGACCACCGACCCGCCCAGCGCCCCCTCCCCCATGGATATCGCCTTCGCGCAAGCGGAGCAGGCCGCCGCACGCGGGGAGGTGCCGGTGGGTGCCGTGGTGGTCGATCCCGCCACGGGCGCCATCCTGGGTGCCGCCGGCAACCGGACGGAAGAACTGGCCGATCCCACGGCGCATGCGGAAATGCTGGCCATCCGGCAGGCGGCAGCGGCCCTGGGCAGCCCGCGCCTGCCGGGCCTGGACCTATACGTCACGCTGGAGCCGTGTGCCATGTGCGCGGGCGCCATCAGCTTCGCCCGGCTGCGCCGCGTCTATTTCGCGGCCTATGATCCCAAGGGCGGGGCCGTGGACCATGGCCCCCGCTACTTCCAGCAACCGACCTGCCACCACGCGCCCGACGCCTATGGCGGCTTCGGGGAGGCGCGGGCGGCTGGGTTGCTGCGCGATTTCTTCAAGGACAGGCGATAGGAGAACAATGATGACCCCGCCCCCCTTCCCCGCCTTGGTGGCGCTTGCCGATGCCGGCCTTGAGCCGGAAACCTACCGCCCGGCTCAGGACCGCATCCTGTCCGGCGACCCGGTGCAAAGCGTCAGCAACCGGTTCAGCAGCGCCGATGGCCGCTTCAATTGCGGCATCTGGACCGGGGCGGTCGGGTCCTGGCGCGTGGTGTTCACGGAAAACGAGTTCTGCCAGCTGCTGGACGGCGTGGTGGTGGTGACGGGCGATGACGGGTCGAAGCGCCGCTTTGCCGCCGGAGACGCATTCGTCATGCCCGCCGGCTTCACCGGCGTGTGGGAGATTCTGGAGCCGGCACGGAAATATTACGCGGTGTATGAGTGAGCCTCAATCCGGCCAGCGGCGATGCTGCCACATCCACTGGCCGGGATCTTCCTTCACCCAATCCTCCAGCAGCCGGTTCACCTGTGTCATGGCGGCCAGCGTATCGGCCTGCATGTCGCCCGTGCGCACGAAATCCAGCGGCGGCAGCACAGTGACACGAAACCGTGCCGCCCCCGTCCGCGTCACCCGGATGGGCACGGCCGGCGCGTCATGCCGCAGGGCAAGGTCGGCCAGCACCGTGCCCGTCCGCGCCCCCCGCCCCAGAAAGGGCAGCAGCGGCCCCTCGTTCAGTTTCTGATCCACCAGCAGGCCGACATGGCCGCCGGTGCGGATCGCCGACAGCAGGCCCCGCGCCGCCTCGCGCCCTTTGGGCACCATGGTGCCGCCCAGCGCCGTCCGCGCGGCGGCCAGCATCCGGGCGACATACGGGTTGTTGGGCTTGCGGAACACATAGGTCAGATGCACGCCCATCCGGGCCGAGACCATGGCGCATAATTCCCAATTGGCAAAATGGCCGGCGAAGACGATGCCCGGCCGCCCATCCGTGGCCAGGGCGCGCAGATGCTCCGCCCCTGTCAGTTCGACATGGCGGTCGAAATCGGCCGATATCCGGTCCAGATGCACATATTCGGCGAAGGTGCGGCCCAGACTGTCCCACGCCTGGCGGATGATCGCCTCCACCCGCGCCGGCTCCAGCCCAGGCAAGGCGCGTTCGATATCAAGGCGCATGCGGCGGGAGCGCGACAGGCGCGGCCCCAACCGGCGCAGCAGCCCGCCCCCCAGGTTCGACGCCTGTTCGGGTGACAGCAATCGCATGGCATGGATGAACAGCCAGACCAATCCAGCCTGCAGGCGATAGCCCAACACCCGGTCGAAGCGACGGCGCAGACGCCCATGGTTAGCCATGACAATCTCCCATCAGCCGGTCCAGCAGCCCTTCAACAGCGGTGGGATCGTCCCAGGACAGGCACACGGGCAGGGTCATCACCCGTTCCCGCCAGGCGGGTGTCAGACGCATCGCATCCTTCTGCGTCGTCACCAGGATCGCTCCCTCCCGCGCGGCCTGCTCTGCCAGCGCAGACAGTTCGGCCGCGCTGAACGGATGATGGTCGTCGAATGAACATTCCGCCACCAACCGCGCGCCGATGCCGCGCAGGGTGGCGAAGAACTTGGCCGGGCGGCCGATGCCGGCAAAGGCCAGGACGTGGCGATCGCGCAGGCCAGCCGCCACGGCCCTGTCTGGTACCAACCGTGCGGTCAGCACCGGACACGCCCCGGCAACGGCGCGTGCGGCCGCCAGCCCCGGTCCGTCGCCGATGACCACCAGCGCATCAGCCCGCGCCAGGCCGGCGGCCGCCGGTTCCCGCAACGGTCCCGCCGGCATCACCCGGCCATTGCCGAAACCGGCCCCGCCATCGACGACGATCAGCGACAGATCCTTGCGCAGGGCATGGTTCTGGAACCCGTCATCCATGATGATCGCATCCACGCCCGCCGCCGCCATGGCCCGGGCCGCCGCCATACGGTCGCGCCCGATCCAGGCGGGATTACTCATCGCCAGCAGCAACGGCTCATCCCCGACATCGCCCGCGTCGTGCCGGGCGGGATCGACCAACAGCGGGCCCGGCAACCGTCCGCCATGGCCACGCGACAATGATGCCGCCGCCACCCCGCGCGACCGCAAACGGGCCACGAGGTCCAGCACGACCGGCGTCTTGCCGGTGCCGCCAGCCACCAGATTGCCGACGCACAGCACGGGCAGGGGCGCCGCCTGAGGCGTCTTCGCCCGCAGGGTCCCGCCCAGGCGCCACAGCCAGGATAGCGGCGTCAGCGCCATCGCCGCCCAGCCCGGCGGGGCATACCAGAAGCCCGGAGCCCTCATCAGCCGATCCCCGCCCGCGCCAGCAGCGGCGTCAGCGCCGCCATCACCCGGTCGATGGCCGTGGCGTTGCGCAGCGCCACATCGCGGGCGCCATCGGCCCGTGCCTGTCGCATCACCGGGTCGAACAGCAGCCCGGCCACCGCCGGAGCAATGGCGTCGGCCCCGTCCAGGGGCAGCAGCCCGCCCGCCGCCTGCATCTCCGCCGCAACCTCGGCGAAGTTGAACATGTGCGGGCCATGGATGACAGCACTGTTCAGCAGCGCCGGCTCGATCGGGTTGTGCCCGCCCACCGGCATGAAGGACCCGCCCATCACGGTGACCGGGGCCAGCCGGAAGACCAGCCCCATCTCCCCCAGCGTATCCATCAGATAGACGCCATCATCCGTTCCCGGCAGCGCCCCGCCGCTGCGCCGGGTGAAAGACAGGCCCGACGCCGACAGCAGCCCCGCAACCACAGCACCCCGGTCGGGATGGCGGGGAACCAGCAGCAGCAGCGCGTCGGGATGGGTTTTCAGCAACGCCTGCTGCGCGGTGATCGCCATCACCTCCTCCCCCGCATGGGTGCTGGCAAAGGTCCAGACGGGGCGGCGGCCGATGGCTGTGGACAGGGCCAGGAGCGCCCCCTCATCCGCCGGCAAGGGGCCGCCGGAATATTTCAGGTTGCCGATGGCACGGCTGTCGCCGATGCCCAGTTCCCGCAGCCTGTCCGCCTCTGCCGCCGTCTGGGCCAGGGCCATCTGGAACACCGACAGCAGGCGCCGCGCGGTGCCGGGCAGGCGGCGCCAGCTGGTGAAACTTTTGCTGGACAGCCGCGCATTGACCAGGGCGCAGGGAATGGCCCGGCGGCGGATGGCGGACAGAAGGTTGGGCCAAAATTCGGATTCCACCCACAACACCAGATCCGGCCGCCAATGCGCCAGAAAACCGTCCACAGCGGCGGGCAGGTCCACCGGCACATATTGGTGAAAGGCGCGCTGGCCCGGCAAACGCATTTCCATCAGGGCGGCGGAGGTGACGGTGCCTGTCGTGACCAGTACCGACAGATCGGCGGAAACCGCCAGCAACCGGTCGACCAACGGCAGCACGGCCAGCGATTCCCCCACCGATGCGGCATGCAGCCAGACCAGCTGCCCTGTCGGGCGCGGCCGGCGGGGGCGGCCCAGCCTTTCATGCCGGCGGGTCGGGTCTTCCTTGCCGCGCGTCGCCCGCCGGTCCAGCAGCCGGGAAACGGCGGGGCCGGCAAGACGCGTCAGGCCGCGATAAAGGCTTTCCAGCATGGCAAGGTCGGGGTTCCGGGCATTGGCGGGCACCCTAGCACGCGCCCGCCGCCGGCCGCCAGCCCACCCCCATCCCGACAAAAACCCGTCGGGCAGACGGCAACGGGGAGATTGTGGGTGACAAATCCACTGCCCCCCTTGACGTGGACGCCCGCACGCATGACCTTATAGGCAATTGCGGGCCCCAGGGGTGCCCGGTTCCCCCGGTAATGGCGCCCGGCCAATGGCCCCGCGCGCCCGGCAGTGGATGGAGATGGTTCCGATGCGTAACGCTTTCACCCGTCATGCCCGCGTCACCGGTATTGCCGCCCTGCTGGTGGCAGTGCCGATCGCGACGCCGGCCCTGGCGGAAGAGGCGGGCAAGGGAGTGAACACCTTCAAGCCCATTACCCGCGCCGTGACCCCCGGCGAACGCGCCGCGGCCCAGTCCTATGCCCGCCCCAGCGCCGAAGCGGCGGCCGCCGCTGCCCTGGCCCTGTCGGGTGAAGGTGCTGCGCGCCTGCCGGACGGGTTCAGCCTGTCGGTCAGCGGCAATATGCCGTCCTTCAGCAGCGGCTATGGCGCCCGCCGGTCGAACCAGCTGCTGGGCGACGGCCAGATCGGTTATGATGCGGAACCGTTCTATTCCAACAATCGCGGCTATTACTCGCCCTACGGCTATGTCTCGGGCACCCCGCGCCTGAACTATAACGAGAGCTTCCTGCGCCATAAGTATGGCGGCAACATCCTGGGTGCCCCGTCGGTGTCGGCACCGCTGGAATTCTGGGACGGGCGCCGGTGACATCATGAAGGCAGGCGGCTCGGCGATATTGGCGCTGTTCCTGCTGGCGGTACCATCTGCGCTTGCCGCCGATGCGGCGACCAATACGTTCAAGCCCTTGCCCGCCTATGATCCGCTGCCGGGTCAGGTCGTGTCGCTGGACGATGCCGACCTGAAGCTGCGCGCCGCCCTGCCCCCGCCCTGCACGGGACGCAGCCAGAAGGGGGCCAAGGCCGGCACCTGGATCGGCGCAGCGCTGGGCGTGATGGCGGGCATGGCCGCCAGCGGCGATGATGACAGCAGCGTTACGCAGGCCGCCAAGGGCCTGACCGGTGCCGGTATCGGCTCCACCATCGGTTACCTTGCCGGGCGTGCCTATGACGGGCCCCGCGACTGCCCGGGCATGAAGAACGAACTGCCACGCAGCCCCATCTCCCCCGTCGCCGATGAGGTGACATGGGAGGAGCGCCGCCGGGAACTGGCCGGCGGCCCCTGAACACGCGGACAAACAATATATTATCCTTCGTGACGGATTCACCTTGGCGAGTCGCTGTGCTAGATTCCGCCAAAGTGACCGGTCCGGCCCCTCTGTGCCGGCCCCTGTAGTGTTGGAGTGGCCGCCATGGCGATGCGCGTTCGTGAGGATTATCGTGGCCTGACCGGACCGGAGAAGGCCTCCATCCTGATGCTGGCATTGGGCGAAGAGATCGCGTCGAAGCTGTTCGCCCTGATGGGCGATGACGAGATCAAGGAACTGTCCCAGACCATGGCCAATCTGGGGTCGGTCAGCTCCAATCTGGTCGAACGGCTGTTCGTGGAATTCGCCGAGCAGATCAGCTCCACCGGCTCGCTGGTCGGTTCGTTCGACAGCACCGAACGCCTGCTTACCAAGGTCCTGCCCAAGGACAAGGTCGACCAGATCATGGAGGAAATCCGTGGTCCCGCCGGCCGCACCATGTGGGACAAGCTGACCAACGTGAACGAGCAGGTGCTGGCCAACTATCTGAAGAACGAATATCCGCAGACCGTCGCCGTGATCATGTCCAAGATCAAGGGCGACCATGCCGGCCGCGTGCTCCAGCTTCTGCCCGAAAGCTTCGCGATGGAAGTCATCATGCGCATGCTGCGCATGGAGGCGGTGCAGAAGGAGGTCATCGACGATATCGAGCGCACGCTGCGCACCGAATTCATGTCGAACCTGGCGCGCACCAACCGCCGCGACGCGCACGAGATGATGGCGGAGATTTTCAACAGCTTCGACCGCAATACCGAAAGCCGCTTTCTGGCAGCCCTGGAAGAGCGCAACCGCGACAGCGCCGAACGCATCCGCGCCCTGATGTTCACCTTCGAGGATCTGTCCAAGCTCGACCCCAGCGGCATCCAGACCCTGCTGCGCAGTGTGGACAAGCAGAAGCTGGCCACGGCCCTGAAGGGGGCGTCGGACACGCTGAAGGACCTGTTCTTCACCAACATGTCCGAACGCGCCGCCAAGATCATGCGCGAGGATATGGGTGCGATGGGCCCGGTGCGCCTGCGCGACGTGGACGAAAGCCAGATGTACATGGTGCAGCTGACCAAGGACATGGCGGCGCGCGGCGAAATCGTCATTGCCAGCGGCAAGGGCGAGGATGAGCTGGTTTATTGATCAGGCACCACGCTGGCGCCGGCCGGGCAGCCCCGTTACGCCATTATGATAGCGCCACGCCTGGGCGCTGTTGGCCGCGACATTCTGCATGAACGGCAGGGATGACGGGGGTTGGCCTTCCGCCAGCGCCCGCGCCAGCAACAGATAGTCGATCCATATTCCCTTGCGGTCACCTTCACGCATGCTGAGCCCCGTCTGGGTCAGGATGTCGATCCAGCGGTCGCGTTTGCCAGGCAGTATCTTCTGCAATATCTCCCCGGCCTGCTTTTCCAGCGACATCCTCTTGCCTTTCAGCAGCCGGTCGATCTCCGGCCCGTCTTCGAACCATGAGGCGGCAAACGGCAGGCTGTCCGCCCAATAGGCGCTTATTTTCCGCGCCTGCTCGAACGCCTTGGCATCCGTTTCTTCCGGCGGCAGCCCGGCCAGGATGTCGCGCAGCATGTCTTCCCGCGCGGGCAGCCTTTCAGGTGCCAATGACGGCAGGGCCAATGCCTCCGCCACCTCCAGCAAGGCGAAGGGGACGGCCTGACCGGTTTGCACATTCATGGCCAGGAAATGCCCCAGGGCCTGGCGCAGGAACAGCGGCCCGGAAAGGTTCAGCCCCATCTGGGCATCCACTTCGTCCAGGATCGACGACATCTCTGCCTTGGACATGCCTGTTCTCACCCAGGCATCCAGCACGCCGTGGCCCAGCTTCAGCAGGATGGAGACCAAGGCCTGCTTGCGCCCCTGCTTGACCTGTACGAAAAGGCTCTGCGCCCCGGCACCATCCACCCCCGACGCCAGGAACTCGATCACCACGGGTTCGGGCAATGGCGGGCAATCCACGCCTTTCAGCCGGCCCGCCTTGATGGCGGCATCGATATCGGGATGCAGCGCGGCCGGCAGCAGGTTGCGCGACAAGATCAGGCGGCGCAGCATGTCCGGCGTCAACCGCCCGCGTTCAGCGGCCTGGCGAACGCCGTCGGCCGCCATTTGCCGAACCTCCGCCTCCCCATCGAACAGCCAGGCCAGACCCAGAGAACGCACTGCCGGATGCTTGTCATTGACCAGCAGATCAAAGCCCATGGCCCCCCGCGCCGGCACCGGCATGGTGGCGATCATCGGCTGCATCTGCTGATGGGCGACGAAGATATCGCCCCCCATCTCCTGCACCGCCTGGGCCAGGCTATCGATAACGCTGCCGATATCCACGCTCTGCGCATCGGAGCCGTCGCTGTCCATCAGCGCGTCGCGAAAATCCTCTCCCGGAACATGCCCGGCGCCCTGCAGAAGCCTGAGCAGCGTGAGAAAGGCATCGGGCGCGAGATCGCCCTCCTGGACCAGGGTGACGATCTCCCCTTCCACATTGCGCAGGGCCTCCGCCATTCCGGTGCGCCCCGCCTTGGCGCCCTGCACCAGTTCCATGAAGGTATCCGTCAGGAATGCCTCATAGACCTGCAAGAGCTTGGCACTCGGGCGGGCCTTGCCCGCCTCCTCGGCAAGCAGGACCACCAATTCCTCCGGCCCGCCCGGCGTTGTCGCGATGGTCTGCCCGATTTCAGCCGAAAGGCTGAACGGCTGACCCTTGCGGAGTTGACGGGAGATCACCTTGGCGAGTTTGACGAGTTCGTTGGCCATGGTAGCGGTCCGGCAATTGAAGGCTGGGGCAGACTAAACTCCACCGGCCTGAACACGCAATGCATGGTCTCCAAAACGAAAAAGCCCCCGCCAGAGGCGAGGGCTTCTTCATTCGCGTGAAACAGGCGAAGAGCAGAACAACTCACGTATCCAAGAAGCTCCGCAGCTTGCGGCTGCGCGACGGGTGCTTCAGCTTGCGCAGGGCCTTGGCCTCGATCTGGCGGATACGTTCGCGCGTCACGCTGAACTGCTGACCCACCTCTTCCAGGGTGTGGTCGGTGTTCATGCCGATGCCGAAACGCATGCGCAGCACCCGCTCCTCACGCGCCGTCAGCGTAGCGAGTATCCGCGTCGTGGTCTCGCGCAGGTTGGCCTGGATGGCGGCATCAAGGGGAAGAACAGCGTTCTTGTCCTCAATGAAATCACCTAGATGGCTGTCCTCCTCGTCGCCGATCGGCGTCTCCAGGCTGATCGGCTCCTTGGCGATCTTCAGGACCTTGCGGACCTTTTCCAGCGGCATCATCAGCCGCTCGGCCAGTTCCTCCGGCGTCGGCTCACGCCCGATCTCGTGCAGCATCTGGCGCGAGGTGCGCACCAGTTTGTTGATCGTCTCGATCATATGCACGGGAATGCGGATGGTGCGGGCCTGATCGGCGATCGAGCGGGTGATCGCCTGCCGGATCCACCAGGTGGCATAGGTGGAGAACTTATAGCCGCGCCGATACTCGAACTTATCGACCGCCTTCATCAGGCCGATATTGCCCTCCTGGATCAGGTCCAGGAACTGCAGGCCGCGGTTCGTGTACTTCTTGGCGATGGAGATCACGAGGCGCAGATTGGCCTCCACCATCTCCTTCTTGGCGCGGCTGGCCTCCTTCTCACCCTTCTGCACCGTTGAGACGATGCGGCGGAACTCACCGATGGGCAGCCGGGCCTGGGTGGAGACGTCGGAGATATTCTCGCGCACGCGGCCGACTTCCTGGGAAGAGCGCTCGGCGAACTTGCCCCAGGCCTTCGACAGGTTCTTGCAGCGGTCCAGCCATTTCGGGTCCAGTTCCGACCCGTAATAGTGCTGCAGAAAATCCTCGCGCTTCACGCGGCAATCGGTGGCCAGACGCAGCAGGCGGCCTTCAAAGCCCAGCAGCTTGCGGTTCAGGGCATAGAGCTGCTCGACCAGCTGTTCAATGCGGCCATTGTTCAGGCGGACGGAATTGACCAGTTCGGTCAGCTCCGCCTTCACCTTTTCGTACTTCTTGTCGGAACCCTTGGGCAGTTCCATGCCCTGCTGCAGCAGGGACAGGCGCTCTTCCTGCAACTTGTGCAGGCGCTCATAGGTTTCCTCGATCTTGCCGAAGGTCTCCAGCACCTTGGGCTTCAGCTCGGCTTCCATGGCGGAGAGCGAGACATTGCCCTCTTCCTCGCCCTCGCCTTCGGCGGCGGGACCGCCCTCACCCTCCGGACGCTCGGCCTCCTCCTCCTCACGCTCGGCGGCGGGGCCGTCCAGCGCTTCGGGCGGCAGTTCGCCGGCCTCCGGATCGACCCCGTAGGAGGCATCCAGATCGATGATGTCGCGCAGCAGCATCTTGCCGTCCTGCAGCGACTGGTGCCATTCGATGATGGCCTGGATGGTCAGCGGCGATTCGCAGATCGCGCCGATCATCATCTCGCGGCCGGCCTCGATGCGCTTGGCGATGGCGATTTCGCCCTCGCGGCTCAGCAGCTCCACCGACCCCATTTCGCGCAGATACATGCGCACGGGGTCGTCGGTACGGCCGATATCGTCATCGTCCAGGTTGCCGGACTGACGGCCTTCGCCTTCGCCCTCGCCGCTGGGACCGTCTTCCTGCTCTTCGCCCTCGACCACGTTGATGCCCATTTCGGACAGCAACGCCATCGTGTCCTCGATCTGCTCGGAAGACGAGCTGTCGGGGGGCAGGGCCGCATTCAATTCGTCATAGGTGACGTATCCGCGCTCCTTGCCGCGCGCGATCATCTTCTTGACGGCAATGGCCATGCCATCCATCAGAGGGCCATTGGCTTCCTCTTCCCGCTGCTCCGACACTTCTGCCGTCTGCGCCGCTTTCGTCGCCATTCGTTCGCTGCCCCCGCACTTTTAAGGCTGCCACCGGTAAACGCAAATGGACGACTCGGGCAAGTGCCCGGCCATCCGACGAAACTCAATCTGGCTATAACATTGGTGAGCGGCCATGAACTGTGTCCGCCACGACACAGTTTTTGTGGACAAATGCGTCGCACGACGCCCGAAAGTTCGGCCGCCCATCCGTCATCCATCCATCTCCGTCAGATTGTCGACATGGCCCCGGAGAATCAGCAGCTCCCTCTGCAGCGCGCGTAATCTTGCCAGATCATTCTCACTGAATGTCTCGGCAAACCGTCTCTCGGCATCGCGCAGCTCGCGTTGAAGCAAACCATCCTCGGAACTAAGCCAAACCTCCTGCCAGCCACTCTTCGCGATTTCGAACGACGCTCCAGGTTGCGCAAATCGAGGCGCGTCCGCATTCAGCAGACTATCCAGCATCTCGTAAAAACCGCGACCAGACAGGTGGCGCTTCAAACCCTCGGCGTCAAGTGCTGATTCGGTCGTGAGGCATGCAACAAGCGCTTGGCGCAGCGCCTCCATCTCACTATCGGCGAATTCCGCCCCCGCCAGGGTCTCTCCGATATCCTGGAAAAGCTCTGGATGATGGATGACGGCCAACAGCAGGTAACGCTCGCGCCGGCGCGGCTCGGTGCGCAGGGTGGGGCTGCGAAAACGGCTGTCCCACAGGCGGCTGACGGGCACCTCGCCGGGCTGAAGACGGCGCGGACGCCCCCCCGCATTGCCGCCGCCTGCGAAGCCACCCCCGCCACCGCCGGCCCGGATGGCGGCGCGCAGCTTCTCGCGCAGGACGGAACGGTAGTTGTACTGGACCGACTTGTCGGTGACCTTCTCCATCATCTGATTGATGCCGCCCTCAATGCGCAGGCGGCCATCAGCCGTCTTCGGGTCCTCCCCCTGGCGCACCATCTCCCAGATGAAATCCTCCAGCGGCAGGGCGCGTTCCAGGATGGCGGCGAAGGCATCGGGGCCGCCGGACCGGATCAGGCTGTCGGGATCCTCCTTGTCCGGCATGAAGGCGATGCGGACCGTGGTGTCGGGCATCAGGATGGGCAGCACCCGCTCCACGGCCCGTTGTGCCGCCCGCCGCCCGGCATTGTCGCCATCGAAGCACAGGATAGGGTTGCGCTGTCCCTCCGGTGCCAGTTTCCACAGCACCTGGATCTGCGTCTCCGTCATGGCGGTGCCGAGCGGCGCCACCGCTCCCTCGAACCCCGCCTGCACACAGGAGATGACGTCCATATAGCCTTCGGTGACGATCAGCCGCTGGCCATCCGCCGCCGCCTGACGGGCGCGTGACATGCCGTAGAGCAGGTTGCCCTTGTGGAAAAGCGGGCTCTCCGCCGAATTGATATATTTCGGCCCGTCGCCTTCCAGCACACGCCCGCCGAACGCCACCACCTGCCCCCGGCGGTCGGTGACGGGGAACATGACGCGGTTCCAGAAGAAGTTGCGGATGGGCCGGCCGCTCTCGGCCTTCTTGAACAGGCCGACCTCCACCATGTCGGCCTCGTTATAGCCGGCCTCCAGCAGCAACATGCGCAGCGGCCCGCCCTCCTGCGGGGCATAGCCCAGGCGGAAACGCGCGATGGCGGCATCATCCAGCCCGCGCCGGCGCAGATAATCCAGCGCCGCGCGCCCACCGGGATTGTAGAGTTCCTTCTCGTAATATTTCGTGGCCCGCTCAACCAGATCATAGAGCGACTTCTGCCGCTCATATTGCTGGCGCTCCTGCGGCGTGGCCTGCGGCACCTGCATGCCCGCCTCGGCCGCCAGATGCTCCACCGCCTCCATGAAGGACAGGCTGTCATGACGCATGACGAAGCCGATCTGGTCGCCATGGGCCCCACAACCAAAACAATGAAAGAAGTTCTTCTGGTCGTTGACGTAGAAGCTGGGCGTCTTCTCATTGTGGAAGGGGCACGGGGCCTTGAACTCGCGCCCGGCGCGCTGCAGACGCATGCGCTTCATCACCACTTCCGACACGGAAAGGCGGGAACGCAACTCTTCCAGGAACTGCGGCGGCAGGGCCATCAGGCGGGCAATCTTCAAAGCTAAGGGGCGCGGGTCAGCCGGGGAGCATAGCGCAGACACCGCCGGGATTGCCACGCATGGCACCACTTATCCCCAGGTGCTGCATGTTCCACAGGCTGTGGACAACATGCCGGATGGTTCGAAATTCGTCGGTACGAAGATTGCGTGGCCCTGGGTAACAAAACACCCAAACGAAGGGCATGCGCCATGAATATCAGTTCCATGTTCTCCCCCTCCGCCATCCTCTCGCGATTACAGGTGAAGGCGCCCGCCGCCAGCGGCACCTCCGCCCCGGCGGCCAAGACACAGACCAGCCCTGTCGATCCCGCCGCCCAGCAGAAGGACGAAATGGCGGGCCTGAAGAAGGAACGCGCGGCCTATGACGCGCAGCGCCACGCGGAAATCGCCAAGCGCGAGAAGGAGTTCGAGCAGACCCATGGCCGTAAATACGGACAGGAGGGCGACCCGCCGCTGGCCTTCCAAATGGCCTTGCCCGCGAACGAACGCGGCTATCTGCCCTTCGTGTCTGCCGACCAGCAGAAGACCATCGATGCCATCACCGACAAATACCGCAACCAGGAAAATCTTGCCCCCATGTGGGAAGAATTGACCGCCATGGGGCTGAATCCTGACCAGTTGGCCAAGTCGGCAAAATATTTCATCTCCATGGATGGCCGAATGGCCACGCAGGAGGAGGCGACGAAAGGGATCGACATCAAGGTGTAAGAGCCTGATCCGAAATTAAGTTTAGTTGTATCAGCGGGTTAGCTTAACAGCGTTCCCTATCGGTGATTCAGGGGTTTCGCTAAAAACAACCCTGCATCCCCGATGTGGACTGATACCACCCGCGCTGTTCATGCCCGCAACGGCCTGGCTTTGCCAAGCGATTTGACAAATGCGGAATGGTTCATTCTGGAAACGCTGCTGCCTGCTGCGTCCTCTGTTGGCCGCCCGCGCAAATGGCCGCTGCGCCGGATCGTGGAGGCAATCCTTTACCTGCTTCGCGGCGGCCTACCTTGGCGGATGCTGCCGCCTTGTTTCCCACCGGTCTCGACGGTGCGGCGCTGGTTCTACCTGTGGCGCGACAATGGCCTGTGGCTCACGGTCAACCATATCCTGCTGATGGCGATGCGTGAGCAACAGGGCCGTGATGCCAGCCCAACCGCCGGTGTGATCGACTGCCAGAGCGTCAAAACCACGGAATCCGGCAGACCAAAGGGCTATGATGCGGGCAAGAAGATCAAGGGGCGTAAGCGCCATATCCTCACCGACACCCAGGGCAATCTCGTGCATGCCGTTATCCACACCGCCGACATCCAAGACCGCGACGGGGCACCGCTGGTGCTGGCCGAAAAATCGTCAAACCCTTCCCGTGGCTGCGGCGCATCTTCGCCGATGGCGGTTATGCTGGGGACAAGCTCAAGGACGCGCTGCGCCGCATCGGAAAATGGACCATCGATATCATCAAGCGATCCGACACAGCCCAAGGCTTCGAGCAGACTATCGCATCTGCAACTACATGGTGCTTCATCGCATCCGTACAACTCTTCATCCGGCGGATCGCAAGGCGTTGAAGATATCAGATTAATTTCGAATCAGACTCTGAGGAAGATAGCCTGATAGGTAACAATATTATAACCATAATCCACCTGATATCCGTATTTCTTTTATAACCCCCTTCTGAATCAGGAATATCACATTCCAGGCAATTCCACCTGATCTGCAAAGCAGCACTAGTTCGGTGTCCCCAGTGCTTGAAATCTGAAAGTCCTTCGTATCGACAAATACGCCAGAAACTGCCTGCATGCAGTGGTTTTTCTCTGCTAATTTAGCCAAAATCTTAGTATCCCGTCCCCCCAATTCAATGCTTTGGAAATATCCTGCCGAATATGAGGCTTCAATGTGGAAAGGGAATGGGTATAATGTTGTAAATATAGCAGCGTGAATCGAATATCTCGCGACCCAATGATTAAATCCAAAGATGTTCCCAATGGGAATGACCATAGCCATTGCAATGATCATGTATTTTCTCATTAGCATTCCACCGCATCATTTGTGCAAATTTTGTCCTGATCAAACTGAACCCTATCAGCTTCGTTAACTCCAGTAAGAGCGGCGTCGATCAACGGGATGTTGGCGGGATTGAACGGATTGGCGAAACGCACACCGTCCAGCACCCGCCCATCCTGGAAATCCTCGCTGAGCAGCAGGCTGGCTCCGGCGCGGCGGGATACCGCCCAGATCATGGCATCCCAGATGGGCAGGCCATGATCGCGGTTGGCCTGGATGGCGGCGGCAACGTCATCGAAGCTGGTGCCGATAACAGTCAGCAATCGCCCCCAAACCGTTACCTGCCTGGCCGCGTCTTCTGGTGTGCCATGATGCTTGCGCGTCACCACCGCATAAAACTCGACCAGGGCTTGGCTGGGCAGGAGACCGTTCTGCCGAACAGCAATCCGGCTGAATAAATCCTGGGCAAGGTGCCACTTGCTTTCCAATGCTTGCTTGTCCATCGAATAGACAAGGATGTTGGTATCCAAGGCAACAAGGCTCATCGCTGATGCAACGCCTCGCGGTCCAGGGGGCCGCTGTACCCGATGTCGAGACCTTTGCGTAACAACGCCATCATCTCCTGGTGCAAGCGCTCCCGCTCATCATCATCTGTCACCTCCACCGGCGTCACCACCGCCACGGGGCGGCCGTCACGGGTGATGGTCAGGGATTGGCCCGCCTCCACCTGTTCCAGCAACCTGTCGAAATTCCGCCCGGCCTCCGCCGCCGAAATCACGCCGTCATCCATTGCCCCGCCTCCCGCATGGGATCAGGAAAATATGGGCGTGAAAGCCGCAGCTGGCAAAGGAAAAGCCGGGTCCTCAGCCCAGCAGCACGATCCCGTAATCGCCGATGATGCGGAATCCCAGCGCCAGATAGGCGCGGCGTGCGGGCTGGTTCTGCTTGCCGGTGAACAGCACCCCCGTCCCCACGCCTTCCGCGCGCGCCGCCAGCAGGGCGCCGGCCACCACGGCGCGGGCATAGCCATGGCCCCGCAGGGCCACGGGCGTCCAGACGCCGCCGATCTGCACCGTATCGGGGATGCGGGCATTGTGGGTGGCCATGGCAAGCGGCGTGCCCGACGCATCCGCCAGCAGGAATACCTCACCCGCCGCCACCCAGGCCTTCACGTCGGAACTGGCGCGGGCGCACAACGCCTCACCATCCGCCTCCCCCAGCGTCTCCAGGCAGTAATCGCGACGCCAGCCGGACAGCAGGTCCAGGTCCCCCTCCCCCGCCCGTCGCCAGGACAGGCTGCCATCGGCCAGGGCCGGCGGTACCCGCAGGTCGGCCAGCGGCAGATCGAACAGATCCTCAGCGCTATCCTTCAAGACGGGGCAATCGGAAAAAAGGAGCTGGACGGCGCGGACGGCGGCCAGGGGGCCGATGATGCCCTTCACGGGCCGATCACCGGCGACGATGTGCTGGCGGGCCAGCTCGGCTGCCGCGTCCGGGTCTGCCTGGATCAGCAGGTTGCCGTTCCAGGCATGGGCCACCACGCCCTGCACGGCGCTGCCACCATCAACCAGGGCAACATAACGCGCCTGGAATCGCTGGCCATCATCCACCAGCCCGGCCCGGCGCAGGTTGGAGCGCAGGAAAAGCGAGGTGGCCGGATACCGGGCGAGATGGGCGTCAAGCCGCCCTTCGTCCCCCGGCCCCAGACGCTGGATGGACCTCAACCGACGCCCCGACGGATCAGTTGGCCAGCTTCTCGCGCACCAGGGCGCTGGCCTTGGTGAAGTCCATCTGGCCGGCGAAGCGGCCGCGCAGGTCGGCCATCACTTTGCCCATATCCTTGACGCCGGTGGCGCCCAGCTCCGCGATCAGGGCCGCGATGGCCTCGCGCGTCTCCGCCTCGTCCAGCTGCTTGGGCAGGAAGCCTTCGATGACCTCGATCTCCTCCCGCTCCTGCTGGGCTAGTTCGACGCGACCGCCCTGCTCATACATGGTGATGCTCTCGCGGCGCTGTTTGACCATGGTCTGCAGCATGGCCAGGATGGTGGCATCGTCGATGCCGTCCTGGTTGCCGGTGCCGCGCGCCGCGATGTCACGGTCCTTCAAGGCCGCCAGGATCAGCCGGACGGTGGCGACGGCGCGGCTGTTCTTGGCGCGCATCGCGTCCTTCAGGGCTTCGTTCAGCGTCTGGCGCAACATGGGAATACCTCTAAGGGTGGGGTGAAACAGCCGGCAACATTAGCCAACATACCGTCCGTATGCCAGCGAATAGGACTCAAGCGCGTCGCCATCTGGAAACAGCTGCGCCCATTTCAACGCCGATCCGGACACCCAACGATGGCGCGTGGCAGGGCCGCGCCCACGTTGGTTGACCCATGCCCGGCGAATAGCTAATTCACCTGTCAGAACCGTACCGGCCAAGGCCGGCGCGCGGCATCGGCGCGGCCAGTCCGCGACGCGACTGCGGGCAGGCCGCCCCGCCCATCGGGGCGGGAAGGCACGGCCTTTTCAACGGCGCCCCGGCGCCGACCCGCAGACCAATAAGGTGCCCGAGCATGTCTGACACCCCGCCGATGGGTTCCCCCACCCGCGCGCCCGCCCCCAAGGGAGCCACGGGCGTTCTCGTCCTTGCCGATGGTTCGGTCTTCTGGGGACGAGGCGTGGGCGCCGTGGGCCATAGCGTGGGCGAGGTCTGCTTCAACACCTCCATGTCCGGCTATCAGGAAATCCTGACCGACCCGTCCTATGCCGGGCAGATCATCACCTTCACCTTCCCGCATATCGGGAATGTCGGCACCAACCCGGAAGATATCGAGACGATCACGCCGGTCGCCCGCGGCCTGATCATCAAGGCCGATATCACCGAGCCGGCCAACTGGCGCGCCACCCAGCATCTGGGCACCTGGCTGAAGAGCCACGGCCTGATCGGCCTGTCGGGCATCGACACCCGTCGCCTGACCCGCCTGATCCGCGACAATGGCGCCCCCAACGGCGTCGTCGCCCATGCGCCGGACGGGGTGTTCGACATCGATGCCCTGATCCGTCAGGCGCAGGAATGGCCCGGCCTGGAAGGCATGGATCTGGCCAAGGACGTCTCCACCCGCCAGTCCTACAGCTGGGATGAGACGATCTGGAGCCTGAAGGAAGGCTATGGCACGCAAGACCAGCCCAAGCACCATGTCGTCGCCATGGATTTCGGCGCCAAGCGCAACATCCTGCGCTGTCTGGCAGCCTCGGGCTGCAAGGTCACCGTCGTCCCCGCTACCACCACGGCGGAAGAGATCCTGGCCCTGAACCCCGACGGCATCTTCCTGTCCAACGGCCCTGGTGATCCGGCGGCCACCGGCACCTATGCCGTGCCGACCATCGCCCGGCTGGTGGATAGTGGCAAGGCCGTGTTCGGCATCTGCCTGGGCCACCAGATGCTGGCCCTGGCGCTGGGCGGGCGCACCGTCAAGATGGACAAGGGCCATCGCGGCGCCAACCATCCGGTGAAGGATCTGGCATCGGGCGTGGTGGAGATCACCAGCCAGAATCACGGCTTCGTCGTCCTGCGTGAAAGCCTGCCGGAAGAGGTGGAGGTCACCCACGTCTCCCTGTTCGACGGATCGAACGAGGGTATCCGCCTGTCTGGCCGCCCCGTCTTCTCCGTGCAATACCATCCGGAAGCCAGCCCTGGCCCGGAGGACAGCCACTATCTGTTCGAACGGTTCATCGACGCCATCGAAGGGCGGTATTGAGGTGACAAGTGATCTTGGCCTGATCCGCCTGGGTGAATGGGACCGCCCCTCCGGCATGCCGGAGGGTTTGGCGGGCCTGGTGGCGAGTTGGCCTGTCATCAATCGCTCCCCCGCCGGTGAGGCATTCCTGGACGCCAGCGGCCTGATCCGGGTCAGCGATGTATGGAACCTGCCCGGCGGCATCTTCATCACCGACCGCCCCATCGACATCCATGCCGGCTGGGCCGTGGCCCGGCTGGCAAATGATGTCTGGAAAATCATCGAGATCGCCCCGGCGCATCCGCGCGATGCCGGTCGCGCCCTGCTGCGCGACCGGGCCGAACGGCTGCTGAATGGCCGCCGCTGGACCGGTGGCGACCTGGAGGCGCTGGACAGCCTGCTGAAGTCGGAGCCGATCACACGGGATGCCTGGCTGGCCGCCGATGCCGGCCGTGAGCGGGCACTGAAATCCCTGTCCAAGCTGCGGCTGGTGACGGAGACTGACGCCCCGCACCCGGCCCTGAGCCCCGCCGTCGCCGCCGCCCTGCCCGCCGGCCCCGTCCTGTGGATGGACGAGGATGCGCGGGAGGTGGCCGAGCAGGTCATGGCCCATAGCCGCCGCCGCATGGATGTGTCGGCCAAGCGCGTGGCCCGCGACGACAAGCAGCGCAGCGTCGATCTGAAGGACAGCATCGCCCAGGCCGTGAAGGCCGTGTTCCCCGGCATGCCCGAGGATGTGTCCCTGTCCGTCGCCGCCCGCCTGACGCCCGCCGCCATCAAGCTGGGCCGCCGTCCCGGCACGCAGGCCATCGTCGATTGCACCGCCGAAATCCGCCTGGACCGCTGGCGTCAGGTGATCATCGGTGAACCGCGTGTGGCGGCAAGGCTGGCCGCGATGCAGGCCAAGGGCGACAATAACCGGGCGCGCAAGCGGTACCGCGACCAGCGTGCCCTGGAGCAGGTGATCGAGGAGATCGGCCGCTGGCGCGGCAATCTGGAGCCTGTGACGTCACGCTGGCTGGGGGATGCTGTATAATCTTTCTTACCGGCCCAGCACCTTCTTGCCCGTCACCGGATCGTCGGTGATCAGGCCGTCCACGCCCCAGTCGATCAGCCGCTTCATGTCGGCTGCATCGTTCACGGTCCAGGGCAGGACCTTCAGGCCCAACCCATGGGCCTCCTTCAGCAGTTCCGGCGTCAGGTTGGGGTGATAGGGCGACCAGATCGCCCCGCCCGCCGCCTTGATCGCCGCCGGCAGGCTGCCGCCATGCTTGACCGGATCGAACCCGGCCGACCAGGGGCTGGACCCTGTCATCGACACGGTACTCTCCTCCGGGTCGATGATGGTCAGATAGGCCGTGGCGATCTCCGGCGCGATTTTCTGGACGACCTGCAAGGTGCGGAAATCGAAGCTCTGGATCGTCACCCGCTTCTCCAGGCCGGCGGCACGCACCTGCTTCACCAGCAGGGATGAAAATGTTTCGGGATCGATACTATCGCCCGGCGCGGTCGGGTCGATCTTTGTTTCGATATTGAAATGGACCTTATTGTCCGCACGCTTCTTCACCAGATCGAACAGGGCGGCCAGCGTCGGCACGCGGGTGCCGTCAATGGACGTCTGGTGGACGAATCGCTTGGCATAGGCGCTGTCGGGGCGGATGCGGCCCACATCGAACACCTGGGTCTGCGCCAGGGTCAGGCTGTTCCAGGTGGGCTGGGGCCCTTCCACCCATTTGCCGTCACGCCGGGCCAGGTTGGCATCGACATGCCGGTCATGGGCGATGATCAGCTGCCCATCCCTGGTGACGCCCACATCCAGTTCCAGCGTATCGACGCCCAGGTCCAGCGCCCGTTCGAAGGCCGGCAGGGTATTCTCCGGCCACAGCGCGCGGCCACCACGATGGGCCTGTAAATCAAAGGCAATAGCGGGACTGGTGGCGAGCATCAGGGCAGTCATCATCAGGGCGGAAAGGCGCATGTCGGCATCCATTGCTTCGGTCTGCTACCGACCATAGGGTGCCAGGGTTACGGTTTGATGTCGGGGACCAATGACATGCCATGGCGTTCGCGCGCCATCAGGCAGGCCTCATCCCCTGCCACGCAATCATGGCAGACGATGGGACGGTCGGCATAGATGGTGCAGGCCACATGCTCCCCCACCTTTCCCGACAGGGCCGCGCAGCGTTCGCCCGTCCAGCGCATGCCGGAGCCATCGGGAGCCACCATGGCATCGGGAATGCGGGCGATGTCGGCATCGTCCTCCAGCGAGAATCGCGGCCAGTCGGCAGCATAGGCGCAACAGGCCCCGCAATCCTGACAGGCAAAGGGGGGTGGATCGTCGGGCTGGTCCAAGCGCCTGGCCTTGCGGGGTAAAGGGGCCGATGCCGGTTTGTGGACGACGGCGGGCCGCTTGGCAAGAGGGCTGCCTCTGCTATAAAGCGGCGAAGCCGGAGGGATGATGCTGGAAATCTATGTCGATGCCGATGCCTGCCCTGTGAAGGAGGAGACGTTCCGCGTTTCCGAACGCTATGGGATGCCGGTGCATCTGGTGGCCAACGGGCCGTTGCGGGTGCCGCCGGGCGGGCTGGTGCGGATGGTGGTCGTGTCCGACGGATTCGACGCCGCCGACAACTGGATCGCGGAGAGTTGTGGGCCGGGTGACATCGTGGTCACGGCCGATATCCAGCTGGCCAAGCGCTGCCTGGACAAGGGGTCCAAGGTGCTGGGCAACAATGGCCGCCCCTTCACCCAGGCCAATATCGGCTCCGCCCTGGCGTCGCGCGCCCTGATGCAGGATCTGCGCGACATGGGCGTGGTCCAGGGCGGCAACGCGCCCATGTCCAAATCCGACAAAAGCCGCTTCCTTCAGGAACTGGACAAGATGGTGAATGAGGTCAAACGGGGCCGGTAAGGGGCGTAGGTCAGGTCGAGCTGCAAGCGAGCCCTGACAAGCGACCGCACCGGAAATGTCAGGGCTCGGCTACGCCTCGACCTGACCTACGGTTAAATCACTCTCGCCACCGTTACAGATACCGCGCCCGCAGGTGCGCCTTGAAGATGCCGGCATCCAATGGCTTGCCCGTGGCCCGCACCAGCATATCGCGCACCGACAGGTAGCGTCCCCAGCGATGCACATTCTCGCCCAGCCACGCCACCAAGTCGCGGAAATCTCCGCGCCCGATCTGGTCCGGCAGGTCGGGGATGGCCGCCTCTGCCGCCTGGAACAGCTGTGCCGCCATCATGGCGCCCAGCGTATAGGTCGGGAAATAGCCCCAGGCGCCGCTGGGCCAATGGATATCCTGCAGGCAACCCATTGCCAGATCGGGCGGGGTGATGCCCAGCAGGTCGCGCATGCTCTGGTTCCAGGCATCAGGCAGGTCGCCCAGATCCAGCCGCCCCTCGATCATAGCCTGCTCCAGACGCCAGCGCAGGATGACATGGGCGGGATATGTGGCCTCATCCGCATCGACGCGGATGAAGGTACGGTCCACGCGCCGGAAACGGCGGCGCAGATTGTCCGCCGACCAGGCATCCCCTTCCCGCCCGAACGCCTCGGCCAATTGCGGGGCCAGCCATTCCAGGAAGCGCGGGTGGCGACCCACCTGCATGTCGAAGGTCAGGCTCTGGCTTTCATGCACGCCCAGGCCGCGCGCCTGTCCCACGGGCTGCGACAGCCATTCCGCCGGCCGGCCCATCTCATAAAGCGCATGGCCGGCCTCATGCAGGCCGGATTTCAACGATTTGAAGAAATTATCCGGGTCCAGGCGGGTGGTGATGCGCACATCGCCCGTGGCCCCGCCGCAGAAGGCGTGCAGCGATTGGTCCACCCGGCCCTGGAAGCCCAGAATGCCGGCCAACCGGCCCACCAAAGTGCGCTGCGCATCGACGGGGAACGGCCCCTCGAACGGTTCGGCCCGCGGCTCACCCGCCTGCGCCGCCTCCACCTCCGCCAGGAAACCCGGCAGGAAGGCGGCGTAATCATTGAAGACGGGGCCGTAGTCGGCCACCCGGCTGCCGGGTTCGTACAGTTCATGCAGCGCGTCGTAGAGGCCGCAATCCAGTACGGCGGCGTTGGCGGCCGCGATCTCCCGCTGATGGTCCAGCACCCGGCGCAGATGCGGCAGCAGCAGGTCGAAATCGTTTTCCGCCTTGGCCGTGCGCCAGATCACCTCGCATCGCGCCGCGTCGCGGGCATTGGCCTCCACCAGGTCGGCGGGCACCGCCGTGGCCAGCCGATGCTCGCGCCGCATCTCCGCCAGATTGGCGCGCTGCCAATCATCCAGGTTGCGAACGTCCTGTTCGGCCGCGTCCAGCCAGTCGGCGATGGAAGGGTTCAGCAGGGCTGCATGGATGGCACCCTCCAAGGCCGCCACCTGATCGGCACGGGCCGGCGATGCCGCCGCCGGCATCATGGTGCGGCTGTCCCAGTTCAGGATGCCGAGCGCGCCCTGCAGGCCCGCGCGACGGGCGAACTGCTTTTCCAGGGCGGCATAGGCGGTCTGGGTCATGGTTCGTCCCGGCGGCGGAAGCTGGCGGCGATGAACACGCCGACCAGGGTCAGCGCCAAGCCGTACCAGGTCAGCGCGTAGGAAAGATGATCGTTCTTCAGGACCACGATGGTCCGCCCGCCGATCGGCAGTCCGCCGGGATTGGGGGTGGCGTCGGCCTGCAGCACCAGCGGCGCCAGATGGTCCACCCCGGCGATGCCCGCCAAGGCCGACATGTCCAGCCAGAAGAAGGTGCGCGTGGCCGGATCATTGTCCGGCTGCATGAAGGCCCGATCCTGGGGAACACGGGCGATGGCGGCGATGGTGACCGACCCGTCCGGCTGGCCGTCGGCGCGGCTGGCCGGGTCACGCCGGTCCAGCGGCACCCAGCCGCGGTCGATCAGCACCAATCCCGCCCCGTCATCGCGGACCAGGGGGGTCAGCACATGCACCCCCTGCTGTTGGCGACCATCGGGGCTGGCATAAAGGCGCGGGCCGATATAGGTCTCCCGATCATGCAGGAAGCGGCCGGTCACACGGACGCGGGTATATTCCCAGTCGGCGGGGCGGTCGATGCTGGCGGGCAGATCGACAGGATCGGCGGCCAGCCCGGCCTCGATCCGCGCGATCAGTCCGGTCTTCCAGGCCAGCCGGTCCATCTGCCAGGTCCCCAGACCCACCAGGATCAGCAGCGCCACCAGGGCGGCGATGGAGGGCAGCAGGCGCGGCCGGAAGACAAGGGGAGCGGCGGACATGGGCTGGGTCAGCCTTCCTCACCGTCGAACTGGTCGCGGCGGTGGCGATATTGCAGGGCGATGGTCAGGGCCTTGGCCGGCCGCATCAGGCCCAGCGTGGCGCCGATGATGATCGGCGCCCACAGCAACAGCAGCACCCAGAGCGGCCAATCCACCTTCAGCGCGAAGATCAGCGCCGCCGGGACCAGCGTGAAGCCCAGGATGAAGATCAGAAAAACAGCCGGGCCGTCCCCGCTGTCGGCAGCGGCCAGATCCAGGCCACATACCGAACAGCGATCGACGACCCGCATGAAGCCCCTGAACAGGGCACCCTGGCCGCAGCGTGGGCAGCGGCACCGCAAACCCACGCTGAGCAGGGAGGATGGCGTCTCCGTCACGGGGGAAACCCGTTACCGGTCAGTGGGCCACCCACCGACCGCCGGCACCCCACCAGTAGATGGAGATGAACAGGAACAGCCAGACCACGTCCACGAAGTGCCAGTACCAGGCCGCCGCCTCGAAGCCGAAATGGCTCTCGGCGGTGAAATGGCCCTTCTTGGTGCGGAAATAGCAGACGGCCAGGAAGATGGTACCGATCAGGACGTGCAGGCCGTGGAAGCCCGTCGCCATGAAGAAGGCCGAGGAATAGACATTGGCGCCGAAGCCGAAGGCGGCATGGCTGTACTCATAGGCCTGGAAGCCGGAGAACAGGATGCCCAGCAGCACGGTGATGCCCAGCGCCCGGGCGGCTTCCTTCATCTTGCCTTCGACCATGGCATGGTGCGCCCAGGTCACGGTCGTGCCGGACAGCAGCAGGATGATGGTCATCAGGAAGGGCAGGTCGAACGGATTGAAGGGAACAATGCCCTTGGGCGGCCAGACACCGCCATTCGCCTCGACACGGGCCACCTGGATAGCCTCGTTATAGAAGATCGAGGCGTCGAAGAACGCCCAGAAGAAGGCGGAGAAGAACATCACTTCCGAGGTGATGAACAGCGACATCCCATAGCGCAGGCCGATCTTCACGACGGGGCTATGGGCTTTCTCGACCACCGATTCCTTCACGATATCGCGCCACCAGCCGAACATGCAGCCGAGCACGGCGGTCAGGCCGGCGGCCAGCAGGTACCAGCCATTTCCATGGAACTGCAGTACCAGACCGGTGGCCAGCAGGCCGGCGGCGAACGCGCTCAGCAGCGGCCAGGGGCTCGGGTTGACCAGGTGGTAGGGCTGCGGAATGCCTTCCCCAGGATTGCCGCCAGCAATGTGGGCGTTGACGTCAGCCATCTCTCTTTTCCCTCAAACCAAGGAACTTTGGGTCATACGCGATTGAAACGGGAACCGGTCCTCAGGATCGGTCCCCCGGGGCGGCAGCAGCGGTCGGTTTATCAGCCGAACCGTGAGCGTTCCCTTGGTAATCCTTCCCGGCCGGCCCGTCCAGTTGTCCGTCTGCCGCACCCTCCCCGGGGGTGGACAGCGCTGCACTCTGATCGGCGGCGCGGAAGAAGGTATAGGACAGGGTGATCGTCTTCACGTCGGCCATTTCCGGATCGTCGGCCATGGCCGGATCGACGTAGAAATTGACCGGCATCTCGATCGACTGTCCGGGTTCCAGCTTCTGCTCGGTGAAGCAGAAGCACTGAAGCTTGTTGAAATACTGCCCCGCCTTCTCCGGCGTGACATTATAGGTGGCGGTGCCGATGACAGGCCGGCTTTCCAGGTTGCGGGCGTGATAGGCGATGGTCATCGCCTCCCCCACATGCACATCCACGGCGTGCGTGTCGGGCTTGAATTCCCAATTGATGGAATTGTTCACATCCGCGTTGAAGCGGACCGTGACGATGCGCTCCAGCGCCTTGTCTGGCGCCTTTTCCGCCACCATCGTGGCGCCGCCAAAGCCGGTGGCCCGGCAGAACAGGTCGTAGAGCGGCACCGACGCGAACGACAGCCCCACCATGCCGGCCACAACCGCGCCCAGGCCCAGGGCCATGCGGCGGTTGCGGCGGTCGGTGGCGGGCGCCTCGGGTTCCGTGCTCAAGGGAAGGTCCCCCCGCTCATCCGGACCATCGCCACGACATAGATGATGACGATGAAGGAGACCAGGGCCGCCAGGACGGCCAGGTTCTTGCCCCGTTGCCGGCGATGGATCTCGGTGTCGCCGCCATGCTTGCGGACGGGGCCGTTATTCTGCTGCTGGTTCATATTCTTCCTCCCGTTTCTCAGGCCGCCAGATGTTCGCCGATCAGGATCGCGAACAGGACGAACAGGTAGAGGATGGAGAAGGCGAACATGCGCTTGGCCGGCTTATGGTCCTGCGACCGCAGGACCTGGATGGCGAAGCCAACGAAGGCCGCACCCAGGGCGATGGATCCGGCCAGATAGGCCAGCCCGCCGATACCCAGGAAATAGGGGCTGATCGCCAGCGGAAACAGGATCAGCGTGTAGATCAGCATCTGCTTCTTGGTTTCATGCTCGCCCGCGACGACGGGCAGCATGGGCACTCCGGCATGCTGGTAATCCAGCTTGCGGAAGATGGCCAGCGCCCAGAAATGCGGGGGCGTCCAGAAGAAGATCAGCGCGAACAGCACGATGGAGGCGATGGACACCTCACCCGTCACCGCGGCCCAGCCGATCATCGGGGGGAAAGCCCCGGCGGCGCCACCGATGACGATGTTCTGCGGCGTCCGCCGCTTCAGCCACATCGTGTAGATGAAGATGTAGAAGCCCGACGCCAGGGCCAGCAGGCCGGCGGCAACCCAGTTCAGGGCAAGCCCCATCAAAGCCACCGACGCCACGGTCAGGATCACACCGAAGGCCAGCGCCTCCTCCGCGGGCACGCGGCCCTGGGGGATAGGACGGTTGGCGGTGCGGTCCATCAGCGCGTCGATATCGCGGTCATACCACATATTGATGGCACCGGCGGCACCCGACGCCAGCGCGATGCACAGGACGGCGACCAGGGTCAGCACGGGATGCAGGTGGCCCGGGGCCACGACCATGCCGGCGAAACCGGAAAAGACAACCAGCGACATGACGCGCGGCTTCAGCAGCGCCACATAGTCGCCGACTGTGCCGCTCGACACCTGACTGTCCATGATCTCGGGGGCGATCACGCTGTCGGTCATGATGATGGTCTCTTCAACTCTCAACAAAACAGAACCGGTACGTAGGAGAGGACCGCGCGGCAGTGTCCCGCCGCGCGGTCTTCTCCGGGGGCAAGGTCCGGTTGGACCGTCGCCTCACTTGATCTTCGGCAGGATCTCGAACTGGTGGAACGGCGGCGGGGAGGACAGGGTCCATTCCAGCGTCGTGCCACCGGTCTGCCAATAGTCACCCTCGACCTTGCGGCCGAACAGCAGGGTGTAGATGGCCATCACACAGAAGAAGATGGTCGAACCGAAGGCGATATAGGCGCCATAGGAGGAGACCATGTTCCAGAAATGCAGCGCGTCCGGATAGTCGGGCATGCGCCGCGCCATGCCGGCCAGGCCCAGGAAGTGTTGCGGGAAGAAGATCAGGTTGACGCCGATGAAGGTCGTCCAGAAATGCAGGTGACCCGCCCATTCCGGATGCTGGCGGCCCGACATCTTGCCGATCCAGTAATAATAGCCGGCGAAGATGGCGAACACGGCGCCCAGCGACAGCACGTAGTGGAAATGCGCCACGACGTAGTAGGTGTCGTGCATGGCGATGTCCATGCCGCCATTGGCCAGCACCACGCCGGTCACGCCGCCGATGGTGAACAGGAAGATGAAGCCGATCGCCCAGACCATCGGCACCTTGAACTCGATGGAACCGCCCCACATGGTGGCGATCCAGGAGAAGATCTTCACGCCCGTGGGCACGGCGATGATCATGGTGGCGGCGGTGAAATAGGCGCGGGTATCGACCGACAGGCCGACCGTGAACATGTGGTGGGCCCACACGATGAAGCCGACGACGCCGATGGCGACCATGGCATAGGCCATGCCCAGATAGCCGAACACCGGCTTCTTGGAGAAGGTCGAGATGATGTTGGAGATGATGCCGAAGGCCGGCAGGATCATGATGTACACTTCGGGGTGACCGAAGAACCAGAACAGGTGCTGGAACAGGATCGGGTCGCCGCCGCCGGCCGGATTGAAGAAATCCGTGCCGAAATTGCGATCGGTCAGCAGCATGGTGATGGCGCCGCCAAGGACGGGCACGGCCAGCAGCAGCAGGAAGGCCGTCACCAGCATCGACCACACGAACAGCGGCATCTTGTGCAGCGTCATGCCCGGCGCGCGCATGTTGAAGATGGTGGTGATGAAATTCACCGCACCCAGGATCGACGACGCACCGGCCAGATGCAGGGCGAAGATCGCCATATCGACCGACGGACCGCTATGCCCGTATTCCGAGGAGGAGAGCGGCGGATAGACCGTCCAGCCCGTGCCGGCACCGGGGCCGACAAAGGCCGAGCCCAGCAGCAGCAGGAAGGCCGGGGCGATCAGCCAGAAGCTGATATTGTTCAGGCGCGGGAAGGCCATGTCGGGAGCGCCGATCATCAGCGGCAGGAACCAGTTGCCGAAACCGCCGATCAGCGCGGGCATGACCACGAAGAACACCATGATCAGGCCATGGGCCGTGATGAACACGTTCCACTGCTGGCCGCCGTCGGCGCCGAACGCCATCATGTACTGGATGCCCGGATCCTGCAGCTCAAGGCGCATGATCACGGAGAACAGGCCGCCGATCAGGCCGGCCATCACGGAGAAAAACAGGTAAAGCGTGCCGATATCCTTGTGGTTCGTCGAGAACAACCAGCGTTTCACAAAGCCAGGCTTGTGATCGTGGTGATCGTGGGCGTGCGCCCCGGTGACAGCACCCATGGTATAACCCTCTCTTCCGAACCGTTACTGGGCGGTCGCCGCTGCGACCTGACGCGGCGCGGAGCCATTGCTGTTCAGGGCCTGCTTCTGCTGGCCCAGCCATTCCTGGAAACGCTCCTTCGACACGGCCTCGACGGCGATCGGCATATAGCCATGGCCGGTGCCGCAGATCTCGGAGCATTGTCCGTAATACACACCCTCGCGGGTGACGTTGAACCAGGTCTCGTTCAGACGGCCCGGCATCGCATCCTTCTTCACGCCCAAGGCGGGAATGGCGAAGGCATGGATGACATCGGCGCCGGTGACCAGGATCCGCACATCCACGCCGACCGGCACGATGATGCGCTGATCGACCTCCAGCAGGCGCAACTGGCCCGGCTGAATCTCGTTCTCCGGGATCATCCGCGACTCGAACTCCAGACCCTCATGGTCGGGATACTCGAAGCTCCAGTACCACTGGTGGCCCGTGATCTTGACCGTCAGCTCCGGATTCGGGGCCTTGTCCATATAATAGAGGACGCGGAAGGACGGGATGGCGATCAGCAGCAGGATGATCACGGGGATGCCCGTCCAGGCCACTTCCAGCCAGGTATGGTGCGTCGTGGTCGACGGCACCGGATTGGTCCGCTTGTTGAAGCGGATCATCACATAGAGCAGCAGCAGGGTGACGAACACGGCGATGGCGATGATCGTCCACAGCAGGATGTTGTGGAAATCATGCAGCCGCTCCATCACGGGCGATGCCGCTTCCTGAAAACCCAACTGCTTGGGGTGCGGCGCGCCAACGGCCTTCGCCGCCTCCTGCGCCATGGCCGATCCTCCGACCATCGCGCTGACAAACAGGGCCGTCACAGCGGCGCCGATCTTGCTTACAGACATCCCTTACCACTCTCGTCGTTGCCGGGGGTTTTCCCCCCGCTTGAGCCAGCCGGACCGCCCGCCCATCCCCCTCACCACCCGCCAATGGCGGTGGGCAGGAAAGTCGCGGCGTGACGCAGACCCGGAACGGTATGAACCATTTCGGCGGGACACTACACGCGCGTGGGGCTCACGAACAACATATGCGCCACCAGGATGGGGCGCACATATCGTCGCAGACCATACAGGCAAGCACCCCGAAACGGCAAGAACGTCCACCACCCACAGCCCGCAAGGCCGGTGGGCATTGCGTCGCAGGCAGCCGCCGGATTGATCTGGCGCATGGCGGGCCCCACAACCATCCCTGGGCCTTGCCCCCGGCCCGCACCATCGCCATTGTGATGACCTTAGTCTTCCGTTTGCCATGAAAGCACCGCGCCATGTCGCTCCTGACCCAGACCGACGAAATCTTCTTCAACCAGGCGGGATTGGACCTGGGCCGCACCAATAGCTTGGTGGGCGGCGCGCTGCACGGTGCCGATGATGGCGAGCTGTTCCTTGAGTATGCGCAGAGCGAGAGCTTCGCCTGGGACGATGGCAAGCTGCGCAGCGCATCCTTCGATACCAGCCAGGGATTCGGCCTGCGCGCCGTGGCGGGCGAGGCCACCGGCTTTGCCCATGCCTCGGTCCTGACGGAAGATGCCATCCGTCGGGCCGGCGATACCGTGCGCGCCGTCCATGCCGGGCATAGCGGCCTGATGGCCGAAGCGCCCATCGGCACCAACCGCCTGCTCTATGCCAGCGACAACCCGCTGGTGCTGGTGCCGTTCGAAGCCAAGGTGAAGCTGCTGGAGCAGATCGACGCCTATGCCCGCGCCAAGGATGCCCGCGTCCGCCAGGTCTCCGCCTCACTGTCGGGGGAATGGCAGGCGGTGCAGATCATCCGCGCCGATGGCAGCCGCACGGCCGATATTCGCCCGCTGGTGCGCCTGAACGTGTCCGTCGTCGTGGCTGACGGCGATCGCATGGAAACGGGTACCTACGGCGCCGGCGGCCGGCGCACCTATCAGCAATTCCTGGAACCGGAGCTGTGGCAGGGCTTCGTGGACGAGGCGCTGCGCGGCGCCCTGATCAACCTGGGCTCCATCGACGCCCCGGCGGGCGAAATGCCCGTGGTGCTGGGGCCGGGCTGGTGCGGCATCCTGCTACACGAAGCCATCGGTCATGGGCTGGAGGGCGATTTCAACCGCAAGCAGACCTCCGCCTTCTCCGGCCTGCTGGGTCAGCGGGTGGCGGCACCGGGCGTCACGGTGGTCGATGACGGCTCCATCGAGGGGCGCCGCGGATCGATCACCGTGGATGACGAGGGCACGCCCAGCCAGTGCACGGTGCTGATCGAGGATGGCATCCTGAAGGGCTATATGCAGGACCGGATGAACGCCCGCCTGATGGGCGTGGCACCCACGGGCAATGGCCGGCGCCAGGGCTATGCCCATATGCCCATGCCGCGCATGACCAACACCGTGATGCGCGGCGGCGACAAGGACCCGGTGGAGATCATCGCCTCGGTCAAGCGCGGCATCTTCGCCGCCAATTTCTCCGGCGGGCAGGTTGATATCGTGTCGGGCAAGTTCGTCTTCTCGGCCAGCGAAGCTTATCTGATCGAGGACGGCAAGCTGGGCCCGGCGGTCAAGGGCGCCACCCTGATCGGCAACGGCCCCGATTCACTGACCAAGGTCACGATGATCGGCAATGACAGTTCCATGGACCCCGGCATCGGTGTCTGCGGCAAGGCCGGTCAGGGCGTGCCCGTGGGCGTGGGCCAGCCCACCCTGCGCATCGACGGGCTGACGGTGGGCGGGACGCGGGCGGCGTGAGCACATCTCTCAATGTCAGAACGTCCGGATAGAACTTCACGTTGATACGTGTATTCTTGCGGGATCGATGATGAGGCGCAAAGCGATGTCGATATCCTCCACACCCCTGCCCCTGGAACAGCGTGTGGTCACGCGCATGCAGGACGGCAAGCTGATCAGTGAGCCGCTTCTGCAGGCTGTCGCGCATCTACAAACTCTCGCTGCACGCTTTGGCGATCCCGCACGAAGCCTAGCCGACGAACTGGTAGCGGAGCGTCATGCCAGTGCCAGCCGGGAGTGAGTTCGTCCTGGACAGTTCGGCCGTGCTGGCCCTGCTGAAAGGCGAGCGTGGTGGCGACAGCGTCCTGAATACCCTGCCGGGCGCAATGATCAGCACCGTCAATGTCGCCGAAGTGATCGCCAAGCTGCGGGAGGATGGCTGGACGGCAGAAGCCGCCTCCGAAGTGGTTGAGAGACTGGGGCTGCGGCCCGTCACCTTCACTCTGGAGCAGGCGGAGATGACCGGTCACCTGCGAACCGGAACCGGAATAAACCCAGACAACAAAAAAGCCCGCCGTCATCGGCGGGCTTTTTCGTTCGCGCAAGGAACGTGGGCTCAGCCGCTCAGTGCAGCTTGGCCGGCAGTTCCTGGATGGCGGCATCGACCAGCGCGCTGTTGCGGGTCGCGTCCACATTCTCGACCAGCAGCTTTTCCGTGGCCTGGACGGCGATGTCCACGGCCAGGTCGCGCACCTGCTGGATCGCCTGGGCTTCCGCCTGGGCGATCTTGGCTTCGGCCTGCTGCATGCGACGCTTCAGGGTCGCGTCCAGGTCGCTGGCGGCATGGGCGCGGATGCGGGCCGCTTCCTCGCGGGCCTGGGCAACGATGGCTTCGGCTTCCTTCAGGGCGTCGCGCTGCTTGCGCTGGAACTGGGCCAGAGCGGCCTGCGCGTCTTCGCGCAGCTTCTGGGCCTGTTCCAGTTCGCCGGCGATGCGGCGGCTGCGCTCGTCCAGCCCGCCCAGGATGGACTTGCCGGCCAGCTTCGCCACCACAGCGATGAAGATGACGAACGCGATGGCATACCAGAAAGTGCTGTCGATATGCATCACGCACGCTCCTTCAGAACGCTATCCACCGCCGCGGCGGCGGCTTCGGACGACAGTTGCGCACCCGACAGGCGGGCGGCGGCGGCCTGGGCGGCTTCGGCGGCGACGCTGCTGAGGTTGGACAGCGCTTCCTGCTTGGCGGCCTGGATACGGGCTTCGGCGTCGCGGGCCTTGACGGCCAGCTTGGTCCCCTGCTCCGTGTTGGCCCGCGCGGCCTCGGCGTCAGACGCGGCGACCGAGGCAGCCACTTCCTTCTGCGCGTTGGCGCGGGCTTCCGCCAGGGCCTTTTCATAGGCCTGCAGGACACCCTCGGCCTCGGCCTTCAGGGCCGATGCCTTCTCCAGGTCGTTGGAGATCTTTTCCTGGCGGGCTTCCAGCACCTCGGCGACGCGCGGCAGCGCCACCTTGGACATCAGCCAGAACAGCAGGCCGAACGTCACCGCCCACCAGAAGATCTGGGAAGCGAAGCTGTCCGGATTGAGCTGCGGCAGGCCCTTCTTGGCATGCTCGCCCTCGGCGGCGGCCAGGACGGGCGCTGCGAAGACGATGGCCGTGGTCAGCGCCGTCACGGCGCCGGCGCACAGGCGCGAAAAGCGTTGGACAGGCATAGAAGCACCCATTCACTGCTGACCGGCCGGGATGCCGGACGGTCACGCCAAATTCCCGTCAGCGCCTGAAGGAAAAGCTCGAAACAGAGGGCCGACGGCCCATAGAGCAACCGCCGCTGTCGGATGATGCACCCGGCAGCGGCGGCGATCCCGGCGCTGAAGCCCCGGCACCCCGAATGGGCACCGGATCAAGAAACCGTTCGGCGATCAGCCGAACAGGATCAGGAAGGCGATAACCAGGGCGAACAAGCCCGTCGCTTCGGTCAGCGCGAAGCCGATGAACACGAAGGTCTTGTAGGAGTTCAGAGCGGCCGGGTTGCGCGAAGCAGCCTGATACAGGCCGGAGAACAGGTTACCCAGGCCGATGCCGACGCCCAGCAGGGCGAGCATGGCGAGACCGGCACCGATGTACTTTGCGGCTTCAGCTTCCATTTTGAAAGTTCCTCTAGGTTGGAAGTGTCTTGTGGGAAAGGCGGGATGGACAACCGGGATGCTTAGTGCATCTCCAGCGCGTCACGCAGATACACGCAGCTCAGCAGCGCGAAGATGTAGGCCTGAATGCCGGCGACCAGGAATTCCAGGGCGAACAGCGCAACATTCAGGAGAACCGGGAGCAGACCCGCCGCGGCCAGACCGCCGCCCGCGGCCACCATCGACACCGTGAAGCCCGCGAAGACCTTCATCATGGTGTGACCGGCCAGCATGTTGGCGAACAGTCGGATGGACAGGCTGATGGGGCGCACGAAATAGGAGATCAGTTCGATGGGAACGATCAGCGGCGCCAGCCACAGCGGCGTGCCATGCGGCAGGAAGAAGTGGAAGAAGTGCAGCCCGTGCTTGGCGAACGCCACGATGGTCACGGTCACGAACACGAACAGCGCCATCACAAAGGTCACGATGATGTGGCTGGTGAAGGTGAAGGACCAGGGGATCAGACCCAGGACATTGCCGAACAGCACGAAGATGAACAACGAGAAGATGAAGGGGAAGAACTTGCGGGCCTGCGGGCCGGCATTGTCCCGGACCATCTCCGCGACGAATTCGTACAGCAGCTCCGCGATGGACTGCAGGCGGCCCGGCACCAGCGCGCGACCGCGCATGCCATAGACCAGCAGGAAGGTGGCGCCGATGACCGATATCACCATCCACAAGGCGGAATTGGTGAAGGACAGATCAAGGTTGCCAACCGGCAGGCTGACCAGGCGCTTGATCTCGAATTGCTCCAACGGACCAGCCACGATGCCCTCACTCCCCACCGTCCCGACTTTGGGACTTATCAAACCCGGCCGCATACCCCTGGCCGTTGGCCAGGCGGTACACATTCATAAATCCGGCGATCGCGCCCAGGAAGACCAGGATGATCATTCCCCAGGGCTTGGTATCCAGCCACCAGTCGATGCCATATCCGAGCGCGAGCCCGAACAGCACACCGGCAACCAGTTCCACGCCCACACGCAGGCCCAACGCCATGTCACGGTTCGACACGCCCCCGGCAGGCTGCCCCTGTTCGGGCTGCTGCGGGTCCATGCCGGCGTTCCGGCGCGCCTCACGCAGGCGGGTATCCAGTTCTTCCAGCGACGGGGGCGTGCGTTCATCGGACATGAAGCGGGCTCCCTTCCGCCAGATTGCTTGGATACCGTGCGAAAGCGGCGGCACCATACGGGTAGGCCCTGACCCTGTCAAGGGTATGACACCCCCGGTTAAGTGACTGATAAAGCTAGATTTCCACGCCGCGCATAGGTCCGATGCCGCATCGCATCATGCCTTTTGCGCGGGAAATGGGCTTTTTGCCCGCCAAATTGCCGGTAACGCGCCCCGTTGCGTTACATGAAAGGCCCGCTCAGCGCCCCTTCGACCGGTGGGCGGTGATCGCCTCGACCATCTGTTCGGGTGTCGTATCCTTGGCGAAGACGGTGACGAAGGACCCGTCGGGCGCCATCAGGTAGGAGAAGGTGGAATGGTCCATCAGGTACTGCGTCGGGTCCGGTTCTCCCTGGGAACGGGCGTAATAGACGCGGTATTCCTTGGCCACGGCCGCAATCTGCTCCGCCGTTCCCGTCAGGCCGATGATGGCGGGATGGAACAGCTTCACATAATCGGCCAGCACAGGCGCGGTATCCCGATCCGGATCGATGGTGATGAACAGCGGCTGCACATCCGCCCCTGATTCGCCCATCAGGTCCATGGCCTGGGCGATGGTCTGCAGCTCCGTCGGGCAGATGTCGGGGCAGAAAGTGTAGCCGAAGAACACCAGCTTGTACTTTTCCTTGAAATCCGCATCGGTGACGACGCGGCCATCATGGGCGGTCAGGGTGAAGGGGCCGCCGATGCTGGCCGGGGCCACGCTGGCCGCCACCCCGCCGGTCTGGCGCTGGTCATGGCGGATGGTCATCCAGGCGATGACGGCGGCCATGATCAGCCCGACCACGGCCGCCAGTGCCATGCGGATCAAACGTTCCCGATTCATCGGCCACCCCCTGCGAACGCCACGACAAGATGCTATGTTTCTCCCATAGACGATGCGGCAACAACTTCATAGGGGCGGATGATGGCGGTGCGGATGGTCCGGTCGGCGGCTTTGGGATTTTGCCTGCTGGCCGCGGGCGGTGCCTGGGCGGCGGACAAGCCGTCCTGCGAGGATGAAAGCTTCGGCTGGAGCCAGACGGAACCGTCGCTGAACCTTCGCCATGTATTGTGCGGGGAGGTGAAGAAGAATGGCGATGTGGTCGGCATGCATTCCCGCGCCATCATCGACACCGCGCCGGTGAAGGAGGTGGAGGCCCAGCCGGCACAGGCGGACGGGCTCTATAGTGCCAAGGTGTTCTTCGAGAATGGCAAGACCAAGAACTCCACCTTCTATCCCGACAATTGCAGCGTGGAGCAGGTGACCAACTCCATCCTCCATGCCGTCAAGTACAGCCACGCACCGGGCAAGCCCTGGGGCAAGCTGGGCTGTTCGGCGCCGGCCAAGCCGGACCCGACATATTGCACCGGCCCGCAGGGTCAGCGCTTCGTCATCCGTTTTGCGGCCTTCGACGATGGCCGCATCAACACCGCGTTCCCGCAAATGGGTGAAAGCTGTCCGCAATGATCCATGATCCCGCCGAATGGCTGGCCGACTGGCTGCAGACCGACATGGGGGGCGACCGGGAGGGGATATCCGCCTTCATCACCGGCCTGACGGGGGGCCCCCGGCCGGACCGTCGGGTAGGCAATCTCTATGCCGCTGCCGTGTCCGACGACGGGCTGGTGCTGGAGAACATCATGCAGGATGACTGGCCGCCGGTGGTGGTGCCGGCGGCGCAGGCACTGGCGGCACTGACCGTGGGACAAGTGTAGGGTGGCCGCACGGTCACTTGCCGTCCTTCGGCTCTTTGGCCGCCTTCGGCTCCTTGGGCATGTCCTCCCCCGCCGGCTGCGGCAGGAAGAACAGGTTGCGCAGAAAGCCCGGAGCCAGCACGGCCAGCGGGTTGACGCCCACCTGCAGATTATCCGTCGGCCCCTTGATGGAATAGGTGGCGGCAAACAGCCCCTGCCCTTCCCCGCCGACCAGCAGGTCGCCCAGCAGCGGGATCACGCCCAGCAGCTTGTTGACCGTCGTGAAGGGCACGATCGTGCCTTGCAGGGCCACGTCATCGCGCTTGATGTCGATATTGCCTTCCAGGGTCAGCCCCACCTGGGAGCCCGAGGTGCGCATGTCGCGCAGCGTGATGCCGTCCTTGTGCCAGAGCCAGTCGCCCGACAGGCGGGAAAAGGCGATGGGCTGCCCCGACATGAAATTGGCGAAGCCACGCGGCGACGCCGCCGACAGCAGGCGGGCCAGCACCGGCGCATCCTGCACCTGATAGTCGGTCAGATCGGCTTTACCGACCAGCGCCTGCCCGGGATCGTCCGGGTTGGACCTGCCGGTCAGGGTCAGCCGCCCGCCCTTGAACTGGCTCAACACATCCAGTCCGCGCAGGGTGGCGCCGGCATCGTCGGTCTCCATGGCCAGCGTCAGGATGCGGGCATCGGACGGGTCGGGGGCGTAATGCACGGTCAGGCGCCCCTTCTCCCCCACGGCCGCGTCCAGCTCGGTGCGATACCAGATGCTGGTGTCCCGATCCATACGGCCCTTGGCGTTGCGGATCTCCTTGCCATCGTCGCCCATGATGGCGCGGCCCAGGTCGAAGTGGATGGAAAGCGGCGTCTTGGGTGCGGCTTCGTCTGCCGGATCGGGGGGAATGACCTTACCGTCCGGCCCCTTGTTCTTGCCACGGAAGGGACGGACATCGAAGCTGGGGCCGGCCACGTCGATGGCCAACCCACCCTTGCCATCGGTATCGCGGATGTCGATGCGGGCATCGCTGTCGCCCAGCTTGAACTGGTCCAGCAGCAGGTGCGACAGGCCATAATCGGCTTCGCGCAGTTCCATGGAGCCAACGGCGGTCAGCTCCTCCGTTGTCACCACGAAGGCGGGGATCAGGATGGGCTTGCCATCCTTGAAACGCACGGTGACGCGGCCCTGGCCGGGTTTGCCCTCCTCCTTGCGCCATTTCATCATGTCGATGCGCAACACCGACGGCGTCAGGTCGATATCGGCCTGGATGGTCTGGGTGCGGCCTTCCGGCTTGTGTTCGCTGGTATAGACCATGTCCACGCCAGCCGGCCCGTTCAGCCAGTCGGGAAAATCCAGGCGGAAGCGGCGGCGCTGTTCATCATCCACCCGGCCACGCACCCGCACCTGGGTGCCGATGGGCGCTTCGGCCGGAAAATTCTCCACCCACTCCACCTGCGCCAGCACGCCGTTCAGCAGCGCCGTGCCCGCCATATGCAGATCATGCCCGGTGACGGTCAGGTCCAGCACGCCGTCGGTCGCATCGATGTCGGACACGATGTCCGGCACGGACACGGCCGTCAGGCTGGCCTTGCCGTCCAGTTCCACCATGTCCATGGTCAGGGCCGCGACCAGGGGAAAGGCGAAATGCATCTCCGCCTTGGCATGCCCCGCCGCCCTGTCCGGCACCAGATTGACCTTGGCGGCATAACCCAGCGGCGGATGGTCCAGCACGGTCAGGGCCGATGACAAGGGCCCCTCCAGGGCAACGCGGATATCGATGCGATGCTCGTCATCCGTATCCAGCCCCAGGATGCGGATGGTGCCCGGCGCGGCCTTCATATCCAGCAGCAAGCCATCCTTGACCTGGATATCAAAGCTCTTGCCGTCGAAGGTGGCGGTGGCGGCGACATTCTTCACCGGCGGCAGGGGCGGACGGTAATGCACCGTGAAGCCCGACAGGGCGAAATCGCCCTGCATCGTCGCCACCTGGAAATGATCCAGATCGTCGACGGGGCCGGACCCTTCCAGCCGGAAGATGGTGCGGTCGAACGTGCCGTCCGCCAGGTTGTGGACCATCCAGTCCCGTGTATTGGTCTTCACGCCCTTGGGCCAGTAGCGATGCAGATCGGCCATGGGCAGGCCCGTCAGCTCCGTGGTCAGGGCCAGGTCGATGGTTTTGTCGCGCTGGCGGGCGCTGCCGCTGATGATCAGTTCTGCCGGCCCGGCCATGTCCAGGTTGAATCGTGTCAGTTCCAGATGGCGGCCGGCATCGTCCAGCGTGCCGTGCAGTTCCACCCGCTCGAACGCCAGCGGTTCGGGCAACTGGTCAGGCAGCGACAAGGTTCCCTTGCCGCCACGCAGGCCCAGGACCAGGTTGACCGGCGTCAGGTCCGATTTCAGTTCCAGCAGCACGGTGCCGGCCAGCGATACGTCCAGCGCGCGCAGCGGGTGCAGGACGGGGGCGATCTCCGCGAAATCGGCGGGAACGATATCCTCCATGCCGCTGCGCAACGTGATGGCGCCGTCTTCGGCCCGCCAGTTCACTTCCGCCGCGATCTGGTTGATCTTGGCGCCCATGTCGATATCAGCCGATGCCGTGCCGCGCACCCCGCGCGCATCGCGGCGCAGGCGCAGATCCAGGCGCGGCACCTTCCAGTTGGTGTCCGTGGCCAGGTTGGCGACCACCAGCTTGCCCCGCGTGATGCGCAGGTCGCGCAAGGCACCCATCGTCGCTTCCGGATTGGGCGGGCGGCGCATCTGCTCAATCAGGTCGGACAGGATGCGGGCCCCGGCCTCCGGATCGGAACTGTCATCGCCGATATCCAGTCGGAAACCGCCATCCACGGTGCGTTCGGCGTAAAGGCTGGGTTCGACCAGGTCGATACGGGTGGGGGCCACCCGGCCGCGCAGCAAGGCCGGGACCGACAGGCCCAGCCGCATCTCCGGCACGGTGGCCAGCAGGGCACCGCTGGCGCCATGTGCCTCCACCCCCTTGACGCGGATATCGATGGGCGTGCCGAATCCGACCCAGGCCAGCTCCGTCGTCACCACCTCCAGCGTCACCGGTCCCTCGCGCGCCAGTTCCTGCATCAGGTAGGGGGTGATGAAATCGACCGCGATCGGCCCCTGCTGCGTCAACCGCCAGGCCAGGAAGCCGCCGCCCAGCAGGACCACCAGCAACAGGCCGGCGATCAGTTCAAGCAGGATAAGGGCGGTGCGGCGCAGCATCGATCTCGGTTCTCCGGCGTCCATCGCCGGGCGTTACGGGCGGCTTGACCTGTTGCTCCGGTGGTGGGCAGTCTGGCCCCCCGCCATCGCGGACAGCTTGGGATAGCCCGGTAGACACCTCATGTTCAATCAAGAATCCCTTCCCCGCCTTGGCGATCCGCACCGTGCCGCCATCGGATTGGAACATTGGCATGACGCGGCCGGTCCCGGCTGTGATCCCGATCTCGCCGAATTCGCCCGTTCCTATGCCGCCGATCCCCAGGGAAAGCGGGTGCTGGAGGCCGTGTTTGCCAACAGCCCCTATCTGGGGGCAGCGCTGGTGCGGGAGATGGGGTTCTTCCGGCGGCTGCTGGACATCGGCTTCGATCAGGCCTTTGCCGACCTTGTCCAGGCACTGTGGCGCGATCATGGCGCGGAAACAAACGCCGACCGGCTGATGAAGGGTCTGCGCATCGCCAAGCGCCGCGCCGCCCTGCTGATCGGGCTTGCCGACATGGCCAATGACTGGCCCCTGGAAAGGGTGACGGGCGCCCTGTCGGACTTCGCGCAGGCGGCGTTGCAGTTGGCGGTGCGTCTGGCCCTGCGCCAGGCGGTGAAATCGGGCAAGCTGGTGGTGCCCGATCCGGAACAGCCGGAGAAGGACAGCGGCTATATCGTGCTGGCCATGGGAAAGTTCGGGGCGCGGGAACTGAATTACAGCTCCGACATCGACCTGATCGTGCTCTATGACGACGGCATCGTGCAGGTGCCGGATGGGGAGATGACCAAGCATTTCGTGCGGGTGACGCGCGAGATGGTGCGGATCATGGATGACCGCACGGCCGATGGGTACGTGTTCCGCACCGACCTGCGCCTGCGCCCCGACCCCGGTGCCACGCCGGTGGCCGTCAGCCTGTCGGCGGCGGAGGCCTATTACAGCAGCCTGGGCCAGAACTGGGAACGCGCCGCCATGATCAAGGCGCGGCCGGTCGCCGGCGATCTGGAGGCGGGCAAGGGCTTCATGGACATCATCCGGCACTTCATCTGGCGCCGGAACCTGGATTTCGCTGCCATCCAAGACATCCATTCCATCAAGCGCCAGATCGGCACCCACAAGGGCCATCGCGAAAAGACCGTCAACGGCCACAATATCAAGATCGGCCGCGGCGGCATCCGCGAGATCGAATTCTTCGCCCAGACCCAGCAGCTGATCTTCGGCGGGCGCGACCGCAGTTTGCGCACCTGCGGCACGGTGGAAACGCTCTATGCCCTGGTCGATGCCGACCGGGTGGAACGCAGCGTCGCCGACGACCTGTCGGCGGCCTACCGGTTCCTGCGCACCGTGGAACACCGGGTGCAGATGGTGGACGACCAGCAGACCCACCAACTGCCCAAGACCGACGAGGGGGTGGCCCAGATCGCCGCCTTCCTTGGGTTTCCCGATGCCGGACATTTCCGCGAAAGGCTGATGGCCACCCTGACGGTGGTGGTGGATCATTATGACCATCTGTTTGCCGAAAGCCCGGCTTTGTCCGGCTCCGGCAGCCTGGTGTTCACCGGGACGGAGGATGATCCGGACACGATGGCCACGCTGCGGGAGATGGGATACGAGAACCCGTCCGCCGTGGCCGGCCAGATCCGTGCCTGGCATCATGGCCGGTATCGCGCCACGCGCAGCCAGCGGGCACGCGAGCTGCTGACCGAACTGGCCCCCACCCTGCTGGCCGCCTTCGGCCGCACCGCCCATCCCGATCAGGCTTTCCTGAAATTCGACGAGTTCCTGTCGCGCCTGCCGGCCGGCGTGCAGCTGTTCAGCCTGTTCTATGCCAATCCCAACCTGCTGGATCTGGTGGCCGAAGTGATGGGCACCGCCCCGCGCCTGGCCGAACAGCTGGCCCGCCAGCCGCAGGCGCTGGACGCCGTGCTGCTGCCGGGCTTCTTCGGCGTGCTGCCGGGGCGTGACGAGCTGGAGGCCGGGTTCCACGCCCTGGTCGGCGGCGCGCACTATTTCGAGGAGGTGCTGGACCTTACCCGCCGCTGGACCAACGAGCACCGGTTCCGCGCCGGCGTCCATATCCTGCGCCATGTCAGCGATGCCGACCGGCTGGGCGCCTTCCTGACCGACGTGGCGGAGGTGGGGCTGGAGGGCATCCAGCAGGCCGTGGAGGCGGAGTTCGCAAGGCGCCATGGAACGTTGCCAGGGGCCGGATTCGCCATCCTGGGCCTGGGCCGGCTGGGCGCGCGGTCACTGACACTCCGGTCGGATCTGGACCTGATCACCGTCTATGAAATCCCCGACGGCGTCACGCAGTCCGACGGGACCAAGCCCCTGTCGCCAAACGATTATTTCATCAAGCTGACCCAGCGCCTGGTCAATGCCATCACCGCCCAGACGGCGGAGGGCCAATTGTACGAGGTCGATATGCGGCTGCGCCCGTCGGGCAATGCCGGGCCGCTGGCCGTCAGCTTCGACGGTTTCGCCAAGTACCAGCGCGACAGTGCCTGGACCTGGGAGCATATGGCCCTGACCCGGGCGCGCATCGTGACCGGGCCGGCGCATCTGCGCTCGCGGCTGATTGATGAGATTCGCGCCGTGCTGACCCGCCCGCGCGATCCCGCCAAGCTGCGCGACGACGTCGCCGCCATGCGCGCCCGCATCGACCAGCAGCACCGGACAGATGATATCTGGACGGTGAAATATGTGCGCGGCGGCATGGTCGATATCCAGTTCATCGCCCAGTACCTGACCCTGCTGCACGCCGCGGAACGGCCGGAGATCATCGATCCCAACACCACCGGCGCCCTGGCCTGGCTGGGCGATAGCGGCTTCCTGGATGTGGAGACGGCCAAGCTGCTGATCGACGCGCACAAGACCTGGCGCCGCGTTCAGGGCTTCCTGCGCCTAACGGTGGAAGGATCGTTCGACAGTACCAAAGCACCGGCCGGGCTGAAGGCCGGGCTGGCCCGCGCAGCATTGCCCGACTTGTCGGAAACCACCCCGTTCGCGACGGTGGAGGCGGCCTTGCGCGACAAGGCGACGGCCGTGAAGGCGGCCTTCGACCGGATCGTCGGGCCGCCGGCCGCATAGGCTTAGGGTTTGTCAGGTTTAATTAGAAATGCCGTTTTATCCGCCTTCCCGGCGCCAAGCCGGGACCCAGGGCCAAGCGCCCGACCTTTCGGCAGCTTTGATCCAGGCAGCGTAGAGGTTTGATCCTGTGGCCCCTGGGTCCCGGCTTGGCGCCGGGAAGGCGAGAAAAATGATTCCGTCTAATCAGATAGCGCCTACACCAGCAGTTCCCGCGCCTTGGTGCTGTCGGCCACGATCTGGTCCTTCAGCGCCTGGAAGTTCTCGAACTTCATCTCCGGCCGGATGAAGTGGCAGAGGCGGATGCGCAGGTGCTTGCCATAGAGGTCGTCGGCAAAGTCGAACAGATGCGCCTCCAGCCGCTCCGTCACCCCGTCCACGGTAGGGCGGCGGCCGATATTGGCGACCCCCTTGTGCCAGACGGTGCGGCTGCCCTCATCCACCCCGGCCCGCACGGCATAGACGCCCAGACGCGGTCGCAGATAGGTGCCTAGTTCGACATTGGCGGTGGGAAAGCCGATGGTGCGGCCGCGCTTGTCGCCATGCTCCACCCGACCCTCGATTTCCCAGTCATGGCCCAGGATCGCGGCTGCCGCCTGCACCTCGCCGGCTGCCAGATGCCGGCGCACGGCGGTGGAGGAATAGGCGATGGCGTCGGCGCCGGCCACGGGCCGTACCTCCGTCACCTGGAATCCATGGCGCTCCCCGGCCGCGCGCAGGAACTGCATGTCGCCGCCGCGCCGATGGCCGAAGACGAAATCATAGCCGGCCACGACATGCGCCGCCTCCAGCCCCTCGACCAGCACCTGGCGCACGAAATCCTCGGCCGTCAGGTGGGAGAAGGCCTCATCGAAGCGCAGTTCGAACAGGGCATCCACGCCCAGCCCCTCGACCAGCCTTGCCTTGATGCGCCAGGGGGTCAGGCGGAAGGGGGCATCGTCGGGACGGAAGAAGCTGCGGGGATGCGGCTCGAAGGTCAGGACGGCGGCAGGCACGCCAAGGGCACGGGCAGCATCCTTGGCTGCCTCGATCACGGCACGGTGGCCCTGATGGACACCGTCGAAATTGCCCAACGCCACGGCGCAGCCACGGATGGCAGCCGGAAGGTCGGTGGTGTGGCGGAAGATCAGCATGGCGCCGGCAGATGGTTGCGAACTCTCGCCATGTCTATAGTCGCAAGCGAGGACGGCGGTCCAGTCCCGCCATCCCGCATCACCCACCCCGTGGAAACCTGACGCTGCAGGATGGACGCGTGCCCATCCGTGAACTAGACTACCGGTCGGCACATGATTTGTGAGTTCACGTCACATGTCGCGACTGGATATCAACCGCGCCGGGGAGATGGAAGTCTTCGTCCGGGTGGTGGAGAGCGGCAATTTCTCCGGCGCCGCCCGGGCCCTGGACATGACCCCGTCCGCCGTCAGCAAGCTGGTGGCCAGGATGGAGGCACGGCTGGGTGCGCGCCTGCTGAACCGCACGACCCGACAGCTGCGCCTGACGCCGGAAGGCGACCTGTTCCATGAACGCTGCCGCCGCATCCTGGCCGACATGGACGAGGCGGAACAGGCGGTGGCGGCGCGCGCCGTACCGCGCGGACCGGTGCGCATCAACACTTTCGTGCCGTTCGGCGTGCATTACCTGCTGCCGCTGCTGCCCAGGCTGTCGGCGCTCTATCCGGAAATCCAGCTGGACGTCACCCTGACCGATACGGTGGTGGATATTCTGCAGGAACGCGCTGACATCGCCATCCGCGTCGGCCCACTGAAGGGGGCCAACCTGATGGCGCGCAAGCTGGGGGAAAGCCGGGTGGTGGTGGTCGCCTCGCCTGACTATGTGGCCCGCCACGGCACGCCGCGCACGCCGGATGATCTGGTGCACCACAACATGATGGCCTTCGGCTTCGTGCGCAGCGTCGGGCCCTGGCCCTTCCGCCGGCCCGATGGCACACGGCTGGAGGTGCCGGTGCGCGGCAACACCATCCTCAGCGACGGGGAAAGCATGCGCCAACTGGCCCTGGCCGGCCATGGGCTGGGCCGGCACGCCCTGTTCCATGTCGGCCCCGACATCCAGGCCGGGCGGCTGGTGGCGCTGCTGGAGGATTACACTGCCGGGGAGACGGAGATCGTCCACGCTGTGTTCCAGGGCGGCCCCGTCATGCCGCCCCGCATCCGCGCCGTCATCGACTTCCTGGCCAGGGAGATCAAGCTGGCCTGAGGCGGGTCAGCCCGCAATCTCGCTGCGTAACGGACGGACGGGCACCATCACCATGGCTTCCCCGTCGATCACGATGCGATCGCCAACCGTGCAGATGGTGGACAGCATGGCGCGATGTTTCTCCGGCACCAGGCCGGTGACGGTCACGGTGGTGGTCACCGTCTCCCCGATGCGCACGGGCGAGCGGAAGCGCAGATTCTGGGACATGTAGATACAGCCCGGCCCCGGCAGGCGCGTGCCCAGCACCGTGGTGATGAAGCAGGCCGACAGCATGCCATGCGCGATACGCCCGCCGAACGGCGTCGCCTTGGCATAGTCCTCGTTCAGATGCATGGGGTTGGTGTCGCCGGAAATGCCGGCGAACATCACGATGTCGGTCTCCGTGATGGTGCGGGCATAGATGCCCTTCATGCCCACGAACAGATCCTCGAAATAGAAGCCGGTCAGATCGGCCGGGTCCAGGCCGGTACGGCGGGCGATAATATCCATCGTGACAATGCTCCCAGGCTTGGCGGGCGGGCATCCAGCCGCTTATGGTTGGCATAGATAGGCATGGGCCGGCGGCCGGGTCAAACCGGCGGAAAGGGTGAAGGGGCATGGATGGGCCCGTGGGTGAGGTGACGGCACTGACGCAAGGACACTGGACGCACCGGCGGCTGGACAGGCCGGATGGGGCCTTCCTGCGCCTGTCACGCTGGCACCGGGCCGGCGCCGCACCGCCGCCAACCGCCCCCACCATCCTGGTCCTGCCCGGCCGGGCGGAATATGTGGAGAAATACGGGGAAGTCGCAGCAGATCTGGCCGCGCGCGGGATGCATGTCCTGTCGCTGGATTGGCGCGGACAGGGCGGATCCTCACGCTCCCTGCCCGACCCGATGGTCGGCCATGTCGACAGCTTCGATGAATTCCTCGATGATCTGGCCGCCGCCATCGATGTCTTCGTACCGGAGGTGGCGGGGCCGTTCCTGGCGCTGGGCCATTCCATGGGCGGGCACATCCTGCTGCGTTTCGTTGCGGAAAGGCCGCACCCGTTCCGGGCCGTTATCGCCAGCGCCCCCATGCTGGGCATCCGCAGTTTTCCACTGTCCGAGCCCCTGGCCCGCCAAGTGGCTCGCCTAGCCGTGCGCCTGGGTCGCACCCATCTCTACGCGCTGGGTCAGAAGCCTTGGACGCCCGTCCCCGCCCCGACCTTCGCCGGCAATCCGCTGACCGCCGACCCCGTGCGCTTCGCCCTTGGGCACACGTTGCTGGTGCGCAATCCGCACCTGGCGATCGGCGGCGCCAGCTGGGGCTGGCTGGACGCGGCCTTCACCTCCATGCAGCGTTTCTTCGTGGCGGACCGGCTGGAGGATGTGCGCCTGCCCATCCTGCTGCTGTCGGGCCGGGCCGACAGCATCGTGCGGCCCGAACGGCACGATGAGGCCGCCCGCCGTCTGGCCGATTGCACGCTGGTTCCCCTGGCCGGGGGCCGGCATGAGCTGCTGATGGAGGCGGACGTCATCCGCGACAAGGTGCTGGCCGCCATCGACACCTTCCTGGTGTCAAAGGCCGGTATCCCCAAGGTTTCAGGGAAATCTTAGCGGTTGCGCAATAGGGTCCGATCGGGGATTTCGTTGTTCCTTCAAGGAAGGGCAGCGCCGATCCGGCAACCTGGAAACAATGCTTATGGTCATACTGATGGATGTTGCCGCCCTGGGTCTTCGTCCATACCTTCCGGGACCGGTAACATATTGACGGAGGGGGGTTATGGTGCGGCTGCGATTACTGGCGATCCTTTGCGGGATGTTGCTGGCGCCTTTGGCCGCCCATGCCGAGGAATGGTCCTTCACTACCCTGGAATGGCCGCCCTTCTCCGGCACCCTGCCGCAAGGCGGATCGATGACCACGGTATTGCGCGCCGCCTATGGCACGCAAAGCCAGAATATCCGCATCACCATCCTGCCATGGAAGCGCGCCGTGGCGGCGGCCATGCAATTGAACGGGCCGCATGTCGGCTTTTTCACGGCAACCCGCGCCGAATGCGATGCGGCCGGTGGGGTGCTGTCGGAAAAGCCGATCGGCTATTTCCGCTATGCCCTGGCCCAGCGCGAGGAACTGCCCATCAGCTGGTCAAAACCCGACGATCTGGCCGGACTGCTGATCGGTGTGGTCGATGGCTATGACAATGGCCCCATTATCGAAGACCTGCGCCGCCGGGGCCGATTGCAGGTGGACAGCGCGCCCAATGATGCCTTGAACCTGCGCAAGCTGCAGGCAGGCCGTGTCGATGCCGCCGTGGTGGAACTGAGCCAGTTCGCCTATCTGCAGCCCGGCCTGGGCCGCGCCCGCGTCGCCCACGGCCTGTCGGCCCTGACCCTGAACGAGCGCCCCCTGGGTCCGCCCCAGGCACTGCATGCCTGTTTCAACAGGAGCGAACGCGCAGGCATGGCCCGCGCCAGCCTGACAAAAGGCCTGGGGCGCATCGATAGCAGAAGTCTGGCCGAACGCTATATGGAACATCTGGGCCTGGACGGCGCCGTATCGAACTGAGCCTGTCCAGGGGCGGGACCGCGACAGCCCCGCCCCGCCAAGGGTACCCCCTTACAGCACCGTCAGCATGCTGGCCACCAGCGGGTGGCGCACGATGTCGGCATCGGCCAGACGAACCACGGCGATGCCTTCCACCACCTCCAGCCGGCGGGCGATATCGGACAGGCCCGACATGCCTTGCAGCAGGTCCGACTGATCCGGATCGCCGGTCAGCACCATGGTGGAATGCCAGCCCAGGCGGGTCAGCAGCATCTTGATCTGGGCATAGGTACAGTTCTGCGCCTCGTCGATCACCACGAAGGCGTTGTTCAGGGTGCGGCCCCGCATATAGCCGACGGGCGCGATCTCGATGGAGCCGTCGGCCATCATGGCCTTCAGCCGCTTGGAGCCCAGCCGGTCGGACAGCGCGTCATAGAGCGGGCGCAGGAACGGCGCCATCTTCTCATTCATGTCGCCGGGCAGATACCCGATGCTTTCACCGGCCTCGATCGCGGGGCGGGACAGGATGATGCGGTCCACTTCCCCCTTCTCCAGCGCGGTGACGGCCGACGAAATCGCCAGATAGGTCTTGCCGGTGCCGGCGGGGCCGAGGGCCAGGGTCAGGTTATGTTCCTTGACCGCCTGCATCAGCAGCGCCTGGCCGGCACTCATCGGCTTGACGGTGCGGACATAGGATTGCTCCCGCCGCTCCTCACCGCCGCTGCCACCCAGCGGGTCCCACCCTTGGGACTGACGGGGGAAAAGCGGCTGAACCTTGTTGTCGCTGCTGCTGGACGCGGGCTTGGACTGGCGCTTGGCCATCAGGCATCTCCTCACTTGCGGCAATGGACGGAAGTCCGGTTGAAGCGGGAACGCGGCAGAGGTCCGGGCGGGCAAGAAAAAACCGCACCCTCGGTTGAGTGGTGCGGTTGGGGGTAGGCCCGTCGGACGGTCGGTGCTGCTGCGGGCGGTGCGCCCGCTGCGTGACGGGGTTCTGCACGGCCTGCTGCCGTTGCATTGCGGGACGATGCTGTCAGGCCATCTGCCATCAAACGATCCGATCCACCCCTGTCAGGACCAACATTGGGAATCCTATCTCAAAAGATTCCGGCCGTCACCAGCTGTTGCGGCTGAAACGGAATATTCACACAATATCTGGCGACATACCTCTTTCGGATTTGGGAATTCCGAGTCGGCCTTCGCGTGTGCAGTAGGAATGATCGCCGCGCCGGCCATGCCCGCCACACCGCCACGTCTGAGTCCCTAAGCCGTTCCGTCCACAGGATTTCCGCACCCGCCACCATGCCCATCCGGAATAGATATTGTGGAGCAACGGCGCATTGTCGCAAGATATGCCGCATGAAACGCTTGCGTCGGCGCGCGAAACGCGGTTGAACGACGCCATGATTCGGGTGGCGGGCCGATGTCGGCGCCGCATATCGGGGACAGGTGGGGTCGAAGAAGGATATGAGCAGCCAGGTCGCCTTCAGGGACGCGCCATTCCAGTTGCGCGGCAGCACCTTCACGATGATGGTGCTGAAGGTCAGCGACCCCCACAATCCCAACTTCTTCCCCGTGCTGTCGGGCAAGATCGCGCAGGCGCCGAACTTCTTCCGCCATGCCGGCGTCGTGCTTGACCTGGACGATTTGCCGGCCGGCACGGCGTTCGACATGGACAGCTTCTGCAAGCTGCTGAAGAACCTGGGCCTGATGGCCGTGGGGCTTCTGGGTGGCACCAAGGAACAGCAGGATGCAGCCCTGTCACGCGGCATGGCATTGATCGCAACCCCGCGCGGCAAGGTGGAAACGTTCGACCCGCTGGCCGGCACGGGCCGCAGCCCGGCCCAGGGCCTGGCCAATGTCCAGGCACAGCCGCAGGCCCCTGCAGCACCGACGCCGGCACCCGTCGCCGTCGTGGCACCGTCGGAGCCGCCGCCCCAGCGCACCACCATGGTGATCGCGGAAAATGTGCGGTCGGGCCGGCAGATCTACGCCCCCGGCGGCGATCTGGTGGTGATCGGGTCGGTCAGTCCGGGTGCGGAATTGCTGGCCGACGGATCGATCCACGTCTATGGATCGCTGCGCGGCCGGGCATTAGCCGGTGTCGGCGGTGACCAATCGAGCCGCATCTTCTGCCAGAGCCTGGATGCCGAGCTGGTGTCCATCGCCGGCCTTTACCGGGTATCGGAAGATATCGGCAAGGATATCCGCCGCCGTCAGGTCCAAATCTACCTGAATAACGGCTATCTGCATATCGACCCGCTGGCCACCAATGTGGCCTGAAGGCGGATTGATCAACCTTTGACCTTGGGAGACGCCTCTTGGCCAAGATCATTACGATGACCTCCGGCAAGGGCGGCGTGGGGAAGACCACATCGAGCGCCGCCTTCGGCACCGGGCTTGCCCTGCGTGGTTTCAAGACCTGCATCATCGATTTCGATGTGGGCCTGCGCAACCTTGACCTGATCATGGGATGCGAACGCCGGGTGGTGTTCGACTTCATCAACGTCATCAATGGCGAAGCACGGCTGAGCCAGGCGCTGATCAAGGACAAGCGGGTCGAGAACCTGTACATCCTGCCCACCAGCCAGACACGCGACAAGGATGCCCTGACCCCGGAAGGGGTGGGCAAGATCCTGGATGAGTTGAAGAAGGAATTCGACTACATCCTGTGCGACAGCCCGGCCGGTATCGAGAAGGGGGCGCTGATGGCGCTCTACTGGGCCGACCATGCCATCATCGTCACCAACCCCGAGGTCTCCTCCGTCCGCGACAGCGACCGCATCCTGGGTGTGATCCAGGCCAAGTCGCGCCGCGCCGAACAGGGGCTGGAGCCGGTGAAGGAGCATCTGCTGGTCACCCGCTATGATCCCGACCGGGTGGAGAAGGGCGAGATGCTGAAGGTGGAGGATGTGCTGGAAATCCTGGCCATCCCGCTCTTGGGCATCATCCCGGAAAGCCCCGCCGTGCTGAAGGCCTCCAATGTCGGCATGCCCGTGGTGCTGGACGACAAATCCACGGCTGGCCAGGCCTATGGCGACGCGGTCAGCCGCTTCCTGGGCGAAACCATCGAGCATCGTTTCATCAAGCCCGAGAAGAAGGGATTCCTGGACCGCCTGCTGCGGAGGACCGCATGAGCCTGCTGGATCTATTCCGCAAGTCGAAGCCGCCCACGGTTGCGGCCCAGGCCAAGGAACGCCTTCAAATCGTGCTCGCGCACGAACGGTCGGGCCGCGACAGCCCGGACTTCCTGCCCGCCTTGCAGCAGGAACTGCTGGCCGTCATCAAGAAGTACGTGAATATCGACGATGACAAGGTGGCGGTGAAGCTGGAACGCGAAAGCGGCTGTTCCATGCTGGAGGTGAATGTCGAACTGCCGGTTCCCACCCGTCGGGGCGCGCCCAGCCCAGCCCCGACGGTGAATTGATCCATGGCGCTTCCTGGTGGTTGACATGATCACCGGGAAGCAGGCGTGAGATCGAACAAGCCGTCTTGCCTGCCGGCCCCAAAGCCGGGCATGTTTCCAGCTCGTTGCCCGACTGGATATGGATGCAGGGGATTGGTGGAACACACGATCACCCGATTGCGGCTGTTGATCCTGATGCTGGCGCTGTTTTCGACGGCGCTGCCTGCTGGTGCGGCAGAACAGCTGGTGGCTGCCATATCGGGTCAGGTTACGGCAGCCGATCCGCACGAGGCGCGTACCGGCGCCGATTTCCAATATTATGAGCATTTGTTCGACACGCTGGTGACGCGCGACGGATTCGATATGGTCCCGCGCCTGGCGAAGGGCTGGTCAAGCCAGAACCATCGGATCTGGTCCTTTCAGATCGACCCCGCCGCCCGCTTTGCCGATGGCAGACCCGTGACCGGGCGCGACGTCGCCTACAGCCTGTGCCGTCACCAGACCTTGATCCGCCACCTGGGGCGGGAGGTGCTGGGCCTGACGCGTGTGACGGCCGAATCAGGCGGGCGCGTGGTGCTGGGGCTGGAAAGCCCCTACCGGCTGCTGCCCGCCGCCTTGTCACTGATCTTCGTCGTGGCCGCCCCGACCGATGCCGGTGAGGGGCCTTTGGGCTGCGTTCCGGAGCAGATTCTGGCCGGGCGCGGTGGCGTGCTGATGGGCAGCGGCCCCTATCTTCCGGCCGCCGAAGCGTCCCCACCGGAACAACGGGCCCTGGTCGCCTCCCCCAATTGCTGGCGTGATTGTCCTGTCTGGCCCCGTGTCGTGCTCTGGTCGGCACCCGATGCCCGTGACCGGCTGCGCCTGCTGGTGACGGGACAGGCTGACATCATGGAGGATGTGATCCCCGTCCACCTGCCCTATATCAGCAAGTTGAAGGGTGTGACGCTGGCGGAGCTGCCGACCGACCGCACCTTGCTGCTGACCTTCAACCTGCGCCCCACCCTGCCGGACGGCAGGCCCAATCCCGTCGCCGATATCCGCGTGCGGCAGGCTATCGCCCTGGCCCTGGATCGGCATGTGCTGGTGGAACGGGGGCTGGAGGGGTTTGCCGGTCCTGCCTGGCAGTTGGCCCAGCCCGGCATGGAGGGCTACCTGCCCGAACGGCCCCGCATCCTGCGCCCCGACCCTGATCGGGCCCGCGCCCTGCTGGCCGATGCGGGCTATGGCAAGGGTTTGGAGCTGCCGCTGCTGCTGCCGATGACGCGCATCACCGACCGGCCGCGTGTGGCGGACGCCTTATCGGGCATGCTGGGTGCCATCGGCATCACCCTGTCGATCACGCCCATTGCGGCGATGGAATCCCGGGCCCGTGTGGCGGCTGGCGATTTCCAGGTGATGTTCGCCGGGCTGGGCCTGACGGCGGGATCCGCCATGGAGGGCTATGCCGCCGTGGCCGGTGCCGCCGAAAAGGACAGCGTCACCAATCCCAGCGGTTATCGCAGCGCGGCGCTGGATGAGCTGCTGCATCAAGCGCGCGGCGCCGATCCGCGTGACATCCCGTCCCTGACGGAGCGGGCGACCGCCATCCTGGATGCCGACCTGCCGATGATCCCGCTGATGCATATCCGCGATCTGGTGGCCCACCGCGCCGGTCTGTCGCTGCATGCACGCGACACGGCCCGCGCCTTCGGTCGCATCACCATCCAAGCCACCGCCGATGCCAGGGATGTGCGCGGGGACGATTGATCCCGGCTGCCCCATGCCGCCGGCGGGCGGCGACCGGCGCAGGAAGGAACAGGCAACCAGAATATCTCAGCCCTTGCGGGCCGGGAACACATGGGCTGGACCGGGGAAGGCGCGTGACCGCACCTCGGCTGCATAATCCGCCGCTGCCCTGGACACCGTCTCCCCCAGCTCGGCATAGCGCTTCACGAATTTGGGCGTGAAGCCGCCGAACAGGCCCAGCATGTCGTCGGATACCAGCACCTGCCCGTCGCAGGCCGCACTGGCGCCGATGCCGATGGTCACCACGGGCACCTGTTCGGTGATCTGCCGGGCCAACGGCTCCACCACACCCTCCACAACGATGGCGAAGGCCCCGGCCTCGGCGATGGCCCTGGCGTCGCCCAGGATCTTGGCCTGTTCGGCATCCGATCGGCCCCGCGCACGATAGCCGCCCAGCGCGTTCACCGCCTGCGGCGTCAATCCCACATGGCCCATGACGGGAATGCCCCGGCGCACCAGGAACGCCACCGTCTCCGCCATCTCCTCCCCGCCCTCCAGCTTCACCGCCTGGGCGCCCGTCTCCGCCAATACGCGCGCGGCGTTGCGGAAGGCCTGGGCGGGGCTTTCCTGGTAGGTTGCCCAAGGCATGTCGACCACGACGCAGGCCTTGGACGATCCGCGCACCACGGCGGCGCCATGGTTGATCATCATGTCCAGCGTCACCGGCAATGTGCTGTCCAGCCCGTAGAGCACCATGCCCAGACTGTCGCCCACCAGCAGGCAGTCGCAATGCTCGTCCAGCAACCGCGCCATGGAGACGCTGTAGGCCGTCAGCACCACGACCGGGCCACCGCCCTTGCGGGCGGTGATGTCGGGAACGCTGATGCGTTTAACCTGGGCACTGGCGCTCATGGGATTCCTCCGGCCTGATTATTGTGCGTTGCGAAATGCCCTACATCAGAACGGGGGGCGGGTAAAGCATCGGTCAGGGCATCGCGTCCCATTGCCGGGTGCGCTGTCACCCTGTAGGTTCGCAACCCCGCCCCGCGCCGTCCTGATCTTGCCGGGCGAGGTCACAGCCCCCCATCTCCAGGGGCGCGTCCGCACCACCCCTCAAGGAATTGTCATGACCACCCACCGTTCCAAGGTCCTGATCATCGGCGCCGGCCCGGCCGGTTACACCGCCGCCATCTATGCCGCCCGCGCCAGCCTGGAGCCGGTGCTGGTTCAAGGCATGCAGCCCGGCGGGCAGCTGACCATCACCAAGGACGTGGAAAATTATCCGGGATTCGCCGACCCGGTGGAAGGCCCGCACCTGATGGAGCAGATGCGCGCCCAGGCCGAACGCTATGGCACCAAGATGTTCTACGACATCATCACCGATGTCGATTTCACCAGGCGCCCCTTCGTGTGCAAGGCCGATAGCGGCGACGAATTCGTGGCCGATGCGGTGATCATCGCCACCGGCGCGCAGGCCCGCTGGCTGGGCATTCCCGGAGAGCAGCATTACCAGGGGGCGGGCGTGTCGGCCTGCGCCACCTGCGACGGCTTCTTCTTCCGGGGCAAGGAAGTGGCCGTGATCGGCGGCGGCAATACCGCGCTGGAGGAGGCCTTGTACCTGACCCACCACGCTTCCAAGGTCACCCTGATCCATCGCCGCGACAGCTTCCGCGGTGAGCGTATCCTGCAGGAACGCGTGGCCGTCCATCCCAAGATCGAGGTGGTGTGGGACAGCGTGGTGGAGGAGATCCTGGGCCAGGGCGGCGCCAGCTTCACCGATCCCAAGCTGGTGACCGGCGTGCGCCTGCGCAACGTGAAGACCGACGCGGTGTCGGATCTGGCGCTGGACGGCGTGTTCGTCGCCATCGGCCATGACCCGGCCACCGGGGTCTTCAAGGGCAAGGTGCGCATGGATGACGAGAATTACATCATCACCGACCCGGACAGCACCCGCACCGACATTCCCGGCGTCTTCGCCGCCGGCGACGTCAAGGACAAGGTGTTCCGCCAGGCCGTCACGGCCGCCGGCATGGGCTGCATGGCGGCACTGGAAGTGGAAAAATTCCTGGCCGGGCACTGATCGTTGCGCTTTGAGGCGACGGCAGGCCCTGGTGCCCATTCTCATACCCCGATGTGATTCGACAATCGCGACCAGGGATTGCAGGTGTGGCGACAAGGGATGGCGGCGGATTCGCCCCCATCCCTACGCCAAGCCGACAGGTCGATTACCTCTTTTGCAGGGGCCAACACCCCTGTCATTCAGTGAACTGTTGCAAGAACAATACGATAGCTAGGGGTAAATCGACAATTTGGTGACAAGCCCTAGCATTGGCGGCGGCCCCTGTATATCATCCATGCGTCGGGCGCATTCCCGTGTTCGACCAACAGACGGGGCGCCAGGGCGTCATCCGGCGTTCGGCAGTTGCGCCACTATCTAGGGACGGGTCCATGGACTGGGACAAGCTTCGCGTCTTTCACGCTGTGGCGGAGGCGGGCAGCTTCACGCATGCGGGGGAAACCCTGAACCTCAGCCAGTCGGCGGTGAGCCGGCAGATCAGCGCGCTGGAGGAAAGCCTCCATGTGCCGCTGTTCCATCGCCATGCGCGCGGGCTGATCCTGACGGAACAGGGCGAGTTGCTCTACCGCACCGCGCGGGAAGTGTTTGCCAAGCTCTCGATGACGGAGGCCATGCTCTCCGAATCGAAGGAGCATCCGAAGGGCCCGTTGAAGGTCACCACCACCATCGCGCTCGGCTCCACCTGGCTGACGCCGCGGGTGAAGGACTTCCTGTCCCTCTATCCCGACGTGCAGCTGACCCTGCTGCTGGACGATAACGAGCTGGACCTGTCGATGCGCGAGGCGGATATCGCCATCCGCCTGTCGGCCCCGCGTCAGCCCGACCTGATCCAGCGCCACCTGATGACGGTGCGCGTCCATCTTTATGCCCACAAATCGTACCTGGAAAAGCGCGGCACCCCGCAATCGGTGGCCGAACTGGACCAGCACGACCTGATCGCCTATCCGAACGAGGCGCGGGCCCCGGTCACCAACATCAACTGGGCCCTGCATGTCGGCGACCCGCCGGGTGGCGAACGCCATACCGCGCTCCGCGTCAACAGCCTGTACGCCATGTTCCGCGCCGTGCAGTCCGGCCTGGGCATCGCATCGCTGCCCGATTATGTCGTCGACAACCAGCCCGACATCGTCCGTGTCCTGCCGGAAGTCAGCGGCCCGCGCATCGACGCCTATTTCGTGTACGCGGAGGAATTGCGCCATTCCAAGCGCATCGCCGTGTTCCGCGATTTCCTCGTGAAGAAGGTCGCTGAAACCTTCCCATCGAGCCATGCTCAAAACGCATAACTCCGCTTTGGCTTCACCCCTGGTATAATCGGCCAAGATGCTTAAATCTTGGGCCATCGCTGCTGCGACGCAGCAGCGATGTTTCGCCCCGATTTACCCGGTCGGGGTTGGGTCCTTGACCCAGCGTCTCCCAGACGTGAAGCCTCCCTGTTCAACTCGGCCGGAAACCTTTTGGTTTTCCGGCCGTTTTTTTGTCTGCACTCCGCCTGTGCAGCCCCTGCCTTCAAATAAGGCATGCCCGCGGAGCCCATGCGGTTGGGCGACCGGCAATGAAATTACGCAATTCAACCTGGATGAAGCGCGCTATGATGTTCCTCAGTGTATCCGGGGCATCCGATCATGGCCGTCAACGGCGTCTCCACCAAAACCGGCAGCTATACGGCTCCCGCGCCGCCGCCCCCGGAAGGGGCGCCGGGCCGCCGTTCTGCTGCCCCGGCACCAGCCCCGCCGCCACCCCGCCCGGCACCGGCCCCGCAATTGCCCGATCGCAACCTGCCGCCCGTTCAGGCTGTGCAGCTTGACCCCGTGCGCCCGGTCATCCTGGAACCGGTGCGCCCGACTCAGTATCGCGGCTATATCATCGACATCACGGCGTAAAGCCAGCGGCTTGGGCCGCCGCCTGACGAAGCGCCTGGTTCACGCGCTCTGCTTTTGCTTATCCGGATTATGGGCGCCCAGCGCCGGCGGATCGGACAGATCGCCTTCATGCGGCTTCACATCGACGATGCTGAACCCGTTCTCCTCCGAAAAGCGCATCAGCACCTTGCGGCGGGCCCGCGGCATGTCGGACGCGAAGAAGAACACATAGCGCCCCTCGTCCCACAGTCGCGTGATATTGCTGGGCTCCAGCGGCGAGGCCGCTTCCGGCCGGCGGCGGACACAGATGATCCAGCCCGTCTCCGACAGGCCGCGACGTTCATCCATCACCAGCACCCGGCGATCCTCTGCCTCCAGCTGCTCGATCATCCGCTTCAGATGGTCGGTGCGATTGGCCAGCGCGTCGGCCTCGTGGTCGTCCTGGCCGGCGGTCAGGCGCTGGCCCAGGCTCTCGCGGGCCAGGGCGCGGATCTTGTTGCTGAGCGCCTGCTGACGCCGCCGCAGCTCGATCATGGCCCGCTTGGCTTCCTTGATGGTGCGGTTGGCCTTCAGGACCGTCGGCTTTACCGACAGGAAGACGATCATCAGGGCCAGTGCGATGGTGAAGCCGCTCATGCCGGCTCCATTTCCGGGTCGGGGGCGGATTCCATCCCCTCCCCTTCCGAACCGTCCTTGGGTGCGGCCGCTCCCGTCAGGGGCTGGGCAAAGACGGCCTTGAAGCCGGATGCCTTGGGATAGACCCGCTCGAACTCCGCCTTGGCTTCCTCTGGCCCGCGTGCCCAGACATGGACGGGGCAGGGCTGCGCCCAGCTGCTGTCATAGAAGGGATGCTTCTCCCCCCGCTTCACCTGATGCGTGACCGAGGTGTTGATGACCAGGAACTCGTACGGCTTGTTGGGGAACTGCTCCGCCCCGATCATGCGGACAAAGCGGTGGGGGCTGTTTTCAAGCTCCCGGATGCGACCCTTCAGCTGCTTTTCCTGGCGCTGTGCGCCGAACAGATGGGTCGCGGCCCCGGCGGCCGTGTTCTTGCGCGCCTCCACCCGGTTGGTAAGACCGGTGGCAATGCGGGCATAGCGCGCCAGCCGGTCGCGCAACGCCGCCTCCTGCCCCTGCACCCGGATCATCTTGGCACAGGCATAGGCAACCAGCGACACGATCACGTTGGCGGCCACCGCCGCCAGAAACGTGACAACCGCGAAGCGGACCAGCTCTATGATCCCGTTCAGCACAAGAAACCTCGGACTCTATCCAATCGATTTATTGTAGTGAAAGTTTCAATTCCTTGAAAGGGGCAATAAACAGGAACGAATTCGCATGGATACCATTGCAATCCGACTTAGGGCCGGGTGCCCTGAACTCAATCACTGGTGCCGACAATGGCATCGGCACCATAGGGGTGGGGTCGGACGGATACCAAACCCACCGCCACCCTTGCGGTTTGTCCGCCGCTGTGGGTGAATGGGCAACAGCCGAAGCGAGGAGCCATGCCATGGAACAGCGCATTACCCTGGTCACCCTGCGCGTCACCGACATGGCCCGTTCGCGCAACTTCTACGAGGGGCTGGGCTGGCGGCCGGCATCCGGCAGCCAGCCAGCCTTCGTCTTCTTCCAGATGGGCGGCATGGGGCTGGGCCTGCTGGAAGCGGCGGCTTACGACAAGGAGATCGGCGATGACGCTGGCAAGGCGGCGCATGGCCCGACCATGCTGGCCCACAATGTCCATGACAAGGCAGAGGTGGACCGGCTGGTTTCCTTCGCCTTGACCCAGGGCGGAAGGCTGGTGCGCGCGCCAGCCGACCAATTCTGGGGTGGCTATAGCGGCATGTTCGCCGATCCCGACGGCCATTACTGGGAAATCGCCTTCAATCCCTATTGGCCCTTGGCCAAGGACGGGACAGTCACCCTGGATTGAGGTCCGCCTGATGGACATCCTGCTGAATGGCGCCACGCTGAAGGCCGACCCCGCCGGTGCCCTGTTCTGGCCCACCCGTGGCTGGCTGCTGGTTGCCGACCTGCATCTGGAGAAAGGGTCGGCCTTCGCGCGGCATGGCCAGTTCCTGCCGCCCTACGATACCGCCGCCACCCTGGCGCGGCTGGAGGCGCTGTGTGCTGTCTGGAAGCCGACGCGTGTCATCTGCCTGGGCGACAGCTTCCATGATCGCGACGCGGCGGGCCGCGTGTCGGACGCCGACGGACGGCGCATCGCGGCGCTGACGGCGGCCCATGACTGGGTTTGGATTGCCGGCAATCATGATCCAGCACCGCCGCCCGGCTGGGGCGGGACCGTCGTGCCGGATGAGCTGCACGAAGGCCCGCTGGTCCTGCGGCATGAGGCGGCGACCAACCCGACGCAGGCGGCGGGCGAAATCTCCGGCCATTACCATCCCAAGGCCGCCACGGTGGTGCGCGGCAAATGGATCAGCGCGCGCTGTTTCGCCGGCGATGGACGGCGGATGATCCTGCCGGCCTTCGGCGCCTATGCGGGCGGGCTCAACGTACTGGACCCAGCCATATCCGGCCTGCTGCACCGGCCATTCCAGGCCTGGATGCTGGGTACCGGCCGGCTGTTCCCCCTGCCCAGCACCCGCCTGTCGGCCGATGCCGCCACGCGGCGGGAGATTGCAGCCGCCAGCGCCAAGCCCGGCCGATGACCGGCCAAGCCCCTATCATCGTCTGGTTTCGCCAGGATCTACGTCTGGCCGACAACCCGGCCCTGGCCCATGCCGCCGCCAGCGGCAGGCCCGTGCTGCCCGTCTATGTGCTGGACGACATCACGCCGGGCGCGTGGAAGGCGGGCGGTGCGGCGCGCTGGTGGATGCATCACAGCCTGACGCATCTGTCGGCGGCGCTGGAACGGCTGGGCAGCCCGCTGCTGCTGCTGCGCGGGCCGGGCGACGCGGTGATCGGGGATCTGGCGGCGCGTACGGGGGCGGTGGAAGTGGTCTGGAACCGCTGCTACGAGCCGTTTGCCATCGACCGCGATTCGCGCCTGAAGGCGGCGTTGAAGGGCCGGATCAAGGCCACCAGCTTCAAGGCGGGGATGCTGAACGAACCGTGGGAGGTGCTGAGCGGGGCCGGCACCGCCTATAAGGTCTTCACCCCCTATTGGCGTGCCTGCCTGTCGGTGACCAACCCGGAACCGCCCCTGCCCGCCCCGAACCGTCTGCCCCCCTGCCCCGGCCGGCCGGCCGGCGACAGCCTGTCCGACTGGGCCCTGTTGCCCACCCGTCCCGACTGGGCCGGTGGGTTCCGCCGCACCTGGGCGGATGGCGAGGGCGTGGGAGAGGCGGCGGCTTCGGCCCGGCTGGCCCATTTCCTGGCCCATGGCGCGGCCCACTATGCGGCTGGCCGCGATGTGCCGGGGATCGACGGCACATCGCGCCTGTCGCCGCACCTGCATTTCGGGGAGATTTCCCCCCGCCAGGTCTGGCATGCGGCCAGCAAGGCCGGCGCGGCGGGCACGGAAGCGTTCAAGGCGCAGATGGCCAGCTTCCTGCGCGAGATCGGCTGGCGGGAATTCTGTCATTCGCTGCTCTACCATTTCCCGCACCTGCCAGACCGTCCCCTGTCCCCGCAATTCGAAAGCTTCCCCTGGACCCGCGATGATGCGGCCCTGGCGGCGTGGCAGCAGGGGCGCATCGGCTATCCCATCGTCGATGCCGGCATGCGCCAGCTCTGGACCACCGGCTGGATGCATAACCGCGTGCGGATGATCGTTGGGTCCTTGCTGGTCAAGCATCTGCTGCTGCCCTGGCAGGCGGGACAAAACTGGTTCTGGGACACGCTGGTCGATGCCGACCTGGCCAACAATGCGGCGGGCTGGCAATGGATCGGCGGCTGCGGTGCCGATGCCGCGCCCTATTTCCGGGTGTTCAATCCGATGCTGCAGGGGCAGAAATTCGACCCGGACGGGCGATATGTGCGACAATGGCTACCCGAACTGAAACATTTGCCGGACAAATATATCCATGCCCCGTGGACGGCACCGCCGATGGTGCTGCGCGGGGCCGGGATTTCGCTCGGCCGCGACTATCCCGCCCCGGTCATCGACCATGCGCTGGGCCGACAGCGCGCGCTGGACGCCTTCGCCGCCATGCGGGGCACCGATGCGGCGGAGCCGATGTGAAGGACCCCGGCGGAGCGGGTGTGAAGGAAGGGAGCTATGAGGATCGCGGTCATCGGTGCCGGCATCACCGGCCTCAGCGCCGCCTGGCTGTTGAACCGGCACGGGCATGACGTGACCCTGTTCGAACAGAATGATGATCTGGGCGGTCATTCCAACAGCGTGGAGGTGACGGGCAAGGATGGGCAAAGCATCACTGTGGATACCGGCTTCAGCGTGTTCAACGCCGGCACATATCCCAACCTGATCGCCCTGTTCGCCCATCTGGGCGTGCCGTCGCGGCCCTGCACCATGAGTTTCGCCGTCTCGCTGGACCGCGGCCGCCTGGAATATTCGGGCAGCAACCTGGCCGGCATGTTCGCGCAGAAGCGCAATCTGCTGTCGCCCACCTATCACCTGATGCTGCGCGACATCCTGCGCTTCTACCGTCAGGCGCCCAAGCTGCTGCGCGATGCCAAGGCCATTGGCATGACGCTGGGCGAGTATCTGGATGCCGGCCGCTATGGCCATCGCTTCATCTATGACCATCTGCTGCCCATGGGGGCGGCCATCTGGTCCTCCACCATTTCGGAGATGCTGTCCTTTCCGGCGCAAAGCTTCATCCGCTTCTTCCAGAATCACGGCCTGCTGAAGATCAAGAACCGGCCGCAATGGTTTACGGTCAAGGGCGGCAGCCGGACCTATGTGCGTATCCTGGCCGATACGCTGGCCGGGCGGTTCCATGCCGACCGGGCGATCATCGCCCTGCGGCGCCTGCCGGCCGGCGTACTGCTGCGCGATACGCACGGACAGGAAAGCCAGTTCGACCATGCGGTCATTGCCACCCATGCCGACCAGGCCCTGTCCATGCTGACCGACGCCGACGAGCAGGAAAAGCAGTTGCTGGGCGCCTTCCGGTATCAGTTGAACCGCGCCCACCTGCACCGCGACCCGGCCCTGATGCCCAAGCGACCCAAGGCCTGGTCGGCCTGGAACTATCTGGCCAGTGACACCCGCGACCGCAATGCCAAGGTCGCCGTCACCTATTGGATGAACGAGCTGCAGGGCATTGACGAGGCGAACCCGCTATTCGTGACCCTGAACCCGATCCAGCCGCCGCGTCCGGAATACCGCATCCGGGAATTCATCTACGACCATCCCATGTTCGACGCCGCCGCCGTCCACGCCCAGGGTGGCTTCGCCCGTATCCAGGGGGTACGGCGCACCTGGTTCTGCGGCGCCTATCTGGGCTACGGCTTCCATGAGGATGGGCTGTCGGCCGGGCTGGCCGTGGCGGAGGCGCTGGGCGCCAAACGGCCCTGGAGCGTCGCCGAAATCTCCCCCGCCGGCCGCAACGCCCGGCCCTTGCGACCGTTCAAGGCGGCGGCAGAGTAGAAAAAGGCGGGTCACAAGGGGCCCGCCTGTTTACTCGCGTCAGGGGCGGCGCCGTTGTTAACGGCGCCACTCCCGGTAATCCTCACCGAAGGCACGGGCATAGCGGTCATACTTGGCCGCAGCCGGGCGGTTGGAGAGGACCAGGGCCGCCACGAAGTAAGCGATGATGGTGGTGCCGCCCAGGAAGATCATGCTCAGCACGGCGGCGATGCGCACCCACAGGCGGCTGATCCCCAGCCAGTCGGCAACACCGGCGCAGACGCCGAACAGGATGCCGTTGACACTGTCCTTGTAGAGCTTGCCACCCTGGAAGCGGCTGGTGAAGCGGTCGAAATGGCGGTTATAGCGGCTCACGTTTCTCTCCATCATTCCATCTGTCTGTCGGGACCCCGTCGCCCTCACCGGCGCCAGGGGTAGGCTCAATCTCTTCAGGCAGCGTTGTTGCCGTTGCGCTCGGCCACCCGCTTACGCAGCGCGGCCAGTTCGTCCTCGATCCGGCCCTTGGCCTCCAGCGTCGCGAACTCGTCCTTCAGGCTGCGCGGGCGCCCCATGGACAGGGCGTCGCCGGCGGCTTCCACATGGTCGATCTCGCGTTCCAGCTCGCGGCTACGGGCCAGTGCCTCGTCCAGGCGGCCATCATACAGGCTGCTGCGGGCCCGCAGCCGGTCGACGGCACCGCGATAGCGGGCGGCCAGGCTGCGGCGGCGGGCATGCGCCTCGGCCAGCTTGTCCTCCAGGGCGCGGGCATCTTCCGTCATCCGCGAGATCGCGGTTTCCAGGGCCTTGATCTCCGCCTCGGCCGGGGCGGCGGCGCGGCGGATCTCCTCCTTGGCGCCCAGGGCGGCGCGGGCCAGGTCCTCGCGGCTGTGGGACAGGGCGATCTCCGCCTTGCGCTCCCATTCCAGCATCTCGAACTCGGCGGCGCGCCAGTTGGCGGCCAGTTCCTTCTTCTCCGCGATCATGCGTACGGTGCCGCAGCGCACTTCGGACAGCGTGTCCTCCATCTCCCGGATCGCCTGGTTCAGCGTCTGCTCCGGGTCCGCCGACCGGTCCAGCAGGCTGGACAGGTTGGCGTTGATGACATCACCGAGGCGATCGATCAGGCCCATTTTGGGGCTCCTTCTGAACAGGGTAGAGTGGGATTTGGCGGGACGGTGATCAGAGCATCAGGTTCAGCATCATGACCGCGGCCAGGGCAGCGACCAGGACCGGCACCATCTCGGTCAGCGAGGCCAAGTTCAGGTCGCCGGTAACCTTGGCAGTGCGGGCGGCGCGCTTGGCGAAGAAGGTCATGGTGGTCATCGTTATCTCCATCGGGTTCGAATGTCGGTGGCCGTTTCAGCCATGACGACATAAAAGCAAGGAGCGTGCCAAGTGCTGCCGCCGCCCAAGAATGGCGGATTTCCGCCATTCTTCACCAACACACCGATCGGCGGGACTGGTGAAGATGGCGACATCAGCAAAGGAGTGGCGAAATCCACCACCGGCGCGGTCGCGGAATTGAAAAAGCCCCCAACCCGGCTGGGCTGGGGGCTTGTGAAACTGGCCGATCACGAATCTTTCGCGAAAATTCACACTATCTGTAGGTCAGGTCGAGCCGGAGGCGAGCCCTGACCTACGGGCGTGGCGTCATCGTCCCGTCAGGCGGCGCAGCAGATCGCCGATGGGATCACCGCCCTCCTGGGCGGGCGGCGGCTCCGGCGGGGGAGCCCCTTCCGCTGTCTGCACGATGCTGCCATCGGCCGGCAGTTCGGACGCGGGTTCGGCGGCCATGGCCGTCGGCTCGTCCAGCGCCGCCACCGCCGGTGCGCCACCCAGGCCCGGCAGGCCACGGGCCGGCAGGCCCTGATGCGCATCCATCATGATGGCATGCCACAGCTTGGCCGGCAGGCCGCCGCCCGTGACCTTCTTCATCGGTGCGCCGTCATCATTGCCCAGCCAGACGCCGCCCACCAGATCGGCGGTATAGCCCATGAACCAGGCATCCTTGTAATCCTGGGTGGTGCCGGTCTTGCCCACAGTGGGCCGGTCCAGCATGGCGGCCTTGCCGGTGCCATAGGTGACGGGGCCCGACAGCAGGCGGTTCATCGCCTCCACATGCGGGGCGGCCACGGCGAAGCCGGCCGACGATCCCTGGCGCTGATAGAGGATGCCGCCGCCCGCGTCGCGGATTTCCAGGATGCCATAGGGGATCACCGCCTCCCCGCCATTGGCCAGCGTGGCATAGGCGCCGGTCAGGTCCAGCAGCGTCACCTCCGACGTGCCCAGCGCCAGCGACAGGTCGCGGCGCATGGGCGTGGTCAGGCCCAGGCGCTTGGCGGCATGGCGGACATTGTCGATGCCCACGGCTTCCGCCAGCCGGATGGTGGCGGTGTTCAGCGAATGGGCCAGCGCGTCGCGCAGGCTGACATCGCCCCGGAAGCGCCCGTCATAATTGCCGGGGTTCCATTTGGCCTTGCGATAGGGCGCGTCCAGGATGGTGCTATCCTCGCCCCACCCTTCCTCCAGCGCCGCCAGATAGACGACAGGCTTGAAGGCGGAGCCGGGCTGGCGCAGGGCCTGGGTGGCGCGGTTGAACTCGCTGCTGCTGTAATCCCGGCCGCCGATCATCGACCGGATGGCGCCATCGGGCGTCATGACCAAGGCGGCGGCTTGGCTGACCTTGGCCTCGGCCCCCGGTCCCTTCAGCATCTCCACCACCTTCTGCTCGGCCATGCGCTGCAGACCGGGGTCGAAGGTGGTGTAGACGACCAGGTCGCCATGATCGGCGCCGACGAAGGCCGGCAGCTGGTCGGCCACCCAGCCCGCGAAATAGCGGCCGTCGCCATCCTCATCCTGCTTGCGGGCCGGCACGGGCGGCACGGCCATGGCGGCATCATACTGGGCCGGGGTGATATAGCCCTCGTCTAGCATGGCGCGCAGCACCACGCCCATGCGCTGGGTGGCGCGGTTCAGGCTGGCGGTAGGCGCATAGCGGGACGGCGCCTTCAGCAACCCCACGATGATGGCCGATTCGCGCAGGCTGAGGTTACGTGCCGACTTGTTGAAATAGGTGCGGGCGGCGGCATCGACGCCGAAGGTGCCGGCACCCAGATAGACGCGGTTCAGATAGGCGGTGAGGATCTGATCCTTGCTGTAGGTCGCCTCCAGCTGCACCGCCAGCAGGGCTTCCTGCGCCTTGCGCTTGAAATTCTGGTCGGGCGTCAGGAACAGGTTCTTGGCCAGCTGCTGGGTCAGGGTGGAACCGCCCTGCACCGTGCGGCCCGCCTGATGGTTGGCATAGGCCGCGCGCAGGATGCCCAGAGGATCGACGCCGAAATGGCTGAAGAAGCGCCGGTCCTCCGTCGCCACCAGGGCCTGGATGAAATGCTTGGGCAGTTCGCTGGCATCCAGCGTTTCCCCGCGCAGATCGCCCAACCGCTGGAACTCCGTGCCGTCCAGCGCCACCAGGGTGATGGCCGGGCGGCGCGTCGCCGTGGCCACTTCGGATATGCTGGGCATGTCATGGGCGACATAGGCCACAGTGCCGGCGGCCACGATCACGCCCCAGATGCCGGTGACGATCAGGCCGGACAGGATGCGCTGGCCCCAGGTCTTGCGCCCCGCCTTGGCCTTGCGCGGGGTCTTGCCCTTCTCCGGCTCCCGGGGCGGACCGCCGGCGCCAGGACCGCCGCCGCCATTGCCGTTGCCGCCGGGCGGCGAACCGGGCGGGCTGCGCTTGGCCGGTGCGGCGGCGGGACGGAAACGGGGCGGGGCGTTCAGGGTGCTCAAGGCGACAGGTCCGGCAACGGCGTTTTCAGGGATCGGCGGCCAGGATAGGGCCGGGTCACCGACCGGACAAGCTGATGCGCCCGCATTGCGGCGATTTCAGGGATGATGCAGCAGCCTGTAGGTCGCATCATCCGCCACAGGGCCTTAAAACGGGGCGAATGCATGGCGCCGGCGGCGGCGCCCGGAAGGGCGCACTAGGCGTCGGACGTGGGGATCACCAGTACCTTGTCGATGCGCCGTCCATCCATGTCCACCACCTCGAACCGGTAGCCGTCATGATCGGCATATTCCCCGGCGGTGGGGATGCGGCCGAGCTTGAACAGCAGGAAGCCGGCCAGCGTGTGATAGCCGCTATCCTCGTCACGCAGGCTCTTCAGGCCCAGATGCGCCTCCACTTCCTCCACGGCCATCATGCCGTCGATGAGCAGCGAGCCATCCGCGCGCCGGACGATGTCGCTATCCTCCCCGCCCTCGTCGGGCAGTTCGCCAGCGATGCCTTCCAGCACGTCGGTCAGGGTGGTGATGCCCTCCACCGTACCATACTCATCCACGACGATGGCCATCTGCTCGCCCGACTTCTTGAACAGGTCCAGCAGGCGCATGACCTCCGTGCCGTCATGCACGACCAGGGCGTCGCGCACATCGGCGCGCAGCTCGAACGTCCCGCCCAGCAGCAGGCGGTGCAGCAGGTCCTTGGTATGGATGACGCCGATGACATCGTCGAAATCACCCCGGCAGACGGGGAAGCGGCTGTGTCTGGTTTCACGGATCTCGCGCTTGATGTTTTCCGGCTCGTCATCGATGTCCAGCCACATCACTTCCGGGCGCGGCGTCATGATGGAACGGACCGTGCGGTCCGCCAGGCGCATCACGCCCTCGATCATCCGCTTCTCGCCGGGATCGAACACGCCGGTGGCCGTGCCTTCGGCGATCAGGCTCTTCACCTCCTCTTCCGTCACCATCTGCTCGGATTTCTCCGGCACGCGCAGCAGCTTCAGCATGGCTTCGGTGCTGGCACCCAGCAGCCAGACGAAGGGGGCCGTGGCGCGCGACAGCGAGCGCATGATGGGGGCGGCGAAGCTGGCGATGGCTTCGGCATTGTTCAGCGCGATGCGCTTGGGCACCAGTTCGCCGGCAATCAGCGACAGGTAGGTGATGGCCATGACCACCAGCGCGATGGCCATCGTTTCCCCATAGCCGGCCAGGGCGGGAACGGCGTCCAGCACTGGGGCCAGCCGGTCGGCCAGGGTGGCGCCGCCCACGGCGCCATTGATGACGCCGATCAGCGTGATGCCGATCTGCACCGTGGACAGGAAGCGGGAGGGATCTTCCTGAAGGGCCAGCGCGGTTCTGGCGCCACGGCTGCCTTCTTCGGCCATCTGCTGGAGCCGGATCTTGCGGGCCGAGACCACGGCCAGTTCCGACATGGCGAAGAACCCGTTCAACAGGATCAGGAACAGGACCGCAGCGAGTTCGAGCGAAACCATCTTCTCGTGTGATGTGGCGCGGGCACGGAGGCGGCCCGCAATCTATCCTATCGCATCGCACGCGAAATGCGAATGGTCATGCATGCCTGTCACGGTTTCATAACGAAATGCGGCCGGTGACCGCCGTCACTTGTCGCGATCACCGGCGTCGCTACACCTGGATGCATGAACCATGGTGCGCCGCCGCAAACGGTCGTGACGCGCCGCAACTTCCTGCTTCGGGGTTTTCCCACATGAGCCAGACCAACCTGCTTTCGCCGCTGCGCCTGGGCGCACTCGACCTGCCCAACCGCGTCATCATGGCGCCCATGACCCGGTCGCGCGCCGGCAAGGGCGATGTCGCCACCCAGGCCACGGCGAGATATTATGTGCAGCGCGCCAGCGCCGGCCTGCTGATCACCGAAGGCACCCAGATCACCCAGCAGGGCCAGGGCTATGCCTTCACGCCCGGCATCTTCAGCCCTGAGCAGGTGGCTGGCTGGCGCGACGTGACCGATGCCGTGCATGCGGCCGGCGGGCGCATCGCGGCCCAGCTCTGGCATGTCGGCCGGCTGTCGCACCGGGTGTTGCAGCCGGGCGGCGCCCTTCCCGTGGCGCCCAGCGCCATAAAGCCCGACGGCCAGGCCTTCACGCCGGAGGGTATGCTGGACTATGAGACGCCGCGTGCGCTGGAAACGGACGAGATATCGTCCATCGTCGCCGACTTCGCCAAGGCGGCCGAGAATGCCAGGGCGGCCGGATTCGACGCGGTGGAACTGCATGGCGCCAATGGCTATCTGATCGACCAGTTCCTGCGCAGCGGGTCGAACCAGCGCACCGACCGCTATGGCGGGTCGGTGGAAGGGCGCAACCGCTTCATGCTGGAGGTGGTGGAAGCCGTCACCGATGTGCTGGGCGGCGGGCGCGTGGGCATCCGCTTCAGCCCGAACGGCGCCTATCACAACATGTCGGACAGCGACCCGGCAGCCACCTTCGGCTATGCCGCCGAACAGTTGAACCGCTTCGATCTGGCTTTCCTGCATGTGATCGAACCGCTGGTCGATGACCATATGATGAGCCCGCCGCCTAGCGCCACCCGCGTGGCCGGCCTGCTGCGCCGGACATTCAAGGGGCCCTTCATCCTGAATGGCGGCATCACGCGTGACGTGGGTGACCGGCTGATCCTGGAGGGTGCGGCCGACGCCATCGCGTTCGGCGTTCCCTACATCGCCAATCCGGATCTGGTCGAGCGCTTCCGTCTTGATGCCCCACTGGCCAGCGCTGATCGTGCCACCTTCTATGGCGGGGATGAAAAGGGCTATCTGGACTATCCGGCGCTGAATGCGGCGTAAGCTGGCATTGGTGGTTCCGCCGCACCGGGTCGATATTGACCCGGCCGGCGGAACCCGCTACCCATCCGGCCATGGCCGTCTATACCGAAGTCTCCGACGAAGATGTCCGCGCGTTCGTCGCCCAGTATGATCTGGGCGCGGTGATGTCCTGCAAGGGCATCGCGGAGGGCGTGGAGAATTCCAACTTCCTGCTGGTGACCGACAAGGGTCCCTATATCCTGACGCTGTATGAAAAGCGCGTGGACCCGGCGGACCTGCCTTTCTTCCTGGGCCTGATGGACCATCTGGCGGCCCGCGGCCTGACCTGCCCGCAGCCGGTGGCCGGCACCGACGGCGTCGCGCTGCGCAGCTTGTGCGGCCGGCCCGCCGTCATCGTCACTTTCCTGAAGGGCATGTGGCCGCGGCGCATCCTGGCCGAGCATTGCGCGGGTCTGGGCGGCGGCTTGGCCAGCCTGCATCTGGCGGGGGAGGGCTTCACCATCACCCGGCGCAATTCGCTGTCGGTTTCCGGCTGGCGCCCCCTGTTCGAGGCCGCCCGCTGGCGCGCGGACGAGGTGAAGCCGGGCCTGGCCGACGCGCTGGCGGCCGAGCTGGATTATCTGGAAGGGGCATGGCCCCGGGACCTGCCGGCCGGCATCATCCATGCCGACCTGTTCCCCGACAATGTGTTCTTCAGCGACGGCAAGCTCTCGGGCCTGATCGATTTCTATTTTGCCTGCAACGACCTGTTCGCCTATGACGTGGCCATCTGCCTGAATGCCTGGTGCTTCGAGGCGGACGGGTCGTTCAATGTCACCAAGGCGCGGATGCTGCTGGCCAGCTATGACCGGGTGCGACCGCTGTCGGACATGGAGCGTGCGGCCCTGCCGGTGCTGGCGCGCGGCAGCGCCATCCGTTTCCTGCTGACCCGCCTCTATGACTGGCTGAACACCCCGGCCGGCGCCATGGTCAAGCGCAAGGACCCGCTGGAATATCTGCACAAGCTGCGCTTCCATCAGCAGATCCGCCACGTCGCCGATTACGGGCTGGACCGGTGATGGAGGGTGCGGCCGTGACGGACAATGTGATCGACGCCTTCACCGACGGTGCCTGTTCGGGCAATCCCGGCCCCGGTGGCTGGGGCGTGCTGCTGCGCTGGAACGGCACAGAGAAGGAACTGAAGGGCGGGGAACCCGACACGACCAACAACCGCATGGAACTGATGGCCGCCATCAGCGCCCTGGAATCCCTGAAGCGGCCGGTGCCCGTGCGGCTGCATACCGACAGCCAGTATGTGAAGAACGGCATCACCACCTGGATCCATGGCTGGAAGAAGAATGGCTGGAAGACGGCCGCCAAGGACCCCGTGAAGAACGAGGATCTGTGGCGCCGCCTGGACGCGCTGGTCGCCCGCCACACCGTCGAATTCCACTGGGTCAAGGGCCATGCCGGCCATGTGGAAAATGAACGCGCCGACCAGCTGGCGCGCGACGGGTTACGTGAAGCACGAGACGGGGCCTGCGTTTAACGACTGGCTCCGCCGTTCGGAACGTATACGAAATATACTGATCGGCTTTTGCGTTCCAACGCCAGTGCCTGTATAAATATGGTGTCGATTAACCAAGCAGGGTTCCCGACCGGTGCAGAATCTTCTGCGCATTCTGGGGCAGACCTCCTACGAACAGCGGCGGCGTGAATTCACCGTCGATGGGCGGCGCGTCAGTGCCTGCATCAGCCAGGAATGCTGGGACGCGCTGGAGGATATCGCCGTGCTGGAGGGGGTTTCGTTGGAAACCCTGATATCCGGCATTGCCCGCCGCTGCGGCCGGCGCAGCCTGTCACTGGAACTGGACCTGTTCGCCGTCTCCTATTACCAGACCGCCAGCCTGCCTGCGGGTGGCCTGCGCGATATCGAGCCGGCAAACCTGCTGCCCTGCTGAGGCGCGCCGCACCGGCCCCATCCCGGCTCCTTTACCCCCCGATCAGCGCCGCCCATTCCTCTTCGGTCAGGATGGTCACGCCCAGTTCCTGGGCCTTGGCGGCCTTCGACCCGGCATCGGCACCGACGATCACATAATCGGTCTTGGCACTGACGGAACCGGCGACCTTGGCGCCCAGCGCCTCCGCCTTGGCCTTGGCCTCCGACCGGCCCATGGTGACCAGGGTGCCTGTGAACACCACTGTCTTGCCCGCCACGGGTGACGTGGCGGCGGCGGCTGGCGGCACATATTCCACCGGCCTCACCTGCGCCAGCAATGCTGCCAGCGCGTCCAGATTATGCTGTTCGCGGAAGAAGTCGGTCAGGTCGTCGGCGACGCTGACGCCGATCTGCTCGATCCCGCACAGTTCGGCATAGGCCTCGCCCACCAGTTCCGGCTTCTTCTCCTCACGCTTTTCCGCCCGCTCGGCGGCGGCGGCGATCATGCGGGCTTGCCAGTTATCCGCCGTGCGATAGGCGCGGGCCAGCAGCTTGGCCGTCGCCTCCCCGATCTGGCGGATGCCCAGCGCGAAGATGAACCGGTCCAGCGCGATGGTGCGCCGCGCCTCGATGGCGGCGAACAGCTTCTCCACCGATTTCTTGCCGAAGCCGGTCATGCTGACCAGCCGGTCGAGTCTTTCCTCCTCACGGCTCTCCAGCGTGAAGATGTCGGCCGGCTGCTTCACGCGCCCCTGCTCGAAGAACAGCTGGATACGCTCGATCCCCAGCCCTTCAATGTCGAACGCGTTGCGCGACACGAAATGGCGCAGCCGCTCCACCGCCTGGGCCGGGCAGACCAGGCCGCCGGTGCAGCGGGTTACCACCTCCCCCTCCTCCCGCACGGCGATGGAACCGCATTCAGGACAGCATTCGGGGAAGGCATAGGGTTCGGCCCGTTCCCGCCCGGGCTCCGCCACGAAGCCGACGATCTGCGGGATCACGTCGCCGGCCCGCTGCACGATGACCAGATCGCCGACGCGGACATCCTTACGCTCGATCTCGTCCTTATTGTGCAGGGTGGCGCGGCTGACCACCACGCCGCCGACATTCACCGGCTCCAGCTCCGCCACCGGCGTCAGGGCGCCGGTACGGCCCACCTGGATGGTGATATTGTTCAGCCGCGTCGTCGCCTGCTCCGCCGGGTATTTGTGGGCCGTGGCCCAGCGCGGGGAGCGGGAGATGAAGCCCAGCCGTTCCTGCAGGGCCAGGCTGTCCACCTTGTAGACGACACCATCGATGTCGAAGGGCAGCTCGGCGCGGCTGCGCCCGATCTCCCGGTAATATTCCAGCAGTTCGTCGGCCCCCGTGCACAGGCGCGACGGGGCCGACAGGGTGAAGCCGAAATCGCCCAGCCGCTGCCGGCTTTGCCACTGCGTCGCGCCCAGCGGTGCCGACAGGGCGCCCCAGGCATAGGCAAAGAAGCGCAGGGGCCTTCCGGCGGTGATGCTGCTATCTAGCTGGCGCAGGGAACCGGCGGCGGCGTTGCGGGGATTGGCGAAGACCTTGTCGCCCTTCTCCGCCTGTGCCTTGTTCAATTCCATGAAATCGGCGCGGGTCATATAGACCTCGCCCCGCACCTCCACCAGATCGGGGGCGTCGCCCTGCAACTCATGCGGGATGTCGCGGATGGTGCGGACATTCGCCGTCACATCCTCCCCTTCCGCCCCGTCGCCACGGGTCGCGGCCTGGACCAGCCTGCCCTTCTCATAGCGCAGCGACAGCGACAGCCCGTCGATCTTGGGCTCCGCCACGAAGGCCACCGCCGTTTCATCGGACAGGTTCAGGAAGCGGCGGACACGGCCCACAAAATCACTGACATCCGCATCCTCGAACGCGTTGGCAAGCGACAGCATCGGAACGGCATGCCTGACCTTGCCGAATCCTGACGATGGGGCGGCCCCCACCGTCTGGGTCGGGCTGTCCGCCGTCATCAGTTCGGGAAACCGTGCCTCGATGGCCGCCAGCCTTTGTTCCAGCCTGTCATATTCCGCATCTGTCAGGGCGGGCGCGTCCTTGGCGTAATAGAGCGCGCGGTGATGATGGATCTCCGCCACCAGGGCGGCATGGTCGGCAGCCGCCGCCTCCAGGCTCAATTCATCGACGGCGGTCAGGCGATGGGGGGAGGACATGCGGGCGCTCTCGGATCGGCGGGCGTTTGCGCCACTTGTACGAGAGAGGATTGCCGGGGGCAATGGCTTCCCCGGCCGCCCCGCCCTCAGCCCGAAACCTTCTTGCCGTTCACCTTGACGCTGGCCATGCCCGACGAGCTGATCCGCCGTTCCTTGGCCTGCCCTTCAAAGGCGACCGAACCCAAACCGGAGACGGAAACGTCCAGCAGGTCGACGTCGCCCTTGTTGAGATCGACGTCGCCGACGCCACTGACCCTCACGGAGACGGGTCCCTTGACGCCGGCGACATCGACATTGCCGAAGCCGGCGATACGGATATCAGCACCCTGTCGCACGGTACCGATATCCACGTCGCCCGCCCCGGCGATGTTCAGTTCCAGTTTGCCGGCAATGTCACCGGTATCGATGCCGGCGGCCCCCGCCACGTCGATGCGGGCGCTGGACAGGCGGCCGGCCTTGATATCGACCGCCGAGCGGATGTCCGCCGTCAGCGGCCCATCCAGATCACCCACATCCAGCTTGCCGATCATGTCGTCAATATGGATGGCTGTCCCCTTGGGCAGGGTGACGGTGATGGTGACCTCATTCTCCTGCACGTTCCATTCGCGCCGCTTCTTCTCCGGCGGACGCGACCGGGCCACGATGACCCCGTCGTTACCGGCCTTGGCCGACAGCAACGGAAACTCCTCCGCCTTGGCATCGATGGTCACCGTCACGCCGCGGGCCGACGGATCGACAGTGACCCGCACCTCGCCGATCACATCGCGGACAGTCAGTCTGGTCCCGTCGAAACGCATCGGACCCGAACTTTCCGCCCAGGCAGCACTGGCAAAGGCCGACAGCGCGATGGTGGAGAGAAGGATGGAAGCAAGCTTGCGCATGGTTGAAGGCCCCCCGTGGCCCCGGTTCATTCAGGCAAGATGGTGCCGGTCCCGCCCGGTTGGGGCGGTGAAACCGTTTGGATTCTGGGTAGTGCCAACGGTCATTGCCCATGACCGTTGGAGGCCGGCGACCGCCGGCCCATGCCCGCGTAAGCCAAGCCGCCGGATGGCGGCGCCCGGCGCCTGAGGGAATGATTAACTGGTCCGGCCGGTGACCTTCACATTGCCGGAGCCGGACTGTTCGATGCTCTGGTTGCGGGCCACGCCGTCCAGCAGCAGCGAGCCGGAGCCGTTGATCTCCACGGCCAGCGGGTCGGCCACGCCGGACTGGATGCGGATATCGCCGGACCCGTTGATCTCGGCACTGATCGGGCCATTGGCGTGAGCCAGCGTGATCTCACCCGACCCGTTGATCTCCAGCTCGGTCTTGCCGGCGGTGCGGCCGGTGACGATGGAGCCGCTGCCATTGATTTCCAGGCTGACATCGCGGTCGACATCGCCCAGCTTCACATCGCCCGACCCGTCGATACCGATGCTGGCCGTGGTGACGCGACCGACCGTCAGCTTGCCGGAATTCATGCCATCGACGGAAAAGGCGCCGCGCAGGTCGCCGACAATGCCCTCACCGGCGAAATCATCGATCTCCAGCTTGGTGCCGGCCGGTACGGTGACCTGGACAGTCACCCAATCCTCCTGCTCGCGCCAGCGGCGCTCCCGCGACGCCTCCTTCTGGCGGATCACCAGGTCACCACCCTCCAGCCGGACCTCCACCAGATCCACCCAGCGGGCGGGACCGGTGACGCTGGCGGTGACCTTGGAGACATTGCTGTCCACCTTCACCTCCAGCCGGCCGACCACACCCTGGACGGAAACCTCCTTGGCGGAGAAATCCTGCGGCCCGAAGGCCAGCACCGGCAGGGCCGTCAGGGTCAGGGCGGTGGCAAGCAGGAAGGGCTTCAGCGACATGATGGTCAGGCTCCGATGGCGTCGGTTGGTTCTGACCAGGGTAAAAGCAACCGCCGTGCCAAGCCGGAGAATGGCGGATTTGCTAGGGTGCGGCTGTTGCGCGGTGGGAATGCGGCAATGAAGTGGTGAGAATGGCGATTGAAGGTGGCGACATGCGCCACCTTCATTGTCGTGCGATTAGCCGACTACACCCTTCAGCCAAGCCGCCAACTCTTCGCGCTTCACCGCGGATTGGCTGCCTGCGGCCATATCCTTGACCAGGACTTCGCCCTTCTCCTTCTCGTCGCCACCCATGATGACGGCATAGCGGATGCCGGCCTTGTCGGCATATTTGAACTGCTTGGCCGGCTTGTCGGGGGACAGGTAGATCTCCGTATTGACGCCGGCCGCGCGCAGCTCGGCACCGATGGACAGGTAGTCGGTCAGCAGGGCCGGATCGAACTGCGTCACCAGCGCCTGCACGCTGCTGTCGCCATCCTTGACGATGCCGGCCTGTTCCAGCGCATAGAACAGGCGCGTCAGGCCGATGGAAATGCCCACGCCCGGCAGCTTGGACTTGGTATAAAGCCCGGCCAGATTCTCATACCGTCCGCCGGAACAGACCGAGCCCAACGACGGATGGTCGGTCAGGAACGTCTCATAGACCGTGCCGGTGTAGTAATCCAGGCCCCGCGCGATGGCCAGATTGATGCGCCAATGCGTTTCCGGCACGCCGAACGCCTTCAGCGCACCCACGACCTGGGTCAACTCGTCCACACCTTCCTTGAACAGTTGATTGTCCAAGCCCAGGCGGTTCAGGTGGGCCAGCGTGTCCGCCGACGGCCCGCTGAAACCGATCATGTCCAGCACCGACGCCGCCTGTTCGGCCGACAGGGCGATCCCTTCCGCCGTCAACAGGGCCAACACGTCTTCACGCGACAGCTTGTCCAGCTTGTCCACCTGGCGCAGCACCAGGGTGCGGATGCCGGGATCGGTGACCCCCAGCGCCTCGAACATGCCCAGCAGGATCTTGCGGTTGTTGAAATTGATCTGGAACGGCCCGACATTCAGGTCCGTGAACACCGCATAGATCACGGCCGGCATTTCCGCATCATAGGCCACAGGCAGGCTGTCCTTGCCGATCACATCGATGTCGCACTGGTAGAATTCGCGATAACGCCCCTTCTGCGCCCGTTCGCCGCGATAGACGCGCTGCATCTGGTAACGGCGGAAGGGGAAGGCCAGCTCGCGTTCATACTGCGCCACATAGCGGGCGGTCGGCACGGTCAGGTCGAAGCGCATGGCCAGATCGGGCTTGTGACCCTGTTCGATGGCCCCCGTCGACTGCACGAAATAGACCTGCTTCTCCGTCTCCCCGCCCGACTTGGACAGAAGTACATCCGCCACCTCGAACACCGGCGTCTCCAGCGGAATGAAGCCGAACCGTTCGTAATTGCGGCGGATGGTGTCCAGCATGCGCTGAAACGCGATCTGCCGACGCGGCAGCAGTTCCATGGTGCCGGGCGGGGTGCGAGGGGTGATCAGGGCCATTGGATGGGTTCCGGACGGTATTTCAACAGGCTGCCAGCCTTTTACCGACCTCCGGGCCCGCCCGCCAGCGGCAATGCCGGCGGGGGGGCCATGCCCTTCAAGCGGCTTGGCGACGACTCTCCGCCAGCCAGCGCAGGGCCGGCCCCTCATCCCGGAAGGCGCGGTGCTTGGCACCGGGATAGAAGCTGGCCAGGATGGTGACGAAGCTGGCGAACCCTTCCGGCAGCAGATAGGCGCAGCGCAGGCCCGTCGGCCGCCCCTGAACCCACGGCGCGAAACGGCGCATGTCACGGATCATGCCCCAGTCGATGGAGCCGGTGAATTTGCGGATATCCACCAGCACCAGATTATCCGGCCGCAGCATGCCATCGACCGCCGCCAGACCCAAGGCGGTCTCGATATCGGCGGACGTCACATCCCCCGACAGGTGGAAGCACAGAAACCCCTCGCTGAGCGCGATGGTGATATGGTCCGCGCCGTGACCCACGGAGAACATATGATCGACCCGACTAGCCATGAAAGCGGGTTGCAATATGTCTTTTACTACTCTCTGCGTCAACGATGCGGTGAAGATATTATACGATTTAATGTATACAATTTTAGAAAATACCCATCAATCGTTACGTCTGGACGGCCCTTCCGATCCCGTGGCAAGAATATCTACCCACTAGCTGCCAATGGAAATAGACATGAAACAGTGGACATCCAGCACACTGTTTTTCGTCACCGACGTCGAAGCCGCGATCGACTTCTATATCGACCGCCTCGGCTTCATCCTCAACATGCGGTATGAGGAGGACGGACGGGCACGGGTGGCTGGCGTCAGCAACGGCGATGGCTGCGCCATTCTCCTTACTGACCAATGGCCGGACAAGAATGGTACCGGCGTGCTCTATACCGCGCTCCACAAGGATGAGTTCGCGTTGCTGAAGGAACGGCTGACCAACAAGGAGGTGGAACAGGCTGATGAGTTCTGGGGCCGGCCCCTGCTGGTCATCACCGACCCCAGCGGCAACCAGCTGTACTTCCCCCATCCCGACGAGGCGTTGGAGGGCTGAGACCAGGACCTCAGTGGCACTGCCCGACCGAGCCTTCGCCACAGGCGCGGCCATCGGTCCAGCGGGCCCCCGTCAGGTCGGCATTGCGCAAGTCAGCCCCTTCCAGCCGGGCGCCGGTCAGGTCGGCGCCCTTCATGACCGCCCCCACCAGTTTGGCATTGCGCAGGTCCGTGCCCTTCAGGCTGGCCCCCACCAGCTCGGCACGGGTCAAATCGGCCTCGATCAGGCGGGCGCCGTCCAGCACGGCACGGTCCAGCCGGGCCGACAGGAACTTGGCGCGATAGGCATCGGCATTGGTGAGCTTGGCATCCGACAGATCGCTGCGCTGGAACGTCGCCTCGCGCAACATCGCCTGGGCCAGCGCCACCCCCTTCAGGTCGCGTCCATCCAGATAACAGCGGCGCCAGTTGACCCCGTCGGCCGCCGGGTCCGTGCAGGCGGCATTGGCCGCGCCCGCCGTGACCAGCAGGACGGCCACCAGGCCCGACAGGCGAAAAAGGCGGGGAACGAGCGGAGGGTGCGGCCGGCGTTGGTTTCTCATGCCATGAAAATAAGCAGCCACCCGGGTCGGTGCAACGGGTAGACGCAAAAAGCTGCCAGAGGCGCAATTGAATGCCAGACGCGGCAAACGCGCGGATTGCAACGGCGCGCCGAGTGGCGCAAGGTTGGTTGGAACAACCTTGCAAGTGGGATCGTGCGTAAAGATGGCCGTGCGGCGTTATTTGGGCCATTCCGGTATGATGCGCTGGTTCTGGGCGCCTCTGGTCGCGGCACTGATCCTCTCCACCCTCTGGGCCGGCCTGTCGGCGGCCCTGAACCAGCGTCCCCTGGCGGTTGACGGCGTGCTGGACCTGCGTGGCTGGAATTTCCGCAATAGCGGTCAGATTTTCCTGGAAGGCGACTGGCAATTCTGGCGCGACCGGCTGGTGGCACCGTCGGATATTGCCGACGGCAGCGCCCCGCGGCCCGCCCTGCTGGCCGTGCCCGGCCGCTGGACCAGTCAGAGCGTGGACGGCATTCCGCTGGCTGCCGAAGGTATCGGCACCTATCATCTGCGTGTACTGCTGCCCAAGGATGCACCGCCCTTGGCCATGCGCCACAACCAGCGCTTCGTGGCCTGGGATGTGCTGGTCAATGGTGAACGCGCCATCCATGCCGGCAAGGTCGGTCCGGACGAGAGCAGCACCAACAGCGCCGGGCAGAAGGCCATCGCCGCCGTCCGCCCCATCGACGGGGTGCTGGACATCACGGTGCAGGTGTCGGCTTTCGGCGGCTATGGCGGCATTCCCCGCGCCCTGCTGCTGGGCGATGCCGACAGCATGTATGGCGACTGGCAGCAGGAATTGGCCTTTCGGGCCGCCTTCCTGTCACTGTGCCTGTCCATCGGATTGCTGTACCTGATCCTCTATGTGTTGCGGCCGCGCGACCGGGAATGTCTGGTCTTCTCCGTCATGTCGGTGGCCATCGCGCTGGTGCAGCTGACCTCCAACACGCCCTTGGGCAGCGAGGTTCTGTACAGCCTGCCGGGGCAGCTGCTGGGCTTTCTCAACAATGTGATGTTCCCCTTCGTCTGGCTGTCCTGTCTGGCCAGTGCGACCCTGCTGTTCCCCGGCAGCTTGCGCAAGGAACTGGCCTGGCCGTCCTTCCTGTTCATCCTGGCCGTGCCGGTGGCCAGCCTGTGGACCTTGCAGTTCCCCTGGCTCCTGACCTGGACGGCCACCATCGGCCTTATCCTGTCCATGATGACGCTGATCTGCGCCACGGTCCTGGCCGCCCGGCAGCGACAGCCGCTGGCCCTGCCCATGGCCATCGCCTGGACCGTGCTGGGCTGCGCCAATCTGGCGCTGGTCCACCGTGTCGGCTTCACCGGCATCATGGAGGCCGGATACTGCTTCATGCTGTTCCTGCAGGCTGCCTTGCTGATCGACCGGCTGCGCCACATGCTGGACCAGGCCAAGCAGTCCAATGCAAGGCTGGCCGCCCTGAACGGCGCGCTGGAGGACCAGGTGGCTGACCGCACCCGGCACCTGTCGGAAACCGTCGACCGGCTGCAATTGGCCCAGGACCGCATCGTGCAGTCGGAAAAGCTGGCCAGCCTGGGCCGGCTGGTCGCCGGCGTGGCGCATGAGGTCAACACCCCTGTCGGCACGGCGCTCACCACCGCCACCCACTTGGCCCAGCAGGTGGAAGCGGCGGAGGTGGCCATCAATGCCGGCACCATGACCCGGCGCCAGCTGACCGATTTCCTGGCCGAGGTGAAAGAGGCGGCGGGCCTGCTGACCAGCACCGTGGAACGCACCGCCGCCGTGGTGCAGAGCTTCAAGCAGATCGCCACCGAACGCTCGGACGAGACGCTGCGCCGCCTGGATGTGCATGACCTGTTGAACGAGCTGCGCCCCGCCATGGAGGTGCGCACCGATGCCCCCAATATCCGCCTGACCGTGGACAGCAAGCCCGGTCTGGTGCTGGAAACCAATGGCGGGGCCTTGACCCAGGTGCTGGGGCAGCTTCTGTCCAACTGCATGGACCACGCTTTCCCCGAGGGTCGTGGCGGCCATATCCGCGTCGCTGCCAGCCTGACGCCGGACGGGACCGTGGAGCTGGTGGTGGAGGATGACGGCATCGGCCTGGACGCCGCCGTGCGCCCCCGCCTGTTCGAGCCCTTCACCACCACCGGCCGGGCGGAGGGTCGTACGGGCCTGGGCCTGCACATGGTCTATACGCTGGTGGCCGGCCCCCTGGGCGGCACGGTGGAGATGGAGGACCGGTCCGGCGGTGGCACCCGCGCGCGGGTCCGCCTGCCTGGCACTACCCGCAAAGGGGACGACGCCCCACCACCGCCCGCCCCCACCGTGGGCGCCATCGGCATGACAGCCATCATCACATAAAGATATCTTTATGTTTGCATGCGTGGCGGCGCCGGGTTAGAACCGGGGCCAGGGGTGCCGTGCGCGCCCACCGGTATTTTTCCGCGTTTGGATGGAGGGGTTGATGACAAGGACGGAACGGCTGTCGCGGCTGCGTGACATTGCCCTTCGGCGCATCCTGGTGATCGACGGCGCCATGGGCACCATGATCCAGCGCCATAACCCGCAAGAGGAAGATTACCGCGGCGAACGGTTCAAGGACTGGCACCGCGACGTGAAGGGCAACAACGACCTGCTGTCGGTGACGCAGCCGAAGATCATCTATGACATCCATGCGCAATACCTGGATGCCGGCGCCGACATCATCGAAACCAACACCTTCAATTCCACCAGCATCAGCCTGGCCGATTACGGCATGGAGAATCTGGCCTATGAGTTGAATGTCGAAGGCGCGAAACTGGCCCGCCAGGCCGCCGACGTGGCGGAGGCCGCCGATCCCACCCGCCCGCGCTATGTGGCCGGCGCGCTGGGCCCCACCAACCGCACGGCCAGCATCAGCCCGGTGGTGACCGACCCCGGCTTCCGCAATGTCGATTTCGATGAGTTGCGGGTGGCCTACAAGGAACAGACGGCCGGCCTGATTGATGGCGGGGCCGACGTTCTGATGGTGGAAACCATCTTCGACACGCTGAACGCCAAGGCGGCCGTGTTCGCGATTGAGGAGGTGCTGGAGGAGAAGGGGCTGGAACTGCCCGTCCTGATCTCCGGCACCATCACCGACCGGTCCGGCCGCACCCTGTCCGGCCAGACGACGGAGGCCTTCTGGAACAGCCTGCGCCATGTGAAGCCCTTCTCCATCGGGCTGAACTGCGCGCTGGGGGCCGACCTGATGCGCCCCTATGTGCAGGAACTGTCGCGCGTGGCCGACGTGTTCGTGTCCGCCTATCCCAATGCCGGCCTGCCCAACGAATTCGGCCAGTATGACGAGAAGCCCGAGCATATGGCCGGCGATCTGGCCGGCTGGGCCAAGGATGGGTTGGTGAATATCGTCGGCGGCTGCTGCGGCTCCACGCCTGACCATATCCGCGCCATCGCGCTGGCCGTCCAGGGCGTGCCGCCGCGTCAGCCGGCAGCACCGGATGCGGTGATGCGCCTGTCGGGGCTGGAGCCCTTCACCATGTCGGCCTTCTGAGGGGGACGCGTCAGGTGTCCGCCGGTTCAGCCCAGGGATCGACAAGCGTCACGCCCGCATCGGCGAAATGCCGGATGTTGCGGGTGGCTAGCGTCGCCCCATGGGCCAGACAGATGCCGGCGATCATGGTGTCTTCCCGGCCAACAGGCCTGCCTGATCGTTGCAGCCTTCCCGCCAGAATTGCCGTGGCCTCCGCACTGCGTGCATTCAATGGCAACACGCGGTTGCCGATGAAGCGTTCCAGAAACCAGTTTAGCCGAAGCGCCAATCGCTCGCGTGCGACCGGGTCTTTCAACAATTCGATCCCGAACCGCATTTCAAACAGATTGATGCTGGTGATGGCCAGTTCCGCAATCGGAACGCCATTCAGCCAATGGATGACCGGCTGCGGTGGCAGCCGCGACGTGATGGCGGATACGACATTGGTATCCAGCACAATCACGCAGCGCTGTCCTTCTCATCCAGCAGATGCTCCAGGTCCGGCAACCGCCACTGATCTTCCCGCCACATGGCGTCATTCTGCTCCTGGAACTGCTCGTCCAGCCAGAGGCCAGAGCCGGCGCAAGCCCGCCGAATGCGCTCCCCCGCCGGAAGGGACGGATCATCGGGTAGAGGCCGCAAACCACCCCAGATCATGTCCACAGCCTCTTCCTCGACACTGCGCTGATTGGTTCGGGCGCGGGCCTCGATACGGGCGCGGAGATCGTCATCGATCTCCAATGTCAGTTTCATCGTCATTGCCACCTCCCGGTCGGCCATATCAGTGATATAGCACGCCCGTCCCCTCCCCCCAAGTCCCCCGCCCAGAACCCCCGAGACGCCCCCATGACCACCGCCCCCCGCACCGCCAGCTTCATCAATATCGGCGAGCGCACGAACGTCACCGGTTCGGCCAAGTTCAAGAAGCTGGTGCTGGAGGGGCAGTATGAGGCCGCACTCGACATCGCGCGCGACCAGGTGGCCAACGGCGCCCAGGTCATCGATATCAACATGGACGAGGCGATGCTGGACAGCGAGGCGGCGATGGTCCGCTTCCTGCGCCTGATCGGCTCGGAACCCGACATTGCACGGGTGCCGGTGATGATCGACAGTTCCAAATGGAGCGTGATCGAGGCCGGGCTGAAGAATGTCCAGGGCAAGCCCATCGTCAATTCCATCAGCCTGAAGGAGGGCGAGGAGCCCTTCATCGCCTATGCGAAGAAGCTGCGCCGCTATGGCGCCGCCGTCGTCGTCATGGCGTTCGACGAGGTCGGACAGGCCGATACCCGCGCGCGCAAGCTGGAAATCTGCAAGCGCTCCTACGACATCCTGGTGAAGCAGGTGGGTTTCCCGCCCGAGGATATCATCTTCGACCCCAATGTCTTCGCCGTCGCCACGGGTATCGAGGAACATAACAACTACGCCGTCGACTTTATCGAGGCTACGCGCGACATCCGCCGCGAATGCCCCGGCGCCCATATTTCCGGCGGCCTGTCCAACGTCTCCTTCAGCTTCCGCGGCAACAATACCGTGCGCGCGGCCATGCACAGCGTGTTCCTCTATCACGCCATTCCGGCCGGCATGGATATGGGCATCGTCAATGCCGGCGAACTGCCGGTCTATGACGATATCCCGGAAGAGCTGCGCGAGCGGGTGGAGGATGTCATCCTCAACCGGCGCGACGATGCCACCGACCGGCTGCTGGAAGTGGCCGACAAGTACAAGGGCGGGGAGAAACGCAAGGCCGCCGACCTGACCTGGCGCAGCCTGCCGGTCAGCCAGCGTCTGGCCCATGCCCTGGTCCATGGCATTGACGAGTTCATCAACGAGGATACGGAGGAGGCGCGGCTGGCGGCCGAACGCCCCTTGCATGTCATCGAAGGCCCGCTGATGGACGGCATGAATGTCGTCGGCGACCTGTTCGGTGCGGGCAAGATGTTCCTGCCGCAGGTGGTGAAGTCGGCCCGCGTCATGAAGAAGGCCGTGGCCTGGCTGCTGCCCTTCATCGAGGAGGAAAAGGGCGGCGGCAAGTCCGAACCCGCCGGCCGCGTCCTGATGGCCACGGTGAAGGGTGACGTCCACGATATCGGCAAGAACATCGTCGGCGTGGTGCTCCAGTGCAATAATTTCGAGATCGTGGATCTCGGCGTCATGGTCCCCTGTGCGCGCATCCTGGAAGAGGCCAAGGCGCATAAGTGCAACATCATCGGCCTGTCCGGCCTGATCACCCCGTCCCTGGACGAGATGGTGTTCGTGGCCAAGGAGATGCAGCGCACGGGCCTGAAGATGCCCCTGCTGATCGGCGGGGCCACCACGTCCAAGGTCCACACCGCCGTCAAGATCGACCCCAATTATGACGGCCCCGTGGTGCATGTGCTGGATGCCAGCCGGGCGGTGGGCGTGGCCCAGAACCTGCTGAACGCCGTCAACGGCCCGACCTTCACCGAAAAGACCAAGGCCGACTATGCCGCCATGCGCGAGGCCCATGCCCGCAGCCAGATCAACCGCGCCCGCCTGCCCTTCCCCCAGGCGCAGGCCAACGCGTTGAAGCTGGACTGGGCCGCCTACGACGCGCCGCAGCCCCTGAAGCCCGGTATCACCCATTTCCAGGATTATGATCTGGCCGAGCTGGTCAGCCATATCGACTGGAAGCCCTTCTTCCAGGCCTGGGAACTGCACGGCAATTTCCCCGCCATCCTGGAGGATGAGAAGGTGGGCGAAAGCGCCCGCGCCCTGTGGGCCGATGCCCAATCGATGCTCCAGCGCATCGTGGGTGAGAAATGGCTGCGCGCCAATGCCGTGGTCGCCCTGTGGCCCGCCAACAGCACCGGCGATGATATCGAGCTCTATACCGACGACACCCGCAGCACCGTCCTGGACCGCTTGCACATGCTGCGTCAGCAGATGGCCCGCGATCCCGGCCGCGACCGCGCGCATCTGTCCCTGGCCGACTATGTGGCGCCCAAGGACAGCGGCATCGCCGACTGGATGGGCGGCTTCGCCTGCACCGCCGGCATCGGGCTTGAGGAACGGGCCAAGGCGTTCGAGGCCGCCCACGACGATTACAGCGCCATCCTGCTGAAGGCCCTGGGCGACCGTCTGGCCGAGGCCTTCGCCGAGCGCCTGCATCAACGCGTGCGCACCGAACTCTGGGGCTATGCCGCTGGCGAGACCCTGACCAACGAGCAGCTGATCGCCGAGGCCTATCGCGGCATCCGCCCCGCCCCAGGATATCCCGCCTGCCCCGACCACACCGAGAAGGCGACCTTGTTCCGCCTGCTGGACGCCACCAAGGCTGCCGGCATCACCCTGACCGAAAGCTTCGCCATGACCCCGACGGCCGCCGTGTCGGGCTGGTATTTCGGCCATCCGGACGCGAAATATTTCGGCGTCGCCAAGGTGGAACGCGACCAGGTCGCTGACTACGCCGCCCGCAAGGGCATGCCCCTGGCCGAGATGGAACGCTGGCTGGCGCCCAACCTGAACTACGATCCGGATGCGGCGGACCGGGCGGGGGTGGCGGCGGCTTGACGGAACACCGTTTTATTTTGATCCAGACTGAATTGTATCATACCGAACATGCCCCGGGAGGACATTTGTTACCTTTCCAATAGTAAAAGAATAATCTTTATAGTTTTCTGAAACATTCAAATATTCAACAAAATACTTCGCCGCTGCCAGCCCATCCCATTCAAACAGAGAGCATAACTGAACCCCAGATCTCGTAATTGCATAAACTGGTATTTCAATTTCGTCGCTTTTTTCTTTATTAAATTCAACAATAACGACATGCTCATTGATTCTCTGTACAAACTTTCCATCCGACTGCTTCTTAAAAGAAAAACTTAGTCCAAGTCCACTATCTTCAATTAGCCCAACTTCTTTTAGATATATAATATCCATAATGTCATCACTGGCGTCCATTTTAATGATGGCGCCATTGGCAATACGAATAGAAGCAAATTTCTGAAATAATGACGCTAAGCTATTATCTAATTCAGAAATTATTCTCATCGCTCTTATAGAAAAGGCACCTGGTATTTTAATTTCCCCAGCCAATAGACGCCCCCAAATTTTCTGCATATCTTCCGTAGACGCTCGCCCAGCGTAATCATAGAATGCATTTAGCCAGTCTGGATTTAAATATTCGTCACCAGATAAATTATTGATATCTTCTTTTTTGCCATTTTTTGTTGAATTTAACTCTTCAAATGCCAATGAAACGACGGCCGATCTGTTTTCAATCTTCCTTATTTCATTACTAATAGATTCAGATACGACAATTTCTTCAATTCTTTCATTTACCCCTTCAATTATTTTTATCTTAAATTCATTTTTCTTCCGAATTCTCTCAGCAACGCCTTCCAGATATACGTTTGGCACGTCAATCAATGACCCGAGAAGACGATCAGCTGCGGCAAAAGCTCTGCTTTTAACTTTAGCAGAAAAGCCTGAATCAGTAAGCCGGCCCTCAATAGAAACATTTTCAACCTGCTTTCCAACCATGTCATCAACTCCACAGAAGCGTTCTGAATTAGAAATTACAATACAATTTTTTAATAAAGCCGACCATATACAAAAAACATCAAAAACATCTATCCGTCAAACTCCAAAAGCCCTCACTGTTTCGTTATCTTGGTCCTATTTGCTAACCATAATCACAACCGCCCCGCTATGCTTCAGGTCACTATCCACAGCGGCAAAACCAACCTGTCCCAGCCGATTGAGCAGGCCATGAACGGCGAGGGCGTGGTCATTGCCAAGGGCGCCAAGCCCATGGTGCGACTGGTGCCCGTGGTCCAGGGCGGCTTCAAGGTCGGCATCCTGAAGGACAAGCTGGGTCAGACCCCCGACCTCCTGGAACTGATGGATGCGGACGAGCTTGACTGGTGGGAAGGTGGCGCTTGACTGCCATCCTGCTGGACACTCATGCCTGGGCCTGGAGCCTGACGGGTGACAGCCGGCTTCCCAAAACCGCCCTGACCGCCATCGCCCAAGCCAGCCGGGTCTGCGTCAGCGCCGTCAGCTTCTTCGAGATCGCCCAGAAGGCCCGGCTGGGCAAATGGCCGGAAGTGGCATCTCATGTCGCCACCCTGCCGGACTTGCTGGCCGAACAGGAGCGCGCGGCCCTGTCACTCGATCCCGCCATCGCCATTGCCGCCGGCCTGATGGACTGGCCGCACCGTGATCCGTTTGACCGGCTGCTGGCCGCCACGGCCCGACATCACAACTTGCCCCTCATCTCCGCCGACGCCAACTTCGATGGTCACGTCCAGCGGCTCTGGTAGCACGCATCTCTTGCGCCGCGGCCCAATCTGACTTAGGCTCTTAATCCTAAAATCGCATGAACTCTGTCCGCCGCTACCGTCCATTCAAACAGGAGAAGACCACAACAGCACTCCGAATGCATTCGGAGCCGATCACCAGCACCTCCGAATACCACGGCCATCAAGCCATTGATTTTACTCAATACCTGAAAAGCCACCCGTGCAACACACCCCGTTTTTATGTTGCACGATGTTGCACAAGCCGCCCTTGCCCCGGCGTCGGCGGCGCCTTCGCCACCTTCCGCGGGAACTGGCCTGGTTTAGATGGGATCGTCTCTTCCGCCTTCCCGGCGCAGGCCGGGACCCAGGGGCCAAGCGCCCGACCTGTCGGCAGCTTTGATCCAAGCCGCGTAGAGGTTTGAGCTTGTGGCCCCTGGGTCCCGGCCTGCGCCGGGAAGGCGGGTAAAGTCTTGATTCTAATTAAAACTGACAGACCCTACTCAGCCGCCACCGCCCCCGGCAGGGTGATGATGAACCGGCTGCCCAGGCCGGGCGCGCTTTCCAGGCTGATGCTGCCGGACAGCGGGCCGGCCACCAGATTATGGACGATATGCAGGCCCAGGCCGGTGCCGCCATGGTCGCGGCTGGTGGTGAAGAACGGGTCGAAGGCCTTGGTCCGGACATTGTCATCCATGCCCACCCCGTCATCGGCCACGGTGATCACCGCTGTATCCTCGATGGCCGACAGGGTGACGGTCACGGTGCCGCCCCCGCCCTGGGGCCAGGAATGCTGGAGCGCGTTCAGCAGCAGGTTGGTCAGCACATTGACCATGGCGCCGGGCTGCACCAGGGCCGTCAGGTCCCGCACGCCCTCCAGATGGAACGCCACCTGCTTTTCGCGCAGGCGGGGCTGCAGCGGGGCCACGGCCTCGGCCACCAGGGTGGACAGGCGCTGGCGCTGGCGGGGGCCGGCATATTCCTCCGCGGAGACCTGCTTGAAGCTCTGCACCAGCCGGGCGGCGCGCTGGAGATTGGCTTGCAGCACGGCCATCGCCTCCCGCCCCGTGGCCAGGAAATCGGACAGGGCCGTGCGGGTCAGGGCCTTGCCCTCCACCTGCCGTCCCACCGCCCCCATCTCCTCCGACAGGAAGCTGGAGGTGGTGATGGCCACGCCCAGCGGCGTGTTGATCTCATGCGCCACACCGGAGACCAGGCGACCCAGGCTGGCCAGCTTCTCCTCCCGCACCAGCCGGTCCTGCGTGGCGCGCAGATCCTCCAGCGTGGCGGCCAGTTCGTCCTTCTGCCGGGCGATGACCTCGGTACGCTCATCCACCTCGCGCTCCAGCTCCCGCTGACGGCGGCGCAGGCTGAGCGTGCGTACCTGCACGGCCCCCCAGGCGACCAGGGCGCCGACCAGCAGCATCAGCCCCCGGAACCACCAGGTCTGCCACCAGGCCGGCAGCACCGTGACCGGCAGCACCAGCGGTTCGGGCGCGAACATCCCGGCGCGGTTGCTGCCCTGCACCAGCAGCCGGTAGGAACCGGGCGACAGGTTGGCATAGGCGACATGGCGGTGATTGCCATCGCCCGCTATCCATTGCTCCTCGAACCCGTCCAGGCGGTAGAGGAAGCGGGTACGGTCGGGTGCGGTATAATCCAGGGCGGCGAATTCCACCGACAGCGACCGCTGATCGGGCAGCAGGCGGAGGGCGGGCGGGTTGGGCAGGTTATAGATGTCGGCCGGCACCGGCCGTCCATCCACCCGCAGGTCCGTGACCACGGTGGGCGCCAGCATGCGCCAGGCATCCAGCAGGGCCGGCTTCACCACCACCAGCCCGTCACGCCCGCCGAACATCATCTGCCCATCAGCGTCGGTGGCGACGGAATTGGCCCAGAAGCTGCCCACCCCCACCCCGTCCGGCCGGCCCAGCGCCTGCACCGACAGATCATCGCCGTTGATCACCGCCAGCCCGGCATCGGTGGAGGCCCAGATACGGCCCGCCGCATCCTCCCGCAGGGCATTGATCAGCAGGGTGGGCAGGCCCTCCGCCTGGCCCAGCCGGCGGAAATGCGGCACCTGCCCCGGCTGCCACCCGGCCGCCAGGATGTTCAGCCCGCCGCCCAGCGTACCGACCCAGACGCGGCCCTTGGCATCGGTCAGGACGGCGGTGACGAAATTATGGCTGAGCGATTGCGCATCGGCCGGGTCGTTGCGGATGCGCTGGAACCCGCCCTTGGCGTCGCGGTAATGCAGCCCGGCATTGCCGCCCACCCACAGCCCATCCTCCGGGCCGGGCGCCAGCAGGCGCAGCCGGTTGTCGATCAACGAGCGGGCATCGCCCAGCCGGGTGCGGTCCACCTGCATGGTGCCGGTGGTCAGGTCCAGCACCACCAGCCCGTCCGTGGCCATCCACAGCACATTGTCGCGGCGCAGCAGGAACCAGACGGCAGCATTAGGGCCGGGTGCCGGCAGCGGCACCGCCTCCAGCTTCCCCACCGCGCCCGGCCGGCGGCGGAACAATCCGCGCTGCGTGCCGATATAGATCGTACCGTCGGGCAGGGTCTCCATCGACAGCACCGCCCCGTCGGGCAGGCCGCCGGGGCCGGGCCTGATCCCGTCGCGCTCCCCCGATGCCGGGTCCAGGATGTCGATGCCATTGGCCTGCAACCCCGCCCACAGCTTGCCGTCGCCGGCCAGCATCAGGCTGCGCACCTGCGGGTCGGACAGGCGGTCGGCGCGGATATGGGAGGCGGGGACGGACAGCACGGCCCTGGTCACCGGGTTGCGACGGGCCACCCCGCCGCCCCAGGTACCGATCCACAGGATACCCGACCGGTCGACCAGCAGCGACCGCACGTCGGACGCCACCAGGCTGCTGATCAGGGTCGGGTCATTGCGATGCACGGTGACCTGGCCGCTGGCCACATCCAGTTCCGCCAGCCCCGCCCCTTGCGTGCCGATGATGATGCGGTCGGGCGCCAGTTCGGCCAAGGCATGCTTGGCCACCGGGGCGGCGGCCGCTTCACCCATGCCCGGCAGGTCGAACAGGCGCTGCTCCCCCGTGGCCGGGTCCCACATGGCGATACCGGGAAACTCCCCCGTCACCCAGAGCCGGCCCTTGCCATCGCGCAGCAGCCCCTGGATGGGCGCATCCGCCGGGACGATGCCGCCCAGCGATACCGGCACCGCCATATCGCCCGACGGGTCAAGGCGCACCAGCCCCCGCCCGCTGGCCAGCAGCAGCCCGCCATCGGGCAGTTCCACCATGTCGCGGATCTGGTCCAGGGCCAGACTGTCGGGTTCCGGCCCGCGCCGTGTGTAGAAGCGGTTGGCGCCGCTGGCCGGGTCGCGCATATGCACGCCGCCCACCGTGCCCGTCCATAGCCGGCCCTGCGCATCGGTCAGGATCGACAGCACGGACAGGTTCTGCAGCCCGTCATTGGCGCGCACGAACCGGTCGGTGGCGGCATCGAACCGCGCCAGTCCGCCGGCATTGGTCCCCACCCACAGCACGCCCTGGGGATCGACATGCAGGGCGGTGACATAGCTGTCGGGCAGGCTGTCCGGATCGCCGGCATTGCCCGTATAATGGCGGAACCGGTGCCCGTCATACCGGGCCAGCCCGCCCCCCGTACCGAACCAGATGAAGCCCGCCCGGTCCTGGACGATGGCGCCCACCACGTCGTTGGGCAACCCCTGCTCCCGCCCCAGCCGCTCGAACAAGGGCTCGGAGAACGCCGACCAGTCGGCGGCGAGCGCCGGAGCCGATCCAAGCATCATCGCAACCAGGGGGGCTAAGAAGCGCACCCATCGAAACCACGGCTGCGGATGCTGCGACCGATCGAAAGACATTGTTGTCACCGGCATCATCATCAGCCATCTTGCGGATGGCGACACCATAGCAAGCCGCGGTCATAAGGGGAATCCGCATGGCGGTTATGGACACGAAATCTGCAATCTTGAGTGACCGTCACCTCCGCAAGGCGGCAGCCCCCCTTTCTGTCTCAGCCGACCTTTTCACATCGCGGTGGCCGCTGGTGAGTATATATTTCGGCGGCGCGGGCGGCTATTCTCCATCGGCGACGCCATTTTCCAAATCGCAAAATCAACCAATCAAGTAGAGCAGGGGCGATGCCGGATATTGATCTGATTTACATTAATCTGGACCGCGCCGTTGAGCGGCGCGAGGCGTTGGAACGGAACTTCCGTGACGCAAATTTCTCCAGCGCCTGGCGGCTGACCCGGTTTCCCGCGATCCTGTGGACCACCGATGCCGTGACGCAGATGCCGGGCCCGGCAAAACCGACCCTGAAGGGCAATTGGCTGAGCCATGTCGGTTGCATGAAGACGGCCATTGACAATGGCTGGACATCTCACCTTCTGATCGCGGAAGATGACGCCGAATTCTCACCAAAGGCCGAGGAGATGGTCAATACAGCCCTCCACGGCGTAGACCCGGATAGCTGGGATATTTTTTTTCTCGATTTGCTGATTCCCCGCGCCATCGATATGCCATTGTTCTTCTCTATGAGACAATATTGCGCATTGAGGAAAGAGACTATTGTTCTAAATCTGGAATCGCTTCGCAGTCGATTTGGATTTATCGGCGCCGGCGCTTATATCGTGAATAATGCCTCCCTGCGCAAAATGTTCGCAACCTTCAATGTCGACAGCATCCCTGCCGCATATGACGTGTATTTACGCAGCCGCATTGACAATGGTGAGGTCAAGGCATTTGCCATCTTCCCATTTCCGGCAACAGTCAACCTTCATGGCGACGCCCCGGACGTGGCCCATCCAGACGACTGGGTTTATGAATGCAGCCTGATGCATGAATTTCGCCGCTTGATCTGGGTGGAAAGCGACCTCGACCTGCAACGTCCCGGGCTGGCGCGTGGCGAGGTCACGCCTGATGTTGAGCGCTTCCAATCCGTCTTCGGTCGCTTGCTATCTCGACAGTACGCCTTGATCTAGCTAAGCTGGACTACGGCGATGGAGGCCGGCCGCAATGCGGCGCGAGGGTGGATTATCTCCACTTCCAAGGACAGGAAAGCAGGAGAATCATGCTTGCGGAAATATCGACCGTGAATGACGATCAGCTCGCCGATGCGGCGATCGCCAGGATGCGCTCGCCCTCCGAAATGCACATCATCTGCGTCGATGTGACGAACAAGTGTGATCTTCACTGTTCGAACTGCACGAGACTGCTGAAGAATCAGACCAGTTTCTGGGACATGACGCCGGAGAATTTCCGACTGGCATTGCGGAGTTTGCGCGGCTTCAACGGCGTCATCGCCATGATCGGCGGCAATCCCTGTGTCCATAAGCAGTTTGCCGAGCTGTGCCAGATTTTCACCGAAGAAGTGCCAATCAAATCGCAGCGCGGCCTTTGGTCGAACAATCTGTTCGACTATGAACAGCTTGTCGCCGACACGTTCGGCTTTTTCAATCTCAATCCCCACAATGATCAGCGCGGGCGCAAATCATTGGAACGATTGAAAAAATTGATACCAAGGGTCAATTTTTTCAACGGCCACTCGCACCATTCCCCCTTGTTGACGGCGGTGCAGGATCTGTATCCCGACAAGACAGAAATGTGGGACCAGATTTCGACCTGCGACATCAACCGCCAATGGTCGGCCACCGTCCTGCAGAATAAGGGCGAGCTTCGGGCCTATTTCTGTGAAGTGGCGGGATCCTTCGATCTGGCGCGCGGGGAGGATTACGGTTATCCCGTCGTCGAAGGTTGGTGGAACAAGCCGCTTCAGGACTTCACCTCGCAGGTCAAGAAGTTCTGCCCCGGTTGTGGTGTGCCGGCCCGGCTGAAGGGTAATCTTGATTCCGATGAGATCGATACCTACTCCCGCTCCAACGCCAAGTTGGCGGAGCAGTCGCTGCGCAAACGGCGCAAGGTGATCGAGATCAATTCCCTGCAGGAAGCGGAGCTTCTGAATAACGATTTCACCAACTACAACAATTATCACCAGCTCAGGACACATACGTTTGAGCAGCGCGACGGCCTGGTGGGTGCGCTGTACAGGAAGGCCGACAAGTTCATTGTCCGGCCCGGCGACGCCCCCGCCACGGAAGCGGCCGCTTCCTTGGCACCGGAACTTCCGGTCTATGTGACGAACCTGCTGTTGCCGGATGATTATGTTCTGCTGCTGGGCCCCGGCTATTCGACCACGATTGTCGATATCGCCCGCCGCGCGCGCTTTGCATGGGCATTGGATCCCGATGCGGCGGCCGTGGAGGCCCTGTCATTGACCTGCCAGGTGAATGGCTGCGGGAATGCCAAGGTCGAGCGGCTCGCCGCCTATGACCATAACGCGGTGGCGAAATTCGTGCGGGGCCGGGACCAGTTTGCGGGGCTGGTCGATATGGCCGAGGCTGACGATATCGCCAGCGACGGCGCTGAGATCCTCTATGTGAACTGCGTTCGGGTCGATGATTATTTCGATGAGCCTGCCCAGGTCGTGGTGTCGACAATTCACGGGCGTGGGGAGCTGGCCGCACTGACCGGGGCGAAGCAAACATTGAAGCAGGCGCGTCTGCTGTTCCTGGACTTTGCCGCGGAAGGCTTCCGCACCCATCCCGACAAGGTTGAGAAGGTCGCGGCCCTGCTGAGCGACAGTTTCGAGTTCGGTTATGCACCCTTTGCCATGCTGCAGGGCGGAAAGGCGGCATTCCCCGCTCTGTTGCAGAAGTTGGTCGAGGACAATGCCAGCGGCTGCATCATCTTCTGCAAAACCGCCCTGGTCTGAGACGGATAAGCCAAGCGGCGCGGCAGCGTCCGCTCGCCCCTGCTCCTCGCAAGAACTCCGTGTGGGTGGGGTTGGAAAGACCCCGCCAAACCATCCCCCATTCAATCGCGCACATCCTCCGCGAGGCCAAGCTCCCGATCATTCCTTAACAGCATCAAAAAGACCAAAACCAAGAATCCGAAAAGCGGGATTCCAATGAGAATTGCTACTTTCCTGGATATGCCAGCATCGGTGCACCGATATATCGACCAATTTGTCGCCAGGATTAAAAATACCACACTGATCATCAGCCCAATAAACGAGCCATAAGGACTGGAAGACACCAACGCCCGAAGAACAATGGCTAGGACAAAAGAGGCTAATACTTTTTTCGCAAATTCCCCACGACCCATGACCTTATCTGATCGATTTAAATAGACGGTCAACACGGAAATAGAAGCAAAAAAAATGGAAACGACAACAAGCACAATGACGATTATCAGATCCATGATTTACCGCCAATCAATTTCCCGATGTCGATATGTCAAACCCGAACAATCATAATGAGAATATGCTGATCAAACAAATCCTTATTGAGGAAATAAATCTCCATCACTCGCCGGAAGTTACCTTGATGATGACCATGGCAGACAAGCCGTCCCTCAAACCATAGACGATATATGGAACTCGTCCCCTCACGCCGCCACCAGTTCAAACTTGTCCACATCCACGAGCCCCATATCGGTGATCTTCAAATGCGGGATCACCGGCAGCGGCAGGAAGGCCAGTTGCAGGAAGGGTTCGGCCAACGGGCAGCCCAGGGCCTTCACCGCGGCGCGCAGGGCTTCCAGCTCATGTTCCACCGTCTCGAACGGCTTCAGGCTCATCAGGCCGGCCACGGGCAGGGCCAGTTCGCCGACCACCGCGCCATCCTTCACGGCCACGAAGCCGCCGCCGATCTCGGTCAGGCGGTTGATGGCCACCACCATATCGGCATCGCTGGAGCCGACGGCACAGATATTGTGGCTGTCATGGCCGACGGAGCTGGCCAGCGCACCCGACCGGATGCCGAAGCCCTTCACGAAGCCCTTGCCGATATTGCGGGTGAAACCGTGGCGCTCCACCACCACGATCTTCAGGATGTCATTGTCCGGATCGGCATGGCGGCGGCCGTTGCGATAGGGGACGGTGGCCTGCAAGGCCTCGGTGATGATCTTGTTGGGCAGGACGCCGATGACCGGTGTGCCGGGGCCGTTGGCCGGGATGGCCAGGTCTTCGGCGACGATCCGGTCGCGCTTGATGGAATTCAGGCCCACGGGCGGCGGGGAGGCGCGGCCGGCAAACGTCTCCGCCGTCACCGGCTTGCCGGCGCGGATGACCTGGGACACCGTGCATTGGGCCAGATCGTCCAGCAGCACAATGTCGGCCAGATATCCTGGCGCCACCAGCCCCCGGTCCTTCAGCCCGAAGCCGCGCGCCGCTGACCATGTGGCCGTGCGATATGTCGCCGCGATGTCGGCCCCGCCGGCAATGGCGCGGCGGATCAGGTGATCCAGATGCCCTTCCTCGGCAATATCCAGCGGGTTGCGGTCATCGGTGCAAAACGCCAGGAAGGGGCTGGTCACCGGGTCGATCAAACCGGAGAGCGCATCCACATCCTTGGACACCGACCCGTCGCGGATCAGCACCTGCATGCCCTTGGCGATCTTCTCCCGCGCTTCGGCCTGGCTGGTGCATTCATGGCAGTTGCGGATGCCGCACGACAGATAGGCGTTCAGTTCCTTGCCGGTGACCAGCGGCGAATGGCCGTCAATATGGGCGCCGTAGAATTCCGCCAGCTTGTCCAGCACCTCCTCGTCCTTCCACAGCACGCCGGGGAAGTTCATGAACTCGGCCAGGCCGATGACCTTGGGATGATGGCGGTGACGGGCCAGATCGTCGGCCTTCAGCCGGGCGCCCGCCGTTTCCAGATGCGTGGCCGGCACGCAGGAGGACAGCTGCACGCGCAGATCCATGGCGGTGGACAGCGAACTGTCCAGGAAATATGTCAGCCCCGTCTCCCCCAGCACATTGCAGATCTCATGCGGATCGCAGATGGCCGTGGTGGTGCCACGCGGCAGGACGCAGCGGTCGAATTCCGACGGGGCGACCAGGGTGCTTTCGCAATGCACATGGGTGTCGATGAAGCCGGGCACGGCGAAGCGGCCCTTGCCGTCGATCTCCACCAATCCGTCATAGCGGTCATAGGTGCCGACGATGGTGTCGCCGCAGATGGCGATGTCCGTCTCCTCGATCGTGGCCGTGGCGACGTTCAGCAGCCGGACATTCTTGATGACAAGGTCGGCGCGGTTGCGCCCCATGGCCTGGTCGATCCGCTGTTTCAGGATGGCTTTGGCGGCGGCGCGGTCCATGGGTTCGTCCTTCGCTATCAATATCAACGCGGTGTCTTGGCACAGAGCGCCAGCAGGTCGGCTTCGGCCGCCGGCTGGATGGGGCGACCGTTGAACAGCACCTGGCTGCCCTGAACCGTCACGGTACCGATCCGCGCCTCCCCCCGGTAGAGGTTATTTGTCGGGATGCCGAAGCGGCGCGCAATATCGGCCGTCAGGTCGATATCGATATGGTCGGGCATCTGGATCGATGCGCCATCGGGCAGGTCGGCGGGGGCGACGGGCTTGCCATGCACGTCCACGCCCGGCTTGTATTCGACATCGGCGCTGGGCTGATGGCGGGTAACATAGCGGCAGGCGGCCGGATCGACGCGGATGGTGGGCGTGTCGGCCTGTGCCGCACTTGCGAATAGCGCCATCAACCCTATGGCCCCCAACGCTTTTTCAAGGAATACTGGCATCCTCGTCATTTCCCCTCCTTCGCCGGGGCGTCCCGCACATGCTGACATCCTACTTCAAGCTGAACGAACTGGGCAGTGATGTCCGGACGGAGTTGCTGGCCGGTTTCACCACCTTTTTAACAATGGCCTACATCATCTTCGTCAATCCGCAGATCCTGTCGGCGGCGGGGATGGATCATGGGGCGGTGTTCGTGGCCACCTGCGTGGCCGCCGCCATCGGGTCGGCCATCATGGGGCTCTATGCCAACTACCCCATCGCCCAGGCCCCCGGCATGGGGCTGAACGCCTATTTCGCCTTCACCGTGGTGGGGCAGATGGGCCATTCATGGCAGGTGGCGCTGGGGGCGGTGTTCCTGTCGGGCGTGCTGTTCATCATCCTGTCGATCCTGCCCGTGCGCGAGGCGGTGGTGAACGCCATCCCCCGCACGCTGAAACTGGCCATTTCCGCCGGCATCGGCCTGTTCCTGGCCATCATCGCGCTGGAAAATGCCGGCCTGATCCGGGCGCATCCCGTCACGCTGGTCACCATGGGCGACCTGACCAAGGCACCGCCGGTGATGGCCGCCATCGGCTTCATCCTGCTCTGCGCGCTGGCGGCGCGCAAGGTGACGGGGGCGGTGATCCTGACCATCCTGGCCGTGGCGGTCATCGGCATGCTGGCCGGCGTATCGCCCTTCAATGGCCGCATCGTCTCCCTGCCGCCGGACCCCAGCCCGACCTTCATGGCCATGGATTTGGGCGGTGCGTTCAGCGTCGGGCTGATCACCGTGGTCTTCGCCTTCTTCTTCGTCGATCTGTTCGACACGGCCGGCACCCTGATCGGTGTGTCGCACCGCGCCGGGCTGCTGGACAAGGATGGCAAGCTGCCGCGCCTGAAGCGGGCCTTGTTCGCCGACGCCGCAGCCACCACCATCGGTGCGACGCTGGGCACCTCCACTGTCACCTCCTATATCGAGAGTGCGGCCGGCACCAATGTTGGCGGGCGCAGCGGGCTGACGGCGGTGACGGTGGCATTGCTGTTTCTGGCCTGCCTGTTCCTGGCACCGCTGGCCGCCAACATCCCCGCCTATGCCACGGCTCCGGCCCTGCTCTATATCGCCTGCCTGATGGCGCGCGGATTGACGGAGGTGGATTGGGACGACGTGACCGATTATGCACCGGCGGTGATGACCGCCATCTCCATGCCGCTGACCTATTCCATCGCCCACGGCATCGCCATCGGCTTCATCACCTATACCGGCATCAAGATCCTGGCCGGACGCTGGCGCGATGTCGGGCCGGTGGTGGCGGTGCTGGCGCTGCTGTTCCTGCTGAAATTCATCCTGCTGGCGTAACTGATTCGAGATGATTCGATGACAGGGGCCGCTCCCGCCGGGGCGGCCCCTTTTTCATGACCGCCAGTGAAGCCTGTTCACTGTGCAGTCAAAATCATGGTACCGATAGCAATGGTTATATTATAGGCATAAGGTGAAACTCTGGGCATATCTTCCGTTGACGTAAACAGCGAGACCAAACCCTTCCGCAGCTAAACCTTCACTTGTCATCAATATTGTTGTTTTTCATATAGTTAGATCATCACTCACATGATCGTGAGCCATGCGATACGGTTATGGGCCCGTCTGGACGCATGCAATCGTGGCAAGGCGGCAACAGTGGCCGCTGCATTTTTAAGCTTAACGTCTGTTCATCGAATTTAGATGGTGACGGCTTTTGCGAGCACTGCTTATACTCCGCCCCACAAAAGAAAAGACCGCGCCAGCAAGGCAGCGCGGCCTGAGTTTAGGGAGGAATCGCCACCAGGCGGTGTCAAAACAGGGATCCAACCCCGTTAGACAAGTTAAGTTTTTAACTTTCTGAATATGAAGGCAAGCCGATTTTATCGGCTTGCCTTTTTATTTGGTCGATTTTTAGATTTTTGCCTGCCACTTGTGCAAATGCCGCCCATCCGAACAGGTGTTTGCCCAATCAGAAGGCGGCATATCCGGCAAATCCCGCGGCCACGGCCCTTTGCCAGGGCAAATCGAGCCGGCGCAGGGCGATGCCGGCGGGGCAGTCGGCGCGGTGAGCACCCGGCAGGAAGCCGATGCTCATCAGGAACTCCCCCACGATCTCCCCGCCCGTGAAGCGGAAGGTCTTTCCGAACAGCTTCACCCAGTCGGCCTTGGCCCTGGGATGATGGGTCCGCAGCCAGGCATGGAAGGATCCATGGCTGTCGCGCAGGCGCTGAATCACCTGGGCATTGTTGATCGCGGCATGCACCTTCAGCTTGTTGCGGATGATGCCGGGGTCGGCCAGCAGCCGGTCGACATCGCCCGGCCCATAAGCCGCGACCTTGTCCACCACGAAGCCGGAATAGGCGGCACGGAACCCTTCCCGCTTCTTCAGGATGGTCAGCCAGGACAGGCCGGCCTGATTGATCTCCAGCACCAACCGTTCGAACAGCTCGTCATCCCCGGTCAAGGGCGCACCATATTCATATTGGTGATAGGGGCCATGCCATTCATGCCCCGGTGCCACATCGCAATAGCCCGACACGCCCGACATCCTTCATTATCGCGAACCAAGGGAGGGCGGCAGAATAGCCGGTGACGCCCCGCCTGTCGCCCCCAATGTTCTTGTTTTGTATCCATCCAAGCCCCGGATGCCTGAGCGTGGCCAAAAAGCCATAGGGAACCGGCAGTATGTTTCTTTCACGAAAACCAACTCAAACTGTCACACAATCCCGCTACCCCGCTGAAAAAGCTTCTGATCAGTTGGGGACCCGTCATGCACACCCGTTTCTCCCTCGGCTTCCGGCGCGCGGCCCGGCTGCTGGCCACGACCGCTATCGTCTCCACGGCCGCCGTCTCCGCCGCCTATGCCGGGACGGTCACCGGCACCGTCACCGACGTGACGGGGACCAGCGCGCTGCGCGGTGCCGAGGTCACCCTGGTCGAACTGGGGCAGAGCGCCACGGTGCAGGCCGACGGTTCCTTCCGCTTCGCCAGCGTGCCGGCCGGTACCTACAAGCTGCATGTACGCTATGCCGGGGCGGAGGATCAGGTCCAGCAGATCACCGTACCGCAGACGGGCGATATCAGCGCCCAGTTCGCGCTGGCCGGTGCCAATACCGAACTGGCCGAGATCCTGGTGGTGGGTCAGCGCGCCAACCTCGCCTCCTCCATCTCACGCCAGCGTTCGTCCGACAGCGTGCAAACCACCCTGTCGCGCGACAGTATCGGCAATTTCCCCGACCAGAATGTGGCGGAGAGCATCCGTCGCGCACCCGGCGTGAATACGCTGAACGATCAGGGCGAGGGTCGCTTCGTCTCCGTGCGTGGCCTTGATCCCAACCTGAACTCCGCCTCGATCAACGGCAACCGCATCCTGGCCACCGGCGGCGACGACCGCGCCGTGGCCATGGATGTGATCCCATCCGAGCTGATTGAATCGATTGACATCAAGAAGAGCCTGACGGCCGATATGGACGCCGACACGATCGGCGCCTCCATCGAGATCAACACGACCTCCGCCTTCGACCGCAAGACGGGCTTCGTCTCCGGCTCCATCGAGGGCTCCTACAACGACCTGAACGAAAAAACCTCACCCAAGGGCAGCCTCGACTTCTCCACCCGCCTGACCGACAATATCGGCGTGGCCGGCGGCTTCAGCTATTACGACCGCAAGTTCTCCACCGACAATATCGAAGCCGATGGCTGGGAGGAGGATAATGGCGGTCTCTATGCCGAAGACCTGGAATATCGCGATTACGATGTGCGCCGTAAGCGTTATGGCGGCACCCTGAATTTTGATTTCCGCGCCGGGGAAAGCACCTCGCTCTATCTGCGCTCGCTCTATTCGAAGTTCGACGATACGGAAAAGCGCACGCGACTGGTCTTCGACCTGGCCGATGCCGACATCACCGTCTCGGGCAATCGTGCCACCTTCGGCATCGACGATAGCGGTGATACCGCCATCACGGTGGAGCGCGACCTGAAGGACCGGCGCGAGGTGCAGTCGGTCAAGACCTTCTCCGCCGGGGGGGAGACCTTTCTGGACAAATGGACCCTGACCTATGACGCGGCCTATTCGCAGGCGCGGCAGTGGGAGGATGGCTCCTTCGACCCCATCGTCTTCCAACAGGAATTCGAGGATGAGGGTTCGCTGGGCGTGGTCATCGACTATGCCAACCTGAAGAAACCGGCCTATTCGATCACCCAGGGCAGCGCAGACTTCCTGGATGCGTCCAACTATGAGTTCGACAAGCTGGAGCGGACCACGGACGAGAACAGCAAGGACGAGGAATATTCCCTCAAGGCAGACGCCGCCTATGATTTCGACCTGGATGAAGGTGCCGCGCAGGTGAAGTTCGGGGCCAAGGCCCGCCTGCGCGACAAAAGCCTGTCCTTCATCTATGATGTGTTCGACGGCTATGACGGCGATTTCACCCTGGCCGACGTGGCTGGCAAGCCCAGCTACGGCTTGGCCGATATCGGCATCGTGCCCGATCTGAAGGGCGTGCGCAGCTTCGTGCGCACCAACATCGCCGATTTCGAGCTGGATGACCTGGACACCGACTTCGCGTCCAACGCCGAGAATTTCGACGCCAGCGAGGATATCTATGCCGGCTATATCCAGGGCCGCTACGACAATGGCCCGCTGCGCCTGATCGGCGGCGTGCGCGTGGAGCAGACCAAGGTCGAGCTGCGCGGCAACCGGCTGGAACTGGTGGAGGAAGGGGCCACCGTCGGCGGGGTGGAGCTGGACGACGATACACTGTTCATCACGCCCGTGTCCTTCAACAAGGATTACACGGACTGGATGCCCAGCCTGAACCTGCGCTATGAGCTGGGCGAGGATGTCGTGGCCCGTGCCGCCTATTTCAAGTCGATCATGCGCCCGTCCTTCGGCAAGATGGCCCCGCGCTTCGTGATCGAGGAGAATGACGACAATGAACGGTCGGGCGAGTTCGGCAATCCCGAGCTGAACCCCTACAAGGCCGACAATTTCGACGCCACGCTGGAATATTACTTCGCCAGCAACTCCGTCATCCAGGCGGGCGTCTTCTATAAGAAGATCAATGACTTCATCGTCGATGCCGAGTTCGAGAACGGCAGTTTCGCCGGCATCGCCTATGACGAGGCGGTGATCCCCGTCAATGGCGACAAGGCCACGGTGAAAGGCATCGAACTGGCCTATGCCCAGGCCTTCACCGAGTTGCCGGCCCCGTTCGACGGGCTGCTGGTCAATGTCAACTATACCTACACCGATGCCGAGGGCGATGTGCTGGGCCGCACCGTATCGCTGCCGGCCTCGTCCAAGCATACGGCCAATGTCGTGCTGGGTTACGAGAAGGGCCCGATCACCCTGCGCGCCTCGCTGGCCTATCGTTCGGGCTATCTGGACGAGCTGGGCGGCGATGCCGAGGAGGATCGCTGGATCAAGCCGCACCGCCAGTGGGATTTCAGCGCCAAGTACCGGGTCACCGACAATGTCCGCCTGTTCGCCGAACTGGTGAACGCCAACGATGCCACCTACACCGCCTATAACAAGGTCGGTGGCCGCGAGAACCTGCTCCAGTATGAAGAGTACAGCTGGACCGGCAAGTTCGGCGCCAAGTTCAATTTCTGACCAGGATATTCAGAAGTCATTCATGTTGAAGATGGCATTTCGTTTCCAGCATGCGGCTTGAACAGGCCGGCATGATGTCATGACCAGCGGGGTCCGGAACCGACCTTCACAAGAGGTCAGGCCGGGCCCCGCACCATTTCCAGGAGAAACACGGATGATTTCGACCCTGCGGCTTTTCGTCTGCGGCCTTGCCCTGATGGCACCTTCCCTGCCCGCCCTGGCCGAGGACCTGCCGCCCATCGAGATCCCGCGGACGCCGGGCCTGCCCTATGCCGTGCGCAACATTCCCGACCGTGTCGTCCTGACCCCCGGCGCCGATCCGGCCACGCAGATGGCAGTGTCGTTTCGCACCGACAGTTTGCAGCGAAACGCGGAGGCGCAACTGGCCATCGCCGTGGATGGTCCGACCCTGGAAAAGCATGCCAGCACCGTCACCGGCACCTCCATCGTCTTGCCCAGCTCCAACGGGCTGGCGCATTACCATCATGTCCGCTTCACCGGCCTGAAGCCCGACACCGTCTATGCCTATCGCGTCAAGGGACAGGCCGGCTTCACCGAATGGCACCAGTTCAAGACCGCCGCCACGGAGGCCAGGCCCTTCCGCTTCATGTATCTGGGCGACACCCAGAACGGTATCCTGGATTTCGCCTCCCGCGTCATCCGCCGCGGCTTCCATGAGGGCAAGGTGGAGTTGGTGGTGCATGCCGGCGATCTGGTGGCACAGCGCGACGACCTGGACCATGATGATGAATGGGGTGAATGGACCCAGGCGGGCGGCTACAGCTACGCCATGGTGCCGCAGTTGCCGGCCACCGGGAACCATGAATATGCCGACCATGTCCTGCCCGACGGCACCGAAAGCCGGAAGCTGGGCCAGCATTGGCAGGCGCAGTTCGCCCTGCCGGCCAATGGTGCTGCGGGCCTGACGGCCACCACCTATTATGTCGATTACCAGGGCGTGCGCTTCATCGTGCTGGACGGCACGGCCGCCCTGGATCTGGGCCAGTTGGCGGTGCAGACCAAGTGGCTGGACGACACGCTGGCCGCCAGCAAGGCCAACTGGAACGTCGTGCTGTTCCACCAGCCGATCTTCACCTGTGCCCGGCCCAATGATACCGAGGAACTGAAGGCCGCCTGGAAGCCGATCTTCGACAAGCGCAAGGTCGACCTGGTGCTGCAGGGCCATGACCATTGCTATAGCCGCCTGTCGTCGGAGGCAGGCCGCGCCGCCGGCATCACGGCGCGCAAGAGCGGCAAAACGCAGGGGCCTGTCTATCTGGTCTCCGTCACCGGATCCAAGATGTACGGGCTGAATGACCGCGCCGGCACCCAGCCGGATAAGGTGGCCGAGGCGACGGAACTGTACCAGATCGTCGATGTCGAGATGGGCCGCCTGAAATTCCGCACCTATACGGCGTCCGGCAAGCTCTATGACGGGTTCGACCTGGAACGGCGCAAGGATGGCCGCAACCGCATGGTCGAACTGACGGAACCGATGCTGGCCACCCGCACCTGCAAGGACGGCCAGGGGCCCGACGGCGACAAGTGCGTGGCCAAGGCCAAGGATTGAGGGGTGGCGGGACCTAATCCCGGAACAGGCCCTGCCAATCCACCAGCCCGAAATGGCCGCTGGCCCAGGCCAGCAGCACCAGCACCGCAGAAATGGCCGATGTCCACAGGAACTTCTTGACGATCATCGGCCGGGCCGGCGCACCGGGCTGGTGCCCCACCTCGTCCACATCCCCCTCCTGCTTCCTGCCGAACGGCAACACCAGGAACAGGACCGTCCACCAGACGGTGAAATAGATGGCGGCCCAGGTTGCCCAGCCCATGGTGCTCTCCTCAGACCTGCTCGATCTCGACCAGGGTCCCGAACAGGTCCTTGGGGTGCAGGAACAGCACCGGCTTGCCATGGGCGCCGATCTTCGGCTCCCCGTCGCCCAGCACGCGCAGCCCGTCGGCCTTCAGCTTGTCGCGGGACGCGATGATATCCTCGACCTCGTAACAGACATGGTGGATGCCGCCGGACGCGTTGTTGGCCAGGAACTTGGCGATGGTGCTGCCCTCCCCCAGCGGGTGCAGCAGCTCGATCTTGGTGTTGGGCAGTTCCACGAACACCGTGGTCACGCCATGCTCGGGCAGGTCCAGCGGGGCCGACACCGTGGCCCCCAGCGTCGTGCGATAGGTTTCCGCCGCCGCCGCCAGATCCGGTACGACAATGGCGACATGGTTCAACCGGCCGATCATCCCAACTTCCTCCAGTTTGATTTTCTGGCCGAAAGATAGCCACGGGCGACATTGACGTCACCCGTGACAAATCGCGCATCTCAAACCCGGACCAGATGCACTTCCGTCAGGGGCTTGCGCCCCTGGCTGGAATGGAAGGAGCGACGAATGGCAAGCCTCGCCGCCTCCTTCACCTGCGCGTCATCCATGCGGGCGGTCTTGGATAGCTGCTCCACCGCACCGCGCACGCGGGCGATCAGGTCCGCCGTCTCCTCATCCACCTCATCCTCTTCCAGCAGGCCGATGGAGGTGACCTTGGGGTCGGCCAGCAGGTCGCCCCGCGGGGTCATGACCAGGGTGACCATGGAGACGCCGGACTGCGCCATGCGGGTGCGGCCGCGCATGGCCATGTTGGTCAGCGGCACGATGCGCTTGCCATCGATGCACAGTTTGCCGGCATGGACATGGCCCAGATTGGCAGCCGGGCCCGGCCCCAGCCGGATGACCACGCCATCCTCCGGTATCAGCACCTCCGGCACCTGACAGTCGCGGGCCAAGGCGGCATGCACCGTCAGGTGGCGATGTTCGCCATGCACGGGGATGGCAATCCGGGGCCGCACCCACTGATACATCTGCACCAGTTCATCGCGGGCCGGATGGCCGGACACATGCACGAATTCCTCATCCGCCGTGATCACCTCGATCCCCTGGCGCATCAGCCCGTTCTGGATCTTCGCAATGCCCTTCTCGTTGCCGGGAATTTCACGGGCGGAGAAAATCACCACATCGCCGCGTTCCAGCACGACGTCCGGATGGTCGTCATTGGCGATGCGGGCCAGGGCGGCGCGTGGCTCCCCCTGGCTGCCGGTGCAGATCACCGCCAGCTTCTCACGCGGGACGAATGCCGACTCGCGTTCTGTCAGGAAGGGCGGCAGGTCGGTCAGATAACCGTTGGCCCGCGCCGTCTCGTTGATACGCCACAGCGACCGGCCGGCCAATGCCACCTGCCGGCCATTGGCCATGGCCGCCACGGCGATGGAATGTAACCGCGCCACGTTGCTGGCAAAGCAGGTGACGGCGATGCGGGTGTCGGTATGGCGCCCGAACAGCTCCACCATGCTGTCCTTCACCGCCGCTTCCGACCCGGACGTGCCGGGGACCATGGCGTTGGTGCTGTCGCAGATCATGGCGTCCACACCCTGGCGCCCCAGCTTCTGCAACGCCTCCTCATCCGCCAGCAGGCCGATGACGGGGTCGGGGTCCAGCTTCCAGTCGCCGGTATGCAGCACCGTGCCCGCCGACGTGCGGATCACCAGGGCGTTGGGTTCGGGGATCGAATGGGTCAGGCTGATCAATTCGATATCGAAAGGACCGATGCTGGCCTTGCCACCCAGCGGGATGATGTTAATCGGCACCTTGTTCTGCAGGCCCGTCTCCGTCAGCTTGGCCTTCAGAAAGCTGGCCGTGAACGGCGTGCACCAGACAGGCACGCGCAAATCCTCCCACAGATAGGGGATGGCACCCAGGTGATCCTCATGCGCGTGGGTGACGACGATGCCCAGCAGGTCGGCGCGCCGCTCCTCGATGAAGCTGGTATCGGGCAGGATGATGTCCACGCCGGGGGTCGTTTCGTCACCGAAACTGACGCCCAGATCCACCATCAGCCATTTGCCCTGATGGTGATAGAGGTTCAGGTTCATCCCGATTTCGCCAGCCCCACCCAGGGGGACGAAATGCAGGCCCTTGGGGTCGAAATCCTTGGTCTCCAGATGCTTTGCTTGCGTCATTCGGTCCTGTTTTCAGCTGGCAGCGGCGTTGCGTTCATGGATCAGCCGGAGACCGCGCAACGTCAGGTCCCCATCAATATGGTGGATCATGTCGGTTCCTTCAGCGAACAGGCGGACAAGGCCGCCGGTTCCGATCACCGTCACCGGCGTCTGCCCATCGGGCGACAGCTCGGCGATGATCTTCTTCAGGATCCCTTCGATCATCCCGGTATAGCCCCAGAACATGCCCGATTGCATCGCCGCCACCGTGCCACGACCGATGGCGGCCTCCGGCCTGGCGATATCGACCTTGGGCAATTGGGCGGCCACACGGTGCAGCGCGTCCAGTGACAGGGCCGGGCCCGGGGCGATGACACCGCCGGCGAAGTTGCCATCGGCGTCGACCACGTCAAAGGTGGTACCCGTGCCGATATCGATGACGATCAGCGGCACGGGATAGGATGCCTTGGCCGACACGGCATTGACCAGCCGGTCCGCCCCCGCCTCCTTCGGGTTGGTCAGCTTGACCTCCAGCCCCAGCGCCACCGCCGGATCGCCGACGCGCATCGGCGTGCAGCCGAAATGATCCTCGGTCAGCTTGACCAGGGCATAGGTCTGCGCCGGCACCACCGATGACAGGATGGCGGCGTCGATATCGGCCGGCTTCAGCCCCTTCATCGCCATCAGCGACACCAGCCAGACGGCATATTCGTCGGCCGTGCGCTGGCTGTCGGTGGAGATGCGCCAATGCGCCCGCTTCTCGTCACCGTCGAACACGGCGAAGACGACATTGGTATTGCCGGCATCGATGGCCAGAAGCATCTCAACCCCCTTGCGTCGGGAAGAACACGTCGCCGGCCGTCACCCGGCGGATGGTACGCCCGGTATCGACCAGCAGCACCCCGTCATCATCCATATCGACAAAGCGGCCCGTGAAGCTCTCATCCTGCAGGCGCACGGTGACGTCGCCACCCAGCCCCTGCGCGGCATTCAGCCAGGCCGCACGGATGGGCGCGAAACCCTGGGCCCGGAAACGCTGATACCAGGCCTGGAACGACGCAGCATAGGCCGCCAGCACCCGCTCCACCGTGACATCGGCGCCGGACGCCAGCAGCGAGGTGGCGGGATACAGCGCCGCGTCGGGGAAATGCCGGACATTGATGCCCACGCCCAGCACCAGCCATTCGACCGATCCGGCACGCCCCGCTTCGGACTCCAACAGGATACCGGAAATCTTGGCCCCATCGACCAGCACGTCATTGGGCCATTTCAGGGTGACCGTGCCCGGCACCAGGGCCGACACCGCCTCCCCCACCGCCACCGCCGCGATGAAGGAGGTCAGGGCCGTCTGCCCCGGCGCCATGCCGGGTCGCAGGACCAAGGAGCAAGCGAGATTGCCCTCGCCACTGCTCCAGGCCCGGCCCCGCCGCCCGCGCCCGGCCGTCTGGCGTCTGGCCCAGACGATCGTGCCTTCCGGTGCACCGTCGGCGGCCAGACGCTTGGCCTCGTCATTGGTGCTGGCGCATTCATCCAGGGCTATCAGACGAAAAAACGCGGACAGCGTGGCTGCCCGCGTTTCAACGGATGGGTCGTTTCCGGCCATCATGCCCGGAACGCCGGTCACCGGGCCCCGAACAGGGCGGCGGCAGCGGCAGCGGCACCCGACGTGATCGGCGACAGGAAGACGATATAGACGGGGAACACGAACAGGGCCGCACCGGCGACCACGAAGCCGGTGATCGGGGCCGGACGGTCCAGCGGCTCCGTCACGTCATCGAAATACATCGCCTTGATGACGCGCAGGTAATAGAAGCAGCTGATGCCCGACGCGATGACGCCGACAATGGCCAGCGGATACAGGCCCGCCTGGATGGCCGGCAGAAACACCGCCCACTTGCCCCAGAAGCCCGCCGCCGGCGGCACACCGGCCAGCGACCACATGAACACCGCCATGGCGAAGGCCAGCAACGGATGGGTCTTGGACAGGCCGGCCAGATCGGCAATCTCCTCCACCGCGCGACCGGACTGGCGCATGGACAGGATGATTGCGAAGACGCCGACATTCATGGCCAGATAGATCGCCATATAGATCAGCACGCCGCGCACGCCCTCGACCGAGCCGGCGGACAGGCCGAGCAGCGCGTAGCCGATATGGCCGATCGAGCTGTAGGCCATCAGGCGCTTGATGTTCTTCTGCTGGATGGCGCCCAGGGCACCGACGATCATCGACGCACCGGCACAGAACTGGATCACCTGCTGCCACTGCACCGCCAGATCGCCGAACGGGCCGACCAGGACGCGGATGAACAGGGTGATGGCCGCCACCTTGGGCGCCACGGCGAAGAAGGCCGTGACGGAGGTGGGCGCACCCTCATAGACATCCGGCGTCCACATATGGAATGGCACGGCGGAGATCTTGAAGGCCAGACCAGCGGCCACGAACACCATGCCAATGACCACGCCGATGGACGGCGCGCCCTCCGCTCCGGTCAGGACCGTGGCCAGCTTGTCGAAGCTGGTGGTGCCGGCAAAGCCATAGACCAGGGACGAGCCATAGAGCAGCAGACCCGAGGACAGGGCACCCAGCACAAAATACTTCAGACCGGCTTCCGTCGACTTGGCCACGTCACGCTTGAACGAGGCGATGACGTAGAGCGCCAGCGACTGCAGCTCCAGCCCGACATAGAGCGAGATCAGGTCGTTGGCCGACACCATGGCCAGCATGCCGAGCGTGGCCAGCGCGATCAGCACCGGATACTCGAACCGGGCCACACGCTCCTTCTCAAGGTAATTGACCGAGAGGATGACGGCCAGCGACGAGGCGATGAGGATCAGCAGCTTGGCGAACACCCCGAAGCTGTCGGCCACGAACAGGCCGTTGAAGGTGACGGCACGACCCTCGGGCCCCTGCAACAGCAGGAACCCGGTGGCGATGAAGGAGGCGACGGTCAGCCAGGAGACGAGCCGCAGGCTGCCGTCACCCCGGAACACGCCGATCATCAACAGGGCCATGCTTGCACAGGCCAGGAAGATCTCGGGCAGGGCCGGGGCCAGATCGGGAATGGTTGCCATGGCTCAGTTCTCGCTCGCCGGCGGCGTCGCCGGGGTTTCGGTCAGCATTTCGGCCGTCTTCGTGCCATCGGCCTGGATCAGGCCGGCAGCCTTCAGCGACGCCTCATGGTCCGCCAGGATCTTCTCCACGGTCGGGTTGTAGACATTCTGGAAGCTGGCCGGATAGACGCCCATGACGATCACGATGGCGACCAGCGGCGCGAAGAAGGCGACCTCGCGCAGGGACAGGTCCTGCATCGCCTTCACTTCCGGCTTCTCCAGCTTGCCGTAGAACAGCTTGCGATAGAGCAGCAGCATATAGGCGGCACCCAGGACCAGACCCGTGGCCGACAGCATGCCGTACCAGGTATTGACCTCGAACACGCCCAGCATCGTCAGGAACTCACCCACGAAGCCCGAAGTGCCGGGCAGGCCGACCGAGGCGAACATGAAGATGGCGAAGACCACCGCATAGCGCGGCATGTTCTTGGCCATGCCACCATAGGCGGCCATCTCGCGGGTATGCAGGCGGTTATAGGCGACGCCGATGCACAGGAAGAGAGCCGCCGACACGAAGGTATGGCTCAGCATCTGGAACATGGCGCCGTCCAGACCCTGCTGGTTCATGGCGAAGATGCCCATGGACACGTAACCCATATGGGCCACGGAGCTGTAGGCGATCATCTTCTTCATGTCGGTCTGCGCCAGCGCCACCAGCGAGGTGTAGATGATGGCGGCGATGGACATGAAGAAGACCAGGTCCTGGAAGAAGAAGCTGGCTTCCGGCAGCATCTGGACATTGGCGCGGATCAGGCCGTAACCGCCCATCTTCAGCATCACGCCGGCCAGCATCACGGAACCCGCCGTCGGCGCCTCCACGTGGGCGAACGGCAGCCAGGTATGGGCCGGCCAGATCGGCGTCTTCACCGCAAAGGCGATGAAGAAGGCCAGCCACAGCCAGATCTGCATGTTGCCGGCGAACGGATAGTCCACCATCACCCGCATATCCATGGTCCCGGCCGTCAGATACATGGCCAGGATGGCCAGCAGCATCAGCACCGAACCCACGAAGGTGTAGATGAAGAACTTGTAGGCCGCATAGACGCGGTTGGGGCCGCCCCACACGCCGATCAGCAGGAACATCGGCAGCAGCACCCCTTCGAAGAAGAGGTAGAACAGCACGAAGTCCAATGCCGTGAACATGCCGATCAGCATGGTCTCCAGCACCAGCAGCGCCACCATGAATTCCTTGACCCGCTTTTCAACGGCATCCCAGGAAGCCAGGACGCAGATCGGGGTCAGCAGGGTGGAGGCCAGCACGAACCAGATGGAGATGCCGTCCACGCCCTTGACATAGGCGATGTTGAAGGCCGGCAGCCAGGCCACCTCCTCCACCAGCTGGAAACCAGGGTTGGACGGGTCGAAGCCGGTCAAGATGAACAGCGAGACGATGAAGGTGATGATCGACGTCCACAGCGCCACGCTCTTGGCGTTGCGGTTCACCGTCTCCTGCTCACCACGGATGAGCAGGATGAACAGCGCACCGACAAGGGGCAGGAACGTCGTCAGCGAAAGGATCGGCACATCGGCCATTTCGAAAGACTCCCTACCTCAACGCGCCAGGAGGAACCAGGCGGCCAACGCGACCACACCGATCACCATAACGAAAGCATAATGATACATGTAACCCGACTGCACCCGGCTGGCAGCCAGCGACAGCCGGCGGGTAACGGCCGCGGCCCCGTCGGGACCCAGCCCGTCGATGACGCCGATATCCACGCCCTTCCACAGGCCGAATCCCAGCTTCATGGCCGGACGCACGAACAGCGCGTCATACAGTTCGTCGAACATGTATTTGCGGAACACGAAGCCGTGGATGGCCTTGAAGCTGTTGACGAAGGCGCCGGGCAGGCCAGGGCTGAACATGTAGAACAGATAGGCCAGCACGATGCCCGAGACGCCGGCCGCCAGCGGGGCATAGGGCACCCAGCCCGGCACATGGTGCGCGGCCTCGATGATCGTCCCGTGCTCACCCGACAGCATCACGATGCTGCCCGACCAGAAATGGGCCATGTCATGGCCGACGAACCAGGGATAGGCCACGAAACCGGCGAACAAGGCGCCCGTGGCCAGCACGATCAACGGCACCAGCATGACCGCCGGGCTTTCATGCACATGCGCCATCACCTTCTCCGACGAGCGCGGCTTGCCATGGAAGGTCATGATCAGCAGGCGCCAGGAATAGAAGGCGGTCATGAAGGCAGCCGCGATGCCCATCCAGAAGGCGAAGGAGCCGGCGGCGCTGTGCTTGGCATAGGCCACTTCCAGGATCATGTCCTTGGAATAGAAGCCCGCGAAGAACGGGATGCCGGCCAGCGCCAGATTGCCGATCCACATCAGCACATAGGTCGCCGGGATCAGCTTCCAGATGCCGCCCATCCTGCGCATGTCCTGCTCGTCCGACATGGCGTGGATCACCGATCCGGCGCCCAGGAACAGCAATGCCTTGAAGAAGGCATGGGTCATCAGGTGGAAGATGGCGGCCGGATAGGCACCGACGCCGATGGCGAAGAACATGTAGCCCAGCTGGCTCATCGTCGAATAGGCGATGACGCGCTTGATGTCGAACTGGGTCAGGCCGATGGTCGCGGCGACAAAGGCCGTGGCGGCGCCCAGGTAGGTCACGACCTCCAGGGCCACCGGCGCATATTCGAACACCGGGCTCATCCGGGCCAGCATGAAGACGCCGGCGGTCACCATGGTGGCCGCGTGGATCAGCGCCGACACCGGCGTCGGGCCTTCCATAGCGTCCGGCAGCCAGGTGTGCAGGCCAAGCTGGGCCGACTTGCCCATGGCACCCACGAACAGCAGTAGGCAGGCGCAGGTCAGGGCATGCACCTCCCAGCTGAGGAAGTGGAAGGTCGCATCGGCCTTGCCCGCCGCCTGCGCGAAGATGCCGTCGAACTCGACCGTGCCGAAGATGATGTAGATGGCCATGATGCCCAGCGCGAAGCCGAAATCGCCCACGCGGTTCACCAGGAACGCCTTCATGGAGGCGTCATTGGCGCTCTTCTTCTCGTACCAGAAATTGATCAGCAGGTAGGAGGCGACACCCACGCCTTCCCAGCCAAAGAACATCTGCAACAGGTTGTCGGCGGTCACCAGCATCAGCATCATGAAGGTGAACAAGGACAGATAGGCCATGAAGCGCGCCCGGTGCGGATCGTGGCTCATATAGCCGACCGAATAGACATGCACCATGGAGGACACGCCGTTCACGACGACCAGCATGACGGCGGTCAGCGTATCGATGCGCAGCGACCAGGACACCTCGAAGGTGCCGCTGTCGATCCAGGTGAACAGCTCGATGGTGCGTGCGGCCTCAGGCCCGCCGAAACCGACCTGGGTGAACAGGATGACGGACAGGATTGCAGCGGTCAGCACACCGGCGCAGGTGACGATCTGGGCCCCGCGGTCGCCGATGAGGCGCCCGAAGAACCCGGCGATGAAGGCGCCCAGAAGGGGCAGGAAGATGGCAGCGATTTCCATGATGCCCGCCTCAGCCCTTCATCATGTTGATGTCTTCAACCGCGATGGTGCCGCGGTTGCGGAAATAGACCACCAGGATCGCCAGGCCGATGGCGGCTTCCGCCGCGGCAACGGTCAGGATGAACATGGTGAAGATCTGTCCCACCAGGTCGTTCAGATAGACGGAGAAGGCCACCAGGTTGATGTTGACGGCGAGAAGGATCATCTCGACCGACATCAGGATGATGATGACGTTCTTCCGGTTCAGGAAAATCCCGAACACGCCGATGGTGAAGAGGATGGCCGACAGCGTCAGGTAATGCGCCAGGCCGATTTCGCCGAATTCCATGATCAGACGCCCCCCCGCGTCGGGACCTTACGGACCTGCACAACCTCGTCCCGCTTGCGATCAAGCTGCTGGCCGATCTGTTGGCGACGGACACCGGGGCGCGACCTGAGCGTCAGCACGATGGCGCCGATCATCGCGACCAGCAGGATCAGGCCGGAGACCTGGAAGGCATAGGCATAGTCGGTATAGAGGATGTGGCCGATGGCCTCGGTATTGGTGACCTGGTCCAGCGGCGGGATCGGCGCATTGTTGGCCTGACCGCCCACCGGGCCGCCGGCCAGCTGCGTCGCCGCCAGGAACACCAGTTCCACCGCCAGAATGGCGCCAACCACCAGCCCCACCGGCATGTAGCGCATGAACCCTTGCCGCAGTTCCTGGAAATTGATGTCGAGCATCATCACCACGAACAAGAACAGCACCGCCACCGCGCCGACATAGACGATGACCAGGATCATGGCCACGAATTCAGCGCCGATCAGCACGAACAGGCCGGCCGCGTTGAAGAAGGCGAGGATCAGGAACAGAACCGAGTGCACGGGATTCTTGGCCGTGATCACCCGCACGGCGGATGCCAGCAGGACGATGGCGAACGCATAGAATGCGACAGCGGTCAGGGTCATGTTACGCCGCCTCCGGCGCTGTGGTCATCGGGTACTGGGTCACGGAGGATACTCCGGGCGAAGGACGGGAGACGGCCGGGAACCCGGCCGCCCACGGGATTAACGGTAGGGCGCGTCGGCCGCGAGGTTGGCCGCGATCTGGGCCTCCCAGCGGTCACCATTCGCGAGCAGCTTGTCCTTGTTGTAGTACAGCTCCTCGCGCGTTTCCGTCGCGAATTCCAGGTTCGGCCCCTCGACGATGGCATCGACCGGGCAGGCCTCCTGGCACAGGCCGCAATAGATGCACTTCGTCATGTCGATGTCGTAGCGCGTGGTACGGCGGCTGCCATCCTCACGCGGTTCGGCTTCGATGGTGATGGCGAGCGCCGGGCAGATGGCCTCGCACAGCTTGCAGGCGATGCAGCGCTCTTCCCCGTTGGGATAGCGGCGCAGCGCATGTTCGCCGCGGAAGCGCGGGCTCGTGGGGCCACGTTCGAACGGATAGTTCAGGGTCACCCGCGGACGGAACATGTAGCTGAAGGTCAGCGCCAGTCCCTTCACGAGTTCCACCAGGAACAGGCCGCGCGCCGTACGGTCGAGCAAGGCCATCACACACCTCCATCAATGGGTGGACCGTGGTCCACCCGGCAATACCGGACGGGTCGCCCCGTCCCCACCAAATCAGTTCGGCAACAGATCGAAATAGACGAGCACGCCGGCCGTCAGCACCACCCAGATCAGGGAGAAAGGCAGGAACACCTTCCAGCCCAGACGCATCAGCTGGTCATACCGGTAGCGCGGCAGCGTGGCGCGCACCCAGATGAAGCAGAACAGCACGAAGCAGATCTTGGCGATGAACCAGAGCGGACCAGGGATCCAGTTGAGCGGCGCGATGTCCATGGGCGGCAGCCAGCCGCCCAGGAACAGGATGGACGTCATCGCGCTCATCAGGATCATGTTGATATATTCGCCCAGGAAGAACAGGGCGAAGGTCATCGACGAATATTCGACGTTGAAACCGCCCGACAGCTCGGACTCGCCTTCCGGCAAGTCGAAGGGCGCGCGGTTGGTCTCGGCCAGGGCCGAGATGAAGAAGATGATGAACATCGGGAACAGCGGGATGAAGAACCAGACATTCTTCTGCGCTTCCACCACCTTCGACAGGTTCAGCGAGCCGACGCACAGCAGGACGGTGATGATGACGAGGCCGATCGAGACCTCGTACGACACCATCTGTGCCGCGGCGCGCAACCCGCCCAGGAAGGCGTATTTGGAGTTCGACGCCCAGCCGGCCATGATGATGCCATAGACGCCCAGCGAGGAGATGGCGAATAGGTACAGCACGCCGACATTGATGTCGGCCAGGACCAGACCTTCCCCGAACGGGATCACCGCCCATGAAACCAGCGCCAGCAGGAAGGTCAGCATCGGCGCGCCCACGAACACGGCGCGGTTCGCACCCGTCGGGATCACGGTTTCCTTGGCCACCAGCTTCAGGCCGTCGGCAAAGGGCTGCAGCAGGCCGAAGGGACCGACCATGTTCGGGCCCTGGCGCAGCTGCATCGCGGCCATCACCTTGCGCTCGAAATAGGTCAGCATGGCCATGCCGATCATCAGCGGCAGGACGATGGTGAGAATGCCCACCACGATGCGCACGATCAGCGGCAGATCGGCCCAGAATGCCCCGAGTTGAGCCAGAATTTCCGACATCGTCACTTACTCCGCCGCCGCGGCCGCCAGGGCCGGCTTCAGAAAGGCTTCCGTGCAGTCGGCCATGGTCTGCGACGCACGGCTGATCGGATCGGTCATGTAGAAATTTTCCACCGGCGAGGTGAAGTGCGCGTCGGCGACCGCCCCTTCCCCACCGAAGGCACCCCAGGTCGCCGGAACCAGACGATCCAGTGTGCCGAACACGGGATTCAAGGCCACCATACGCTGACGCAGCTGGGCCAGCGTGTCATAGGGCAGAGAATGGCCCAGCTCCGCCGACAGGGCGCGCAGGATCTTCCAGTCTTCGCGCGCCTCACCCAGCGGGAAGGCGGCCAGACGGGCATGCTGCACGCGGCCTTCGGTATTGACGTAGGTGGCGTTCTTTTCCGTGTAGGCGGCACCCGGCAGGATGACGTCGGCGCGATGCGCGCCACGATCGCCATGATGGCCCTGATAGATCACGAAGGCCTTGCCGAAGCGGTCGGCCTCGACCTCGTCGGCACCCAGCAGGTAGACGATTTCGATCTCGCCCTTCTGCGCACCGGCCAGGATGCCGCCCAGGTCGCGGCCGCCGGGACCCGGCAGGAAGCCGGCATCCAGCGCACCGACACGGCCGGCGGCCAAGTGCAGCACGTTGAAGCCGTTCCAGTCCTCACGCACCGCGTTGACATTCTCCGCCAGCTGGCGGGCGGCATTCTGCACGGCCGGGCCGTCGCCACGACGCAGTGCTGCGGCACCCAGGATGATCATCGGGTTCTTGGCATTGCGCAGCACGTCCGCGAACGGATGCGTGCCGGCCGCCAGTTCCGTCAGGATCGAGCCTGAGTTGCCCAACCATTCGGTGGGGTAGGTCAGGTCGATATTCTGGCCGATGACCGCAACCTTCTTCAGCTTGCCGGTCAGATAGGTCTTGCGGATGCGGCTGTTGACCAGCGGCGCTTCCCAGCGCGGATTGGTGCCGACCAGCAGCACCACATCGGCATTCTCGATGCCGGCGATACCGGAATTGAAGATATAGCCGGCGCGGTTGGACGTATCGAAGCTGGCCCCGTCCTGGCGGCAATCCATGTTCTGCGAACCCAGCGCGGACAACAGGTCCTTCAGCGCCACGGTGCTTTCGACATCGACCAGATCACCGGCAATGCCGGCGATCTTGGAACCATCGACACCGGCGACGCGCGCCTTGATGGCGGCGAAGGCTTCGGCCCAGGTGGCGGGCTTCAGCTTGCCATCGGCGCCGCGCACATAGGGACGGTCCAGACGCTGACGCTTCAGCCCATCAATGGCATAGCGCGTCTTGTCGCTGATCCATTCCTCGTTCACATCCTCGTGCAGGCGCGGCAGGACGCGCAGCACTTCGCCGCCTCTTGCATCGACGCGGATGTTGGAACCCACGGCATCCAGAACGTCGATGCTCTCCGTCTTGCGCAGTTCCCAGGGACGGGCATTGAACGAGTAGGGCTTCGAGGTCAGGGCGCCCACCGGGCAGACATCGACCAGATTGCCCGACATCTCCGAATTCACACCAGCTTCCAGGGCGGGCGTGATCTCCAGATGCTCACCACGGGCCAGACCGCCCAGGGCCGGCACCCCGGCGATTTCATCCACGAAGCGGATGCAGCGGGTGCACTGGATGCAGCGGGTCATATAGGTCTTGATCAGCGGACCCATATATTTGTCGCTGACCGTGCGCTTGTTCTCTTCGAACCGGCCGCGATCATAACCGTAGGAAACGGCCTGATCCTGCAGGTCGCATTCCCCACCCTGGTCGCAGATGGGGCAGTCCAGCGGATGGTTGATCAGCAGGAATTCCATCACGCCCTTGCGGGCCTTGTGGACGTTGGGGGTGTTGGTCTTGACCACCATGCCCTCACCCACCGGCAGCGCGCACGATGCGGCCGGCTTGGGCATGCGCTCCACTTCCACCAGGCACATGCGGCAATTGGCCGGCACGGACAGGCGCTCATGATAGCAGAAGCGCGGCACTTCGATGCCCAGCTGCTCGCAGGCCTGAAGGACCGAGGTACCGGGGGCGACTTCGATTTCGACGCCGTCGATGGTTAGCTTGGGCATGATATCCTCTTGGGCCCCCCGTTACTCTGCCGCCACACGGACGCCGCGATCGGCGCGCGTGCGATATTCCAGGATGCGGCGTTCCACCTCGGGGCGGAAATGCCGCATCAGGCCCTGGATCGGCCAGGCCGCCGCATCGCCCAGGGCGCAGATGGTGTGGCCTTCGATCTGCTTGGTGACGTCCAGCAGCATGTCGATTTCCTCGACATGGGCATTGCCCTTCACCAGACGCTCCATGACGCGCCACATCCAGCCCGTGCCCTCGCGGCAGGGCGTGCACTGGCCGCAGCTCTCATGCATGTAGAACTTCGCCAGCCGGGCGATGGCCTTCACGACATCGGTGGACTTGTCCATGACGATGACGGCGGCCGTACCCAAACCGGAGCGGACATCGCGCAGGCTGTCGAAATCCATCAGGACGGTGTCACAGATTTCCTTGGGCAGCATCGGAACCGAGGAGCCGCCGGGGATGATGGCCAGCAAATTGTCCCAGCCGCCGCGCACGCCACCGCAATGCTTCTCGATCAGTTCCTTCAGCGGGATGCCCATCTCCTCTTCCACGGTCGCCGGCTGGTTCACGTGGCCGGAGATGCAGAACAGCTTGGTGCCACTGTTCTTCGGGCGGCCCAGATTGGCGAACCAGGAGGAACCGCGGCGCAGGATGGTGGGCACCACCGCGATGGATTCGACGTTGTTCACCGTCGTCGGGCGGCTGTAGAGGCCGGCCATGGCGGGGAAAGGCGGCTTGTTGCGGGGCTGGCCCTTCTTGCCTTCCAGGCTTTCGATCAGGGCGGTCTCTTCACCGCAGATATAGGCGCCCGCACCCAGATGCAGATAAACGTCGTGGTCGTAGCCTGACCCGCAGGCATTCTTGCCGATCAGGCCCGAGGCGTAAGCCTCGTCAATGGCGCGCTGAACGTTGGCGGCCTCGTAATAGAATTCGCCACGGATATAGATATAGGTGGCGGTGGCGCCGATGGCGAAACCGGCGATCAAGCAGCCTTCGATCAGCTTGTGCGGATCATGACGCATGATTTCCCGGTCCTTGCAGGTACCGGGCTCGCCCTCGTCGGCATTGACCACCAGATAGACGGGGCCATTGCTGGTCTTGGGCATGAAGGACCACTTCATGCCGGTGGAGAAACCGGCGCCGCCGCGGCCACGCAGGCCAGACTCCTTCACCAGATCGATGATCTTGTCCCGACCCAGGTCCAGGATCTCCTTGGTGCCGGACCAGTCACCACGGGCCTTGGCCCCCTCCAGGAAGGGGCTCTCGAAGCCGTAGAGGTTGGTGAAGATGCGGTCTTCATCGCGAAGCATGGTTCACCCTCCTCAGGCCTGACCGGCGGGCTTCACGCCCGCCTTGATGGCCGATTCGATCAAGGTCGTCGGCCCGCCCACGGCGCAGGCCCGGATGCGGCCGTTCTGCGGACCCACCGCAGGCTTCTCGCCCCGCGCCAGTGCATCCAGAACCTTCGCCGTGGTCTCCGCCGTCAGGTCTTCATAGAAATCATCGCCGATCTGCATCATGGGCGCGTTCACGCAGGCGCCCAGGCATTCGACCTCAATCACCGTGAACTGGCCATCCGGCGTGGTCTGGCCCGCCTTGATGCCCAGCTTGTTCTCACACGCATGCAGAACCTCGTCCGACCCGCGCAGCCAGCAGGGCGTGGTGGTGCAGACCTGGACGAAATGCTTACCCACCGGCTTCAGATTGTACATCGTATAGAAGCTGGCCACTTCCAGCGCCCGGATCGGGGCGATGTCGAGATAGTGGGCCACATAGTCGATGGCGACCTTGGGCAGCCAGCCGCCGCACTGGCGCTGGGCCAGGTCGAGCAGCGGCATCACCGCGCTCTGCTGGCGGCCTTCCGGGTACTTGGCGATGATGCGCTGGGCCAGCTCGATATTCTCAGGCGTGAATTCGAAGCTGGTCGGCTCCGCGACCGCGGGGCCATGGGAAGGGGCGGCACTCATCGATCAATCTCTCCGAACACGATGTCCATGGAGCCGATGATCGCCACGGCGTCGGCGAGCATATGGCCCTTGGACATGAAATCCATCGCCTGCAGGTGCGAGAAGCCCGTCGGGCGGATCTTGCAGCGGTACGGGCGGTTCGTCCCGTCGGACACCAGATAGACGCCCAGCTCGCCCTTGGGCGATTCGGTCGCCGTATATGTCTCGCCGGCGGGCACGTGGTAGCCCTCGGTGTACAGCTTGAAATGGTGGATCAGCGCTTCCATTGAGCGCTTCATCTCGCCCCGGTTCGGCGGGCTGACCTTGCGGTCATTCACCTTCACAGGGCCCGGCGTCCGGGACAGCTTGTCCAGCGCCTGACGGACGATGAACATCGACTGCTTCATCTCCTCCATGCGGACCAGATAGCGGGCATAGCAATCGCCCGTCAGGCCCACCGGAATGTCGAAGTCGAACTCCTCGTAGCTGTCATAGGGCTGCGCCTTGCGCAGGTCCCAGGCCACGTTGGAGCCGCGCAGCATCGGGCCGGTGAAGCCCCAGGCCAGCGCATCGGCAGCGGAGACGACGCCGATATCGACGGTGCGCTGCTTGAACACCCGGTTCTCGGTCAGCAGCCCTTCCAGGTCGGCGATGAACTTGGGGAAGGTCTCGAAATAAGCATGGATGTCATCGGCCAGACCGGCCGGCAGGTCCAGATTGACGCCGCCGGGACGGAAATAGTTGGCGTGCAGTCGGGCACCCGACACCCGCTCATAGAACTCCATCAGCTTCTCACGCTCCTCAAAGCCCCAGAGGGCCGGCGTGATGGCGCCGACATCCAGCGCGAAGGTGGTGAGGTTCAAGAGATGGTTCAGGACACGGGTGATCTCCGCGAACAGCACGCGGATATACTGGCCACGCTTGGGCGGGGTGATGCCCAGCAGCTTTTCCACGGCCAGCACCCAGGTATGTTCCATCGACATCGGGGACACATAGTCCAGACGGTCGAAATAGGGCGTGGCCTGGGTATAGGTCTTGTACTCGATCAGCTTTTCGGTGCCACGGTGCAGCAGGCCGATATGCGGATCGGCCCGCTCCACGATCTCGCCATCCATCTCCATCACCAGGCGCAGCACGCCGTGCGCGGCCGGATGCTGGGGACCGAAATTCATGGTCAAGGGCTTGATCTGTACTTCGCCTTGGGCGGCGCCGGTCGACAGGGACAGCCCGGTTTCGGTCGCGACGTTGGTCGTAGCCATATTCCCGGCCCCCTTTAACGCTTGTCCGCGATGGCGGGACGGGCCGCCAGCGGAATGACGGCCTTCTCATCGCCCGGCAGCTGCACGTCCGTCATGCCCTCCCAGGGCGACAGGAAGTCGAAGCTGCGAAAATCCTGCGTCAGCTTCACTGGCTCATAGACGACACGGCGCTGTTCGGCGTCGTACCGCAGCTCCACGAAGCCGGTCAGCGGGAAATCCTTGCGCAGCGGATGGCCTTCGAAACCATAGTCGGTGAGGATGCGGCGCAGGTCGGGATTGTCGGCGAAGAAGATGCCGTACAGATCCCAGGCCTCACGCTCGAACCAGCCGGCGACCGGGTAGAGGGAGACGATGGAGGCGACGGGCGTATCCTCGTCGGTGGCGACCTTCACCCGGACGCGGTGATTATGCTTCACCGACAGCAGGTTATAGACCACCTCGAACCGCTCGGCGCGGTCGGGATAATCCACGCCGGCGATGTCGGCCAGCAGCTCGCAGTGGGTGGTCGAATCGTCGCGCAGGAACTGGATGCCCTTGAACAGCGCCTCGCGCGTCAGGGTCACTGCCAGCTCGCCATGGGCGATCACGGTGCTCTGCACGGCCGCGCCCAGCGCGTTGCCGATATAGTCACCGAGTTCCTTCAGAGCCTCGTCGCTCATCTCAAGCGTCCTCGTTCCAGCAGATCAGGCGCGGATCAGGCGGTTACCGCCCTTGATCTTCTTCTGCAATTGCAGAATGCCGTAAACCAGCGCCTCCGCCGTGGGCGGACAACCCGGCACATAGATATCGACGGGCACAATGCGGTCGCAGCCGCGCACCACCGAATAGGAATAATGATAATAGCCGCCGCCATTGGCGCAGCTGCCCATCGAGATCACCCAGCGCGGCTCCGCCATCTGGTCATAGACCTTGCGCAGGGCCGGGGCCATCTTGTTGCACAGCGTGCCGGCCACGATCATCACGTCGGATTGGCGCGGGCTGGGGCGCGGGATCACGCCGAACCGGTCCAGATCATAGCGCGCCATATAGGCGTGGATCATCTCCACCGCACAGCAGGCCAGACCGAAGGTCATGGGCCACAGCGAACCGGTGCGGGCCCAGTTCAGCAGGTCGTCATACTTGGCGACCAGGAAACCCTTGTCGTTCAGTTCGGTGGTGACGGCGTTCAGATACGCCTCCTGCGCCGGACCCGGCGGCAGAGGGCTGGTATTGCCCACAACTTGGTTCGTCGTGATGAGATTGCTGCTCATGGCTTTATCGCTCCCAGGCTGGCCGGACAGGATCACTCCCACTCCAGCGCGCCCTTCTTCCATTCATAGATGAAGCCGATGGTCAGGATGCCCAGGAACACCATCATCGACCAGAAACCGAACATGCCGATATCGCCCAGGGATACCGCCCAGGGGAACAGGAAGGCCACTTCCAGGTCGAAGATGATGAACAGGATCGAGACGAGGTAGAAGCGGACGTCGAACTTGCTGCGCGCATCCTCGAACGCCTCGAAGCCGCACTCATAGGCGGAAAGCTTCTCGGTATCGGGCTTCTGCTTGCCGACCACCATGGAGGCGGCGATCATCGCGCCGGCCACGATTGTGGCAATGGCGAGAAAGACCAGGATCGGCAGATACTGCAACAGCAGCGGGTTGGACATCGGATCGGACATCGTCACACCGGTTCAGCCCGGCATCGCGTCACGCCAATGCGTCGGGCCGAACACTCGGGCCGATGATCTTGGTGTCGCAACCGCGGGCGGTTCATGGACCAGGAAGGCCGCCCGGGGTACCCCGGAGCCCACGGGAATATAGGCCCCGTCCGCGCCGGAAGGAAAGCGAATTACGTCATTTTCGGGATTGAGAAACATTCGCAACTGCTCGGAATTGCTGGGGTTCCCGCGCTATGGTGCGGCGCGGCAAGGCAGCGTTGCGTTGCATGGATTACTTAATGGCGCCGAGCGCATGGCCGATTTGGAAGGCCGCAAAACGGTTGAAAATCAGCACTTCCGAGCTGGGAAATGCGATTTCAAAATACAAGCTTCTGGTGGGGATTTTTAATATTCCACGGCCCGGCAGGGCAATGCGATTTGCCGCATTTTGAGGAAGATGGCGCGAGTGACGGGACTTGAACCCGCGGCCTCCGGCGTGACAGGCCGGCGCTCTAACCAACTGAGCTACACCC
>NZ_JBXAFZ010000003.1:401335-450883 GCF_058793615.1 Niveispirillum sp. GW835-FHT14G11
TGGCGCGAGTGACGGGACTTGAACCCGCGGCCTCCGGCGTGACAGGCCGGCGCTCTAACCAACTGAGCTACACCCGCTTAAGCCAACGGCGCACTTGTCAGGGCGCACCTGGAACCTCAAGGAAAGTGGCGCGAGTGACGGGACTTGAACCCGCGGCCTCCGGCGTGACAGGCCGGCGCTCTAACCAACTGAGCTACACCCGCAAACTTTCCCAACAGCGTCGCGACCGTTTCCAGCCCCGCCGCCGCTGAGGTGGGCGGGTGTATATTCGACCCCGCACCCCTTGTCAAACATGAAATCACCCCTGGTTGGGCGGGTCAGGCCAGCCTGTCCACCACAAGCAGATGGACGTATCCGCCCAACCGCCAAGGACGGTGATCAGCATCTGAGGGCTGTCTATAATTCAGGTGCCGTTGGCCTGGCGCAGCGCCAGCAGGCGGTCCAGGGCCTCGTCCAGTGCCGCCGGCGGATCACGCTTCTCCACCGCGTCGGGGCCGCCATAACGACTCAGCGCCAGTTCCAGCGCCCGCCAAAGCTGCTCGGCAATTTCCAATTCCTGTTGGTCGATGGCCAGTTCCAATGCGGCCAGGATGCGGTCGCCCAGGCGACGATCAGTGGAATCGGTCACGAAGCGCCTTCCCCATCCAGCGGCCGTCAGAACCGGCCCGGGCGCATCATACCCTGTCCCATTGCCGCGCAACAGGTGGATCATCCGAACTGGGTATGGAGATTGGGGAGGATGGTGGGCGGTGAGGGGATCGAACCCCCGACCTGCGGTGTGTAAAACCGATGCTCTACCGCTGAGCTAACCGCCCACGTCATCCGTGGCGGGACAATAGCGACGCGAACGGCGGGGTCAACAGCGAAGTTGGCGAGGCTGCCCTTGTCGCGTGGAAGAGCCATTACAATCCGCGGCCAGCGGCCCCAGGCCCCAAAACAGAAAAACGGGCGCGCCTTGCGGCCGCCCGTTTTATCCGCTGTCAGTCGGCCCGGCCTATTGCCGGGGGTCCCTAACGGTCGTCGCTCAGTTCAGCGCGTCCTTCAGGCCCTTGCCGGGCTTGAACTTCGGCTGCTTGCTGGCAGCGATGGAAATCTTCTCACCGGTACGGGGGTTACGACCCTCGGAAGCGGCGCGCTCGGCCACCGCGAAGGTGCCGAAACCGACCAGCCGCACTTCGTCGCCCTTCTGCAGCGCGCCGGTGATCCCATCGAAGACCGCATCCACGGCCTTATTCGCGTCCGCCTTGGACAAACCAGCCGCTTCGGCGACCACGGCAACGAGATCGTTCTTGTTCACTTAAGGCCCCCCTCATCAAGAGAGTAACGGTTGCACATGCCCGAAAAAAATTCCCAGGCATTCAGGATAGGTTCCGCCGCCAACACAAGGATTTGTGCGGGTGGCGGCGGGAACCCAATTCACACGATTTCCCGACGCACTTCAATGCCGAATCACGCCGTCACGGTCCTCATCCCCAGCTTTTCCGGGCACCTGGGCCACTTCTTCGGGCTCGGACCACTCAATTCCGACCGGAGCGGTGACCAGGGCATGGGCGATAACCTCATCTACGGTTGAAACCGGGGTGATGGTCAGGCCCTTTTTGACGTTATCCGGGATTTCGGCCAGGTCCTTCTCATTGTCCTTGGGAATCAGCACGCGCTTGATTCCCGCCCGCAATGCCGCCAGCAGCTTCTCCTTCAGGCCGCCGATGGGCAGAACCTTGCCGCGCAGGGTGATCTCGCCGGTCATCGCAATGTCCTTCGCGACGGGGATTCCCGTCAGGACGGATACGATGGTGGTGATCATGGCCACGCCGGCCGACGGGCCATCCTTCGGGGTCGCCCCCTCCGGCACGTGGACATGGATATCCCGCTTTTCGAACAGGGTCGGCTTGATGCCGAACTTCAGCGCATTGGCCTTCACATAGGATTCGGCGGCCTGCACCGATTCCTTCATGACGTCGCCCAGCTTGCCGGTGGTCTGGATGCGGCCCTTGCCGCGCAGCATCACCGCCTCGATGGTCAGGATCTCCCCGCCCACCTCGGTCCAGGCCAGACCGGTGGTCGCACCGACCTGATCCTCCAGCTCGGCCTCACCGAATCGGAAGCGCTTCACACCGGCGAACTTTTCCAGGTTCTTGGGCGTGACCTTCACCTTCTCCAGACCCTTCATCAGGATCTCTTTGATGGCCTTGCGCGCCAGATTGGCGATCTCACGCTCCAGGGAACGCACGCCGGCTTCCCGCGTGTAATAGCGGATCACATCGCGCAGGGCGTCGTCGGTGATGGTGAACTCACCCGGCTTCAGCCCATGGTCGGTCACCTGCTTGTCGATCAGGTGGCGCTTGGCGATCTCCACCTTCTCATCCTCGGTGTAGCCGGCCAGACGGATGATCTCCATACGGTCCAGCAGCGGCTGCGGCATGCGCAGCGAATTGGCCGTGCAGACGAACATCACGTCCGACAGGTCGTAATCGACCTCCAGATAATGGTCGCTGAAGGTCGCATTCTGCTCCGGGTCCAGCACTTCCAGCAGGGCCGAGGACGGGTCGCCGCGCCAGTCGGCGCCCAGCTTGTCGATCTCATCCAGCAGGAACAGCGGGTTGGAGGTCTTGGCCTTCTTCATGCCCTGGATGACCTTGCCGGGCATGGAGCCGATATAGGTGCGGCGGTGACCGCGCACCTCGGCCTCATCCCGCACGCCGCCCAGCGACATGCGCACGAAATTGCGGCCGGTGGCCTTGGCGATCGACTTGCCCAGCGAGGTCTTGCCCACGCCCGGCGGGCCGACGAGGCAGAGGATCGGGCCCTTGACCTTATCCATGCGCTGCTGCACCGCCAGATATTCAAGGATACGCTCCTTGACCTTCTCCAGACCGTGATGGTCGGCATTCAGGATGGTTTCCGCACCCTTGATGTCCTTCTTGACCTTGCTGCGCTTCTTCCAGGGAATGGACAGCATCCAGTCCAGATAGTTGCGCACGACGGTCGCCTCGGCGCTCATCGGGCTCATGGTGCGCAGCTTCTTGACCTCGGCCTGGGCCTTTTCGCGGGCTTCCTTGCTGAACTTGGTCTTGGCGATCTTCTCCTCGATCTCCGCCACCTCGTCCTTGCCGTCCTCGCCCTCGCCCAATTCCTTCTGAATGGCCTTCATCTGCTCATTCAGATAATACTCGCGCTGGGTCTTTTCCATCTGGCGCTTCACGCGGTTGCGGATGCGCTTTTCCACCTGCAAAACGCCGATCTCGCCTTCCATGAAGGCATAGACCCGCTCCAGCCGCTCGGCCACCGTCGGGGTCTCCAGCAACTGCTGCTTCTCGGGGATCTTGAGCTGGAGATGGCTGGCGATGGTGTCGGCCAGCTTGCCCGGCTCCTCGATCTGGTTGATGGAAACCAGGACCTCGGGCGGGATCTTCTTGTTCAGCTTGATATATTGCTCGAACTGCGACACGGCGGCGCGGCTCAGGGCCTCAAGCTCCTGCTGCTCGCCCACCTTCTCGTCGATCAGTTCGGCATAGGCCTGGAAGAACTCCTCATTGTCGCCGAACTTGGTGATGGCGGCGCGCTTGCCGCCCTCCACCAGCACCTTGACGGTGCCGTCGGGCAGCTTGAGGAGCTGCAGAACCGTGCCGATGGTGCCGACGGAGAAGATGTCGGCGGGGGTCGGATCATCCTGGGAAGCGTTCTTCTGGGTGACGAGCAGGATCTGCTTGTCATCCTTCATCACATCCTCCAGCGCGCGGACGGATTTCTCACGGCCGACGAACAGCGGGACGATCATGTGCGGGAAGACGACGATGTCTCTCAGCGGAAGGACCGGGTAGAGAACACCGCGAGGGATGTCCAACATCTTTTGTCAGCCTTCTATATCCATGCCGCCAGCCCCGATGGGCCTGGACAGGCCGCCCGCCCCAATTGGGCACGGAAGAAACGGCCCTGACGGCGTCAGGCGTTAACGTGGCACACCAAAACACCCCCTTCAAGGGCTTGAACCCGTCCAAAGGCGTACTACCGGCATGTCACAGACGGAAAAAGGCCGCCTAGCGATGCTGGCGGCCCTTTCAACATCGTAAAGCTTGTGCAATCCAGGACCGCCGACCGACGCTCCTGCCCCCATGATGGCGTGCGCCAAGTCGCCGGAGGCGGCGCCCGCGACTTGAGGGAAGAATGTCCCGTCAGACCTTGCCCAGCAAGGCGGCGATGGTCAGCACCACATAGCCCAGCACCATGAACAGCATGGCATAGCCCCAGCCGATGAAGAAATGCAGCAGCATCATCAGCAGGAACAGGATCACGGCAATGATGCCGATCGTGGTGAAGCGGGTGAAGGCGTGCCAGCCTTCGGCATGCTCTTTCACCAGCTTGTCGCTGACCACCACGGGTCCATGATTGCCGGCCATTTTCTTCTCCTCAGAACAAGGCGATGGAAATCTTGCGCGATTGTGTAAGGGTTGGTGGGGCGGTTGACAAGGGGCTCTCGAACAGTTGGGGGTGCTACCGAATGTCCTTCACCAGCCGCAGCGTCTCCTCCCCGTATCCCTGCCTTGCATAGAAGGCACGGCCGCGCGCATTGCTGGCAAACACGTCGAGCGACAGGGAGGCGTAGCCCTGCCGCTTCGCCCAGTCCTCCACCGCCGCCATCAGAGTGCCTGCCACCCCCTGCCCTTCCGCCGCCTCCGTCACCGCCAGCAGCGGGATATAGGCGGCCAAGATGTCGGTGAAGATGTCGAGCATGGGTTCGGCATGGATGAAGCCAAGCGGCGTTCCGGCCGCGTCCTGCGCGACAAGGGTGACGGCGCCGGGCTTGGGCGCCTCCAGCGTCTCATGCATGAAACTGCGCTGGAACCGCATCACCTCGTCGGCACTGCGCCAGGGCAGGTCGGCAACACCGGCGAGCCGCGGGGCGAGGCCGTGGATGAAGGGGAGATCGGCGGAGGTCGCGGTGCGGATATGGGGCATGATGAATGCAGGCACCTGTTCCATGAGCGGGGCAACATGCCTTGTAGGCGATATCAGCCAGGAGTAATCTACTATTTGATCAAAGGTGAGGAGGCCATGAAATGCGGGAGATCGCTGCCACAGAGGCGATGAATACGCTGGGCAATCTGCTGGACCTTGTCGAGCAGGGTGAGGAAATCACTATAACGCGGCAGGGGCGCCCGGTCGCCAAGCTGGTGCGCGCCCAGAGACCATACGATCCCAAACGCGCTCTCGCAGCCGTTGAAGAAATGAAGGAATTGCGCAAGGGCGCCCGGCTTGACGGCCTCAGCATCAAGGAATTGATCGAAGAGGGCCGCCGTTGAGCCTTATCCTCGACTGCTCAGTCGCATTGGCCTGGTGCTTCGAGGACGAAGCCAGCGTGGCGGTGGAGACCGTAATGCGGCAGGTTCTGCATGACGGTGCCCATGTAACCGGCATCTGGCACCTTGAAGTCGCGAACGGCCTTATGATGGGCATCCGACGCGGGCGATATGATGATTTCCGACGAAATCGTTCACTACAGCTGCTGTCGGAACTGGACATCAGGGTCGATCAGGACACCAGTTATAATGCCTGGGGTGTAACAATGGCCCTGGCTGAGCAGTATCGCTTGACGCTTTATGACGCAAGCTATCTGGAACTGGCGCTGCGGCAGGAAATGCCCCTGGCCAGTCTGGACAAGGACCTCCACAGCGCCGCACAGGCCCTGGCAATACCCGTGTTGGGCCTTTAAGCCACCGGTCCGATCACCGCAGCCGCCAGCCCGGCACCCCGCACCGCCACGCGGTTGCCCTCCACCGCCGTCCGACCCTCGGCGATCAGCCGCACGGCCAACGGATAGGCGCGGTGCTCCTGCTCCAGCACGCGGGCAGCCAGACTGTCGGGCGTGTCATCATCGGCCACGGGCACGGCGGCCTGGACGATGATCGGGCCGGTATCCATCTCCACCCGCACATAATGCACGGTACAGCCATGGAAGCGCACGCCGGCTTCGATCGCCCTGGCATGGGTATCCAGGCCGGGGAAGGCGGGCAGCAGCGAGGGGTGAATATTGATCAGCCGGTCGCGCCAGCAATCCACGAAGAAGGGCGACAGCAGGCGCATATAGCCGGCCAGACAGACCAGACCGACGCCGGCCTCCGTCAAGGCCGCCGTAACCGCCGCCTCATGGGCCGGCTTGTCGGCATAATCCTTGGGCCGGATGACCTCGGTGGCGATGCCGGCGGCCCGCGCCCGTTCCAGGCCGGGGGCGTCGGGCTTGTTGGAGATGACGAGTGCCACCTCCGCCGGAAAGCTTGGGTCCTTGGCGGCGTCGATCAAAGCCTGGAGGTTGCTGCCCCGGCCGGAGATCAGGACGCCCAGGCGCAACCTCACGACCAGCGCTCCAACGCGCTGATGACGACGCGGTGACCGTCGCCGGTGCGCGGCACGACGGTGCCGATGCGCTTCACGGTCTCGCCACCGTCGGCCAGGATGCGGGCGGCCTCGTCGACCTTGTCGGCCGGGACGACGACGACCATGCCGATGCCGCAATTGAAGGTGCGGGCCATTTCCGCCGCCTCGACATTGCCGGTCTTCATCAGCCAGCCGAATACCGGCGGCAGGTCCCAGCTGGCGGCGTCCAGGTCAACGCCCAGGCCATCGGGCAGGACGCGTGGAATATTCTCGATCAACCCGCCACCGGTGATATGGGCCAGGGCATTGACCGTGCCGGCGCGCACGGCGGCCAGCACCGACTTCACATAGATGCGGGTCGGCGTCAGCAGCGCGTCGCCCAGCGAGCGCGACGCATCCCAGGGGCAGGCGCTGTCATAGGTCAGGCCCGACACGCCCACCAGCTTGCGCACCAGCGAATAGCCGTTGGAATGTACGCCTGACGAGGCTAGGCCCAGCACCACGTCGCCGGCCGCCACCTTGTCGCCCACCAGCACCTGGGAACGTTCCACCGCACCGACGGAGAAGCCGGCCAGATCATAATCGCCGGCGGCATACATGCCCGGCATCTCTGCCGTCTCCCCGCCGACCAGGGCGCAGCCGGCCTGACGGCAGCCCTCGGCGATGCCGGCAACGATGGCGCGGCCGGCGGCCACGTCCAGCTTGCCCGTGGCGTAATAATCCAGGAACAGCAACGGTTCCGCCCCCTGCACCACCAGATCGTTCACGCACATGGCGACCAGATCGATGCCGACCGTGTCATGCTTATTGGCGTCGATGGCCACCTTCAGCTTGGTGCCGACACCGTCGGTGGTGGAAACCAGCAGCGGATCCTGGAACCCGGCCGCCCGCAGATCGAACAGCGCACCGAAACCGCCCAGCCCGGCGTCGGAGCCGGAACGGGCCGTGGACTTGGCCAAGGGCTTGATGGCATCGACCAGCGCGTTGCCCGCGTCGATATCGACACCCGCATCCCGGTAGGAATAGCTGCTCATGCCCTGGTCCTCGCTGCTGGCGTAAGGGAGCCGGGGTGCGGTAGAAAGCGTTATACGGTCGCCGCCCCCCGGATTTGGCGCCGAACATAGCAATATCGGAACTCAAGGCAATGCCGGTCATCCGCACCCCCGCCCTGCGCAAAAGCCTGTCCGCTGCCCTGGTCGCGGCGGCCCTCGCCCTGCCCGCTTCCGGCCAGGGGGTGGACGACCTGTTCACCATCCGCGACGTGGGTGTCGACATCTCGTCCGGCAATGCCAATGTCGCCCGCGACCAGGGCGTGCGCGAGGCGCAGCGCAAGGCCTTCGACCTGCTGTTCGACCGGCTGACCGTCGATGGCGCCCGCACCGCCCTGCCGCCCGTGGCGTCCGACACGATCGAGCGCATGGTGCAGAGCTTCGAAATCCAGGAGGAGCGGACCTCGGCCACCCGCTATGTCGGCCGGCTGGCCATCCGCTTCAACGCCGCATCGGTGCGCAATTACCTGCGCGCCAATGGGGTCTCCTATGCCGAGGTGCGGTCCAAGCCCGTGCTGGTCCTGCCCGTCGACCAGGCCGGCGGCACGCCCGTGCTGTGGCAGGCGGAGACGGGCTGGCGCCAGGCCTGGGCCGACCTGGCCCCGCAGCAGGGCGGGCTGGTACCGGTGACCGTGCCCTATGGCGAGGGGGCGGACGTGGCCGATATCGGCGTGGAACAGGCGCTGGCCAGTGATGCCGGGGCCCTGCGCCGCATCGCCGACCGGTACAAGGCTGGCGACGTGGCCGTCGTGGTGGCAACCGGCACGGCGGAAACCGGCCTGACCATCGCCGTCAGCCTGCATGCCGCCAATGGTGGTGTGGAGCATTTCACCTTGACCCAGTCGCCCCTGCCGGCCGACCCGGCGGCCGTGCCCGGGAACGCGCAGGCCAACCCCACCCTGCGCGCCGCGGTTGAAGCGGTGACACACCGGTTGGAGGAACGCTGGACCGCCGCCACCCAGATCGCGACAGGGTCAGAGACCGGTATGGTCCTGACCGTCCACTTCGCCGACCAGGCGGGATGGCAATCGGTGCGCAAGCGTCTGGCCAGCGTCAGCACCGTGACCCAGACCACGCTGACCAGCCTGTCGCGCACCAGCGCCGTGCTGGACCTGCGCCATGTCGGCGGGGTGGAACAGTTACGCATCGCCCTGGCCCAGCGCGACCTGGCACTGGAGGACGGGGTCGACGGACCGGTGCTGCGTGCAACGCGGTGAGCGGCACCGGCCTATGGCTTCCAGCCCATTGTTATCCATCCGCAATCCCTCATACTGCCCTGCCAAGTGCCATAGGCGGAGTTGAAGCCCGATGACCGCGCCCCTGTCCGAATCCCCGGCCACCGATCCCACAATGGAGCGGCTGCGCCGCATCACCATGGGCATTACCGCCGCCCGGCTGGTGGCAGCATTGCTCATCGCCTGGCTGATCTATAGCGGTTACATGACCATCGCCTTCTGGCTGTTCGTGCTGGCCGGCCTGGGCGCCCTGCTGGAAGGGCTGGCGGCGCTGGTCTTCAAGGCGCGGACAAGGCTGGGTGGGGTGCTGGACGGGTTGGCCGACCGGCTGCTGCCGATTCTCGCCCTGGCGGCCCTCACCTATAATGGCTTGCTGCCGCTGTGGGTGCTGATCCCCGTGCTGCTGCGTGAACTGGTGCTGGCGCTGGGACAGTATCTGCCGCAATCGGCCGGCAATGATCCCTGGATCCGGGAACCGCGCTGGCTGTTCCACCTGACCATCATCGCCATGGACTTGCTGGCCCTGATCATCCTGGTGTTCCAGGGCCCCGGCTTCGGCATGGACCTGTTCATCATGCCCGCCCAACTGCTGGTGGTGATCCTGTCGCTGGGCGCCATCCTGGCGGCCTATTTCAACCGGCCGAAGCCGGAAGACGCGTTCTTGAGCGACAGTGACGGCCAGGGGAAAGACGTATGATGCGCGCCAGCAACCAGTGGAAATTCTGGGTCTGGGGCCTGGTCATCTTCGTGCTTCTGTTCTGGCTGCTGCGGTCGATGCTGGCGCCCTTCGTGGTCGGCATGGCGGTCGCCTATCTGCTGGACCCCCTGGCGGACAAGTTGGAGGCGCGCGGCTGGAAGCGGTGGAGCGCCACGACGGTGGTGCTGCTGGGCTTCCTGCTGGCCGTCTTGCTGGCGCTGCTACTGCTGGCACCGCTGCTGCAGGCCCAGATCACCCGGTTGATCGAGGTGGCGCCGGAATGGATCACCTGGGCCAAGCAGGAGGTGGTGCCCACCGTGCAGCGCTGGCTGCGCCGCCTGCCCGCGTCGGAGCAGCAGCAGATCCGGGCCGCCGCCGGCAATTATGCCGGCACGGCCGTGGGCTGGACCGCGGATGTGGTGCGCAACATCCTGACCAGCAGTGTGGCCATCATCGACATCCTGTCCGTGGTGTTCATCACCCCCATCGTCGCCTTCTATCTGCTGCGCGACTGGGACCGGCTGGTGGCGACGGTTGACGGCTGGCTGCCCCGCCCGCATGTCGATACGATCCGCGAACAGGCCCGCGAGGTGGACACCACGCTGGCCGGATTCGTGCGTGGACAGGCGCTGGTCTGCCTGTTCCTGGGCGTATTCTATGCCCTGGGCCTGACGCTGGCCGGGCTGGAATTCGGGCTGGTCATCGGCCTGATCACCGGTATCCTGTCCTTCATCCCCTTCGTCGGCTCCCTGGTCGGATTCGCGGCCAGCGTCGGGCTGGCCTTGTTCCAGTTCGATGAGATGTGGCGCGTCGGCGTCATCGCCGGCATCTTCTTCCTGGGTCAGGCCATCGAGGGCAATTTCCTGACGCCCAAGCTGGTGGGCGACCGGGTGGGGCTGCATCCGGTCTGGGTGATCTTCGCCCTGATGGCCGGCGGGGCGCTGGCCGGATTCGTCGGTGTGCTGGTGGCTGTACCGGTGGCATCCATCCTCGGGGTGCTGGCGCGCTTCTGTTTGCGGCAGTATACGCAGAGCAGCTTCTACAATGGCTGCCCGCCGGTGGTGGCGACGGACCTCGACTTGCCCCCCGACCCGCTGCTATCCCATCCGGCAGCGGAGGGGGCCGAACGCGCCGGCCCCGCCGATACCCATCCTGCGCCCTGACTCTCCCGCCCCAATGAAAGGAGGGCACGTCATGACCGTTCCCTCCCGACAGATTCCGCTGGACCTTGGCCACCGCTCGGCAATGGGCGAGGATGACTTCCTGGTCGCGCCCGGCAACCAGGATGCCGTCGCCTGGCTGGATTCCTGGCCGGAATGGCCGGCACCCGCCCTGCTGCTGTTCGCCCCGCCCGGCAGCGGCAAAAGCCATCTGGCGCAGATCTGGCGCGCGCGGGCGCGGGCCAACCTGCTGTCTGTCGATGATCTGCGCGACGAGGCGGAACTGCCCGAACTGCTGCGCCCCATGCGCACCGCCGTGCTGGACGGGGCTCAGGATGTGGCTGGAGACCCCACGCTGGAACGGTCGCTGTTCCATCTCTACAATCTGGCCAAGGAGATGGGGGGATCGCTGCTGCTGCTGGCGGACAACGCGCCGATCAACTGGGTCATCCGCCTGCCCGACCTGCGCTCCCGCCTGCTGGCGGCCCCCGCCGTGGGCATGGAAGCCCCGGATGACGCGCTGCTGATGGCCGTGCTGGTCAAGCTGTTCGCCGACCGGCAGATCCGGGTGGGGGAGGATGTCATCGACTGGCTGATGACCCGCACCGAACGCAGCTTCGCCAATGCGCGGCGCGTGGTGGCCACGCTGGACCATGCCGGTCTGGCCGCCAAGAAGCCGATCACCGTGCGGTTCTGCCGGCAGGTGCTGGGCGACGGGTCCTAAACCGGAACCTTGCTGGCCCCCACCTCCAACGACCCGTCGAAGAAACCCGGCAGCACCGGCAGGTCGGTGACGCCGGGATCGACGCCCAGTTGCATCATCAGGGTCGTCGCCTGCCCGCGATGGTGGGTGGCGTGGTTGAACATATGGGTCACCGGTATCCAGGCCGGCAGGGTCCAGCGGTGCGGGTTGAACTTCGTGACATAGGTGATGGGGGCGGCCAGCCATTCCGGTGTCAGCGTTTCTGCCCATTGCGCGATATCCGCGTCGACCGCGGCCCGATCGGCCACCAGCTCATCCCAGTCGGGGCGCAGCAGGCCATCGGCCTTGGGCACCGGCAGGGCCGTGCCCCGGAACCGGCCCATCCAGATCATGTCGGCCCACAGGATATGATCCAGCGTGCCATGCAACGACTTGAAGAAGGCGCCCATGTCACGGGTGCGGTCGGCGGCGGCAATGGCGGTACAGGCCGCCATCATGCGGCTGTTCATCCAGTTGCCATAGGCGGCCATGGTGCGCACATAGTCGACGGTGATCATGCCCCACTCCCCATTGCGTCGGACGGGTTGACTATCCCACCCGGCATCCCAATCCTCATCTCCGACATTATCCGCCAAGGACACCATCCATGACCATCGCCATCGGCGCACCCGCCCCTGATTTCACCCTGCCCACCGACGGCAATGGCAGCGTCACCCTGTCCGCGCTGAAAGGCCGGGCCGTCATCATCTATTTCTATCCCAAGGACGACACCACCGGCTGCACGGCGCAGGCCTGCGGATTCGGCGAACAGCTACCGCATTTCGAGGCGGCCGACGCCACCATCATCGGCATCTCCAAGGACAGCGTCGCCAGCCATGACAAGTTCAAGGCCAAGTACCAGCTGCCCTTCATCCTGGCATCCGACAAGGACAGCGACGTCACCGAGCGCTATGAAAGCTGGGTGGAAAAGAACATGTATGGCCGCACCTATATGGGCATCGACCGTTCCACCTTCCTGATCGACAAGGACGGCATCCTGCGCGCCCTCTGGCGCAAGGTGAAGGTGAAGGGCCATGTCGAAGAGGTGCTGAAGGCGGCGCAGGCGCTTTAAGGGGGGGGGGACGCCCCCTCACTTGCGCAAATAATCGCCCGCTTCCACCAGCCTGAACCCACCCGTTTCGCTGGCGAAATGACGTAGCCAGTAATTATGGCCGGAACCATAGACCAGCAGCACGCGGTCGCCCGGCTTCACCACCTGGATCAGCTTGGCGAAGATGCGGGCGTTGCGGGCATACCAGCGAGCGTTGAGGTCCGCCCCCGGCAGGTCGCGGCCCTTGCCCAGGGCCAGCAGCCGGTAATAACCCTCGCCCATGCTCTTGATGGCGATGGGATGGTCGGGTGCGTTCAGGTCGGCCAGGATGTCGGCAACGGACCGGGTCTTCTGATCCTGTTCCAGCTGTGCCGCCCAGGCCTGGACGGGGCCGAACAGCGCGTCGATGGCGGCGGTCTTGCCATGGGCATCGGCCCATGTCTGGACCGGATCGAACGGGAAATAATCGGGCTCGCCCGCTTCCGCCACCTCATCGACGGCAAAGACCTGTTTCAAACCCAGCTTGTGGGCAAGGCGATAGGCGATCTGCACCCGCTCGTCCGGATATTTCAGAAGCGCGTCCGGCGTGAAGTCCGGATAGCGGTGGTCCAGCAGGCTGGACTGGTCCTTGGCCACCCGTTCCACCGCAATGACCGTTGGCTTGAACCGGGCCAGCCGTTCGGCCACCTGTTCCAGCTGCACCTGCTTGGCCGGCGTGGTGACCGGATCGATCTGGGCATTGACCTTGTCCTGGCCGGGATTGGCGAAATGATAGGTGCCCAGCACCATCACCTCCACCGGCGCGTCAGCAGCCGCGACCACCGGTGCCCACAGAATCGACAGCAGCGCCAATGCCCCAACAAGCTTTCGCATCGCTTCCCCCTTTTGCGCTCCGGGGAAGGCTACCAAACGGGTTAATGCCCGCCAATCATGGCAAGTGGAGACATTGGGCCACCCGCGCCCCCTCCGATCAGTCCATTGCCGCCCAGATCTCGGCGGCCAATGCCTCCAACTCCTCCACCCCCTTGGATTTCGGATCGGTTTCGGCCAGCGTCAGCCCCTCCATCAGGGAACCGGCGAATCCGATGCGGTTGCCCAGGCTTTCCGTGGCCATGGGCACTGCCAGCTCCGCTGCCCTCAAAGCCACCGCATCCACCAGCTTGCCGCGTGCCGGCACCCGGTTCATGACCAGCATCACCGGCCGCTTCTCCGCCCGCGCCAGGTCCAGGGTCGGGCGCGTGGCCCACAGGTCCATGGGGCTGGGCTGCACCGGCACCACCACCAGGGCGGCGGTGCGCACGGCAATGCGGGCGTCGGTTTCGGCGTGCGGCGGGCTGTCGATGACCACGACATCATGGGTCCTGGCCAGCCGCTCCACCTCCCGCTGCGTGCGCCAGCCGGAAATCTGGAGATGGGTGATGCCGGTATTCTCCGGCCCCAGGGTGGCCTGACGCTGCTGGTACCAGGCGGACAGGCTGCCCTGCGGGTCGATATCGACCAGGGCGGTGGATTTACCGGCCAATACCCAGGTGACGGCCAGATGGATGGCCAGCGTGGTCTTGCCCGCCCCACCCTTCTGTTGTGCGATGGTGATGACCCGCCCCGTCATGCCCGGCCCCTTGCTGTGCTCTGTTGCGTGGGCCAGTGTGCCCACATGATCAACGGGCGGCAAGCACTGGAGTGCAATGCAACAGAAAGCCTTAGCTATCACTTACCAAGAAGCCGCCTTAATTCTTGCCAATCTAGTAAGCCATTCCGATGCAGCATCCGATGACAATTTGCACATACCGGCACCAAATCGGTTAACTTTGTAACATCGCCATTGTTCATATTTGCAATTGGAATAACGTGGTGAGCCTCAATATATCCCCTTCCCGGTACTCCATAAAATTCCTCAAAATTGAAATCACACACGCAGCACGAAAATAACTTTAGTCTTCTTTTGAATATAGAAACAAGCCTGGACGACCGCTCCCTCCTAAGATGTTCCTTAAGGAATTGACGACCTTCTTCTTTTTCAAATAAATCATAATTAAATTCTTCACTCTCCTGAATATCACCTGAATCAACTAGAGCCCACACTCCTTTTCTTGCCGAAACGCCATAAACACTGCAGAATATCTCTTTTCCCTTAAAAGAAGACGATTCAACACAATAATTCTCCAATCTGCCTCTAACTATTGCGTCTAAACTTTTAGGATGCGGATCTGGGACAATTTCCTTAACCCTAGCCACGATCTGCTTGAGATGGGCCTCACCTCCGAGACTCAGTAACGCCTCTTGAATTACCGCAACACCTACTGGCATCTATTAATTCCTCCAGAATGCGTAATTAAAAATATCATTAACATACATTGAGGGAAGAAAAGCATGAGTAAATGGCCTGCTCATCTGCCCATCACCCGATTGCGGGTGGCGCGGCCCACCGACAAGATCCAGGCAGTCACCGCCTTCTATCGTGACGTGATCGGCCTGCCCGTGATCGGCGGCTGGGTCGATGATGGCAGCCATGCCGGCTATGACGGGGTGATGATCGGCCTGCCCGGCTGGGACACGCATCTGGAATTCACCCAGCACAAAGATGGCAGCCCCTGCCCCGCGCCGACGCGCGACAATCTGCTGGTGCTGTATGTGGACAGCCGGGCCGACCTGGACTCCGTCTCGGCGTCCATCCAGGCGCGCGGCGGCGTGCCGGTGGTGCCGGAGAACCCCTACTGGCTGGACCGGGCCGTGTGTTTTGAGGATCCGGACGGCTGGGGCATCGTCTTCTCGCTGAAGCCCGGCATCGCCTGACGCAGCATGGCTGTGCGCCAAAAGCCCGTGATCGCGCGGGGCCGGGGGACTATCTTCTGACCCAGACGTTTCAGGATTTTGCCCCGTGCCCCACGACCCTTGTTGCGACGATCCCAGCCACCACCATCACCATGACGCGCCGGCCCCGCCACCGCATCCCGACCGGCCGCGCGTGCTGCCACCGGGACCGGCGGCCTATGCGCAGGCGTCGGACGTGCTGGCGGCAGGGCATCTGGTGGCCCTGCCGACAGAGACGGTCTATGGGCTGGGCGGGGATGCCGGCAATGATGCGGCCGTGGCCGCCATCTTCGCCGCCAAGGGCCGCCCCAGCTTCAACCCGCTGATCGTGCATGTGGCCGATGCCGGCGCGGCCGAGGCGCTGGTCCATGTCGATGAGCGGGCGGCCCGCGCCATGGAGATGTGGTGGCCCGGCCCCCTGACCCTGGTGCTGCCGCGCCGCGCCACGGCACCCCTGTCGCTGCTGGTCTCTGCCGGGCTGGACACGGTGGCGGTGCGCAGCCCCGCCCACCCGATTGCCCGCGCCCTGATCCAGGCTTCCGGCCGGCCCATCGCCGCCCCATCGGCCAATGTCTCCGGCCATGTCAGCCCCACCACCCCCATGCATGTAGCCGATGAGTTTCCGGACGGCGGCGGCGCCCGGCTGAAGCTGATCCTGGCCGGCGGACGCTGCGCCATCGGCGTGGAATCCACTGTGCTGGACCTGACGGGCGAGCGTCCGCTGCTGCTGCGCCCCGGTTCGGTGACGCGCGAAGAGCTGGAAAGCGTGCTCGGTCCCGTCGATACCGCCACGGCGGCCGACGGGGTGAAAGCGCCCGGCATGATGACCAGCCACTACGCGCCGGGCCTGCCCGTGCGGCTGGACGCAGCAGAAGTGCGCCAGGACGAGGCGTTGCTGGCCTTCGGGCCCGACCAGTTCCTGCGCGGTGGGGCCGTGCGCCTGAACCTGTCCAACAATGGCGATCTGACGGAGGCGGCATCCAACCTGTTCGCCATGCTGCGCGCCCTGGACCGGCCGGGCCTGTCGGGCATCGCCGTGATGCCGGTGCCGGACAGGGGGCTGGGTGTGGCCATCAACGACCGGCTGCGCCGGGCGGCGGCACCCCGGACATGAGCAATCTTCTTTCCGCCTTCGCCGGGATTGTCGGCGCATCGAACGTCCTGACCGGCGCAGACATGGGCGCTTACGCCTTCGACTGGCGCCGGCGGGAAGAGAGCCACCCGCTGGCGGTCCTGCGCCCCGGTTCGACGGATGAGGTGTCCGCCCTCGTGCGCCTGTGCGCTGAACAGCGCGTGCCCATCGTACCGCAGGGGGGTAATACCGGACTGGTCGGGGGAACGGTGGCCCGGCCAGGGAGCGGTGCCGTCCTGCTGAACCTCGGCCGGTTAAACCGAATCCGCGTCCTGGACGCCGCCGACTACACGATGGTCGCCGAGGCGGGATGCGTGCTGGCCGATATCCAGGCGGCGGCCCAGGCGGCCGACCGTTATTTCCCCCTGTCGCTGGGGGCGGAGGGCACCTGCATGCTGGGCGGCAACCTGTCCAGCAATGCCGGCGGCATCCTGACCCTGCGCTATGGCAATGCCCGCGATCTGGTGCTGGGGCTCGAAGTGGTGCTGCCCGACGGGCGCGTCTGGAATGGGTTGCGGACCCTGCGCAAGGATAATAGCGGCTACGATCTGAAGCACCTGTTCTTAGGTGCTGAGGGCACCCTGGGCATTATCACCGCCGCATCCCTGAAGCTCTATCCCCGCCCCCGTCAGATCGAAACCGCCCTGGTGGCCGTGCCCAGCCCGGCGGCGGCCATCGCCCTGCTGGGTCTGGCCCGCACCGGCACCGGCGACAGCCTGTCGGCGTTTGAACTGATGCCGCGTTTCACCTTCGATGGCTCGCGGCAGATATTGGGCCGCGACCAGGACCCGCTATCGGCCCCCTCCCCCTGGTACGTGCTGCTGGAGGCCAGCAGCGGCATGGAAGGCCCCCTACTGCGTGGTCAGGTGGAGGCGGTGCTGGAAACCGCCCTGGAACAGGGTGTCGTCACCGACGCCATCTTTGCCGACAGCATGGAACAGCAACGCAAGCTCTGGCTAATTCGCGAGAGCCTGCCAGAAATCGGGCGCAAGATCGGCGGGGCGGTGCATACCGACGTGTCCGTGCCCGTCAGCCGCATCCCCGACTTCCTGTCCGCCACCATCGAAGCCGTCAGCGCCTATATGCCCGGCATCCGGCCCTACCCGTTCGGCCATGCCGGGGACGGCAATATCCATTTCAATATCGGACGCCCGGCCGGCATGGACGGGGCGGCCTATTTGGCCCATGCCCACGCCATCACCGACCTTGTCCATACCCACGCCCTGGCCCATGGCGGCAGCATCAGCGCCGAACATGGCATCGGCAACCACAAGGCCGAAGAACTGGCCCGCATCAAGGACCCGGTGGAACTGGACCTGATGCGGAAGGTAAAGGCGATGCTGGACCCGGACGCGATCATGAATCCGGGGAAGATGTTGTTGCGGTATTGACGACGTCTCAACAAGGATCCCAGATGCATGAAGTTGGTACTGCTTCCAGGCTTTGACGGTTCTGGGCAATTCTTCGCCCCCTTGATCCAACGGCTGCCCTCGTGGGTCACCCCTCAGGTGATCCCATATCCGGGGGATACCCATCTCGACTACGAAGCGCTGACGCAGCTGGTTTCAGGCCAACTACCCGATGGCAATTTCATCCTGCTGGGCGAGTCCTTCTCTGGACCGGTCTGCATTATGCTGGCGTCTCTCAATCCCACCGGGCTTCAGGGCATCGTGCTTACCACGACGTTTGCCAACCGGCCCCTGCCGCCGGTCATTGCGGCCATTGCGCGTGCTGCCACAGGATTGGCCGGCAGATTGATACCGCCCGCCACTTTGATCGACCAGTTTCTGTTGAATGGCGAGAACGCCCCCCTCGCACGGCAGGTCCGTGAACGGATGCGTTCACTGGCGCCCGCCGTCATTGCCGGACGTGCACGAGAAGCAATGCGCGTGGATGTACGCGAAACGCTTTGCATGCTGGATGTACCCGCCCTGGTGCTATCCTCCCTGGAGGACCGGCTTCTACGGAAAGGCACGACCCAAGACCTGACCCGGTTGGCCCGCAATTGCCAGCATGGAGCATTGGCGGGCCCACACCTGCTGCTACAGCACTGCCCGAACGAGGCCGCTTCCCGGATCACTGCGTTCATCGATTCACTGGCAGCGAGGTAGCTAGCGCTATCATCTAGCCAGCCACTCCCCCGCCTGCGCCCGACCGTGCGCCTTCAGCGTCAGCAGATACTCCATATCGATGCGCAGCCCGTTCAGGTCACCCAGCGCCGGGTCCTGCGGATCGATGGAGAGCAGGTCGAGCTGTTCCGGCCCCTCCCCGCGCTTCAGCACCTCCCGCACCAGTTCCATCTCCGCCTCCAGCGGTCGGGAAAAGGTGATCTGGTTCAGGCGTTCGCGAATCGCGGCTGCCGTGCGCGGGGTGTCGTCGGTGCAGTTGGCCATGGCCTGCACCACCAGCAGGCGGCCCACCGAAGGCCCGTCCAGCAGGGCGCGGATGGGCGGGTTCAGGGTATAGCCGCCATCCCAATAGGCCTCGTCCTCGATCTCCACCGCCTGATGCAGGGTGGGCAGCGTCGTGGAGGCCAGCAGCGACTCGACATTGATCTCCGCACTGCCGAACAGGTGGGGCTGCCCGTCACGCACACGGGTGGCGGAGATCAGGATGGCGGGGGCGGTGGGCAGGGCCAGGGCGGCGAAATCCACCTCTTCCACCAGGATCGACCGCAGCGGGTTGAACCCCAGCGGGTTCAGCGCATAGGGCGAGAACATCCGCGTGGCCATGGCGAAGGCGGCGCTGTTAACGGCCTGGGTGATGCCATTATTGGCCCAGCTCGGGCAGAAACCCAGCGCGCCGACGCCGCATTCCCCCACCCGCCGCCACACCCGGTCCAGCGCGTCGCGGGCCCCCGCCGGCCCGCCCTTGGCCCAGCCGCTGGCGAAGGAAACGGCATTGACCGCCCCGGCCGAGGCACCCGACAGGCGCACCGGCACGAAGCCGGGCTCGTCCAGCAGCCGGTCGAGCACGCCCCAGGTGAAGGCACCCAGGGACCCACCGCCCTGCAGCGCCAGCGCCAATCCAGCCGGCTGGTTCGGCCGGGAGGGGGTGGCTGGGGGCGCCGCTTCCGCCACGTCGCGGCGCAATCCACGCATGATCCGCTTCAACATCCTGTCCGCCACCTCTGTTGCACTGCCACAGGATAGACCGGAATGGTTCCGCCGCCGACCCTTGACGACAGATGGACGCCTCCCCACGTGCTCCAACAGGCGATGCCACGGATGCCCAGAATGGGGTCCGCGATGGCGCGCCAGTGAATGAAGGGGCATCGCTTCGTGAAGGAGGACGCGCCATGACGACCCAGCAGGACCAGAATCTGGTCCCCACCTTGATCCGGGCCGCTTTCGTATCGGCCGGCAGCCATGCCAGCGGCCGGGAGGATCTGACCGCCGCCGCCGTCGCGGGCCTGCGCAAGCTGCGCCGCGTCCTGACCGAACAGGCGGGCGACAGCGCCACCCAGCAGGTGATGGACGGCCCGGTGAACGCCTATATCCTGGAGCGTAACCTGAAGGAATTCGCCCGCACCGGCGTGGAACCGGTACCCACCCCCCTGCCGTCGGAACTCGCCCTGGTGGGGCCGGCGGCGGCTGTGATGCTGAACGCCGTGGAAAACGGGCTGATCGTGCACAAACTCACCCAGGGCAACGCGGCGTTGACCCTGATGGTGCCGGAACTGATGGCCTGCCTCTGCGCCACGCTGGACGGCACACCCGAGGCGGGCGCCCTGCTGAAGCTGCTGCGCAAGGGGGCGGAGAACGGCGAGCCGGAAATCCAGCTGGATGGGCCGGCGCCGTCGCAGCGACTGCATTGAGGGCAGCGCACATACCCCCCGCCATCCCGGATTGCGCCGGGATGACGGGTAAAGGGGGCGTTACGCCGCCAGACGCGCCGTTTCGGCCTTCTTGCGCATGCGGTTATAGGCGAACTTGGCGGCCACGCCGTGCAGCCAAGTATGCGGCTTCAGGCCCGAGGCCTTGAACACCATGCCGACCATGCGGTCCAGGTGCTGTGGCCGGTAATAGGAATAGGCCAGGCTGGTATATTCGGCATTGTTCTCCACCCGCTCATAGGGGCGGGTCCAGTAATTGGCCGCATAGAAGGCGTAGGCCAGTTCGTCGTCTTCGGTCTCGTTGATGCGCGACAGGCAGACCAGCAGCCGCTGTACGCGGTTCAGCTTTTCCGACACCAGATAACGCTTCAGGTGATCGTAGAACAGCTTGTAATGGCGCAGCTCATCGGCGGCGATATGCTTGCACAGCTGTTTGAACACCGGCTCTTCGGTGGCATCGGCCAGGGCGGTGTAATAGCTCGACGTGCCGGTTTCCACGATGCAGCGGCTGACCAGCTCGCCAGCACGGCTGCCGCGCTTGCTGTCCATGGCAGCCACGTCGATCTGGTACCCGTCACGGAAGCGCTGCACGGCGGCCTGGAAGTCCCAGGAGGGATCAACACGCGATGCCCAGGTGCCCAGCGATTCGCCATGCTGCACCTCCTCCACCGCCCATTCGCGCACCAGGGCGCAGAATTCCGGATCCTCGCGGAAGACGTTGCACAGATAGTCGGCATAGATATGGCCGTTATATTCGACCAGGGCCGCCGCCTTGGCCAGCTTCAGCATGTCGGGCGACGCCTTGGCGGGGTCCAGCAGGTCCCAGGGCAGGCCCTCGATGGTCCAATGCGCATTCGCCATGGTGCCGATACTCTTCCGATTGCTGATGCGTCCCCCAGGGACTGCATGATTGCTGACAGATTGGGGAGATATGCTGAAAAAGCAACGGGGGCGCAAACGCGCCCCCGTGATAGTCATTCTCACCACCCCGGAACGTGACACATATGTGACGCGTTTCCGGTCGCCGATCAACGCGGCATTTAGTGCAGGGTGCCGGCCTGGACGTCCAGCTTGGCCTGCACGATGGCCAACTTGCCCTCCAGCGTATGGCGCTCGCCTTCGGACTTGGCGTCGGCTACGTCCTCGGTAAGGTCGGCCACCTGCTTCTCCAGCGCGGCGCGGTCCAGACCACGGACGGCATCCAGGTCGGACGCCTCCTCGGCCAGGATGGTCACGCGGGTCGCGGTGATCTCGCAGAAGCCGCCCGCCACGAAGATGCGCTGGGTGATGGTGCCCATGTCATTGGCATAGATGTCGATGACGCCCGGCTTCACCGTGACGATCATCGGGGCATGGCCCGGCAGCACGCCCAGGAAGCCCTCGGCCCCCGGCACCACCACCATATGCACCGGCTGCGACACCAGCAGCTTCTCCGGCGACACCAGCTCGAATTCTACCTTGTCGGCCATGGCTCAAACCCCAGCAAAACGCGTCAAGGAGGGGTCGCCCCCTCCCTTTGCCCTTATCCCCGCCCAACCGTAAACCGGCGGGCGGGGTCCGGAGCGAACTTAGGCGGCCTCGGCCATCTTGCGGGCCTTCTCGACGGCCGCTTCGATGGTGCCGACCATGTAGAAGGCGGCTTCCGGCAGATGGTCGTAGTCGCCGTTCACGATGCCCTTGAAGCCCTTGATGGTGTCTTCCAGGGAGACCAGAACGCCCGGCGTGCCGGTGAACACTTCGGCCACATGGAACGGCTGCGACAGGAAGCGCTGGATCTTGCGGGCGCGGGCCACAACCAGCTTGTCCTCTTCCGACAGCTCGTCCATGCCCAGGATCGCGATGATGTCCTGCAGGGCCTTGTACTGCTGCAACACCTGCTGAACCTTGCGGGCGGTGTTGTAATGCTCTTCACCGACGATGCGGGGGTCAAGGGCGCGGCTGGTGCTGTCCAGCGGATCCACGGCCGGGAAGATGGCCATTTCAGCGATGGAACGGCTCAGCACCGTCGTGGCGTCCAGGTGGGCGAACGACGTGGCCGGGGCCGGGTCGGTCAGATCGTCAGCGGGCACGTAAATGGCCTGCACGGACGTGATCGAGCCCTTCTTCGTCGAGGTGATGCGTTCCTGGAGCGCGCCCATGTCGGTGGACAGGGTGGGCTGATAACCCACGGCCGACGGGATACGGCCCAGCAGCGCCGACATTTCCGCACCCGCCTGGGTGAAGCGGAAGATGTTGTCCACGAAGAACAGCACGTCCTGGCCTTCTTCATCGCGGAAATATTCAGCGATGGTCAGACCGGACAGGGCGACACGGGCGCGGGCACCCGGCGGCTCGTTCATCTGACCATAGACCAGGGCCACCTTGGAGCCCGGGCCGTCGGTCTTGATGACGCCGGCGTCGATCATCTCGTGGTACAGGTCGTTACCTTCGCGGGTACGCTCACCCACACCGGCGAACACCGACATGCCGCCGTGCGCCTTGGCGACGTTGTTGATCAGTTCCTGAATGGTCACGGTCTTGCCCACACCGGCGCCACCGAACAGGCCGATCTTGCCGCCCTTCAGGTACGGGGCCAGCAGGTCGATGACCTTGATGCCGGTGATCAGCAGGGCGGCGTCGGTCGCCTGATCGACGAAGTCGGGGGCCTCGCGATGGATCGGCAGGACCTTGTCATGGCCGACCGGGCCACGCTCGTCGATCGGCTCACCGATGACGTTCAGGATGCGGCCAAGCGTGGCCGGGCCGACGGGCATCAGGATCGAGTTACCGGTGTCCACCACCTCGGCGCCGCGGACCAGACCGTCGGTCGTGTCCATGGCGATCGTGCGGACGGTGTTCTCGCCCAGATGCTGCGCCACTTCCAGAACCAGGGTCTTGCCCTCGTTCGTGGTGTTCAGCGCGTTCAGGATCGGCGGCAGGTCGCCGCTGAACTGCACGTCCACGACGGCACCAAGAACCTGCGTGATGCGGCCGACCGCGTTGCTGTTGTTAGCCATGGGGTAAGCTCCCTCGGAACCTTGACTTCGTCGTGAATGTGGGTGTGGTTTACAACGCTTCCGCGCCGGAAATGATTTCGATCAGCTCCTTGGTGATCGAAGCCTGGCGCGTGCGGTTGTAAATCAGCGTGTACTTCTTGATCATCTCACCGGCGTTGCGCGTGGCATTGTCCATCGCGGTCATCTGCGAGCCGAAGAACGACGCGGCGCTCTCCAGCAAGGCGGAATAGACCTGGATGGCCAGATTGCGCGGCAGCAGGTCGGCCAGGATGGCCTCCTCGCTCGGCTCGAACTCATAGACGGCGCCGGCTTCGACCGGGGCATCACCCGCCGCGGGGGCCGCGAACGGCACCACCTGCTGGAAGGTGACGACCTGGGTCATCGCCGACTTGAACTTGTTATAGACAATGCTGGCGACATCGAATTCGCCGGCATCGAACAGCTCCAGGATCTTCGCGGTCACCCGGTCGGCGTCGGCGAAGGAGAGCTTCTTCTTGCCCACTTCCTCGAACGTCGCGACGACCAGCGTCGGGAACTCGCGGCGCAGCAGATCGCGGCCCTTGCGGCCCACGGTCAGCAGCTTCACGGTCTTGCCCTCGGCCTGCAACCGCAGGATGGCACGCTTGGTATCGCGCACCACGGAGCTGGTGAAACCACCGGCCAGGCCACGGTCGGCGGTCATCACCACCAGCAGGTGGGTCTGGTCGCTGCCCGTCCCGGTCATCAGGCGGGGGCCACCGGGACCGCCCGCCACATTGGCCGCCAGCGAGGCCAGCATCCGGCCCATGCGTTCCGCATAGGGCCGGCCGGCCTCCGCCTGCTCCTGGGCACGGCGCAGCTTGCTGGCCGCGACCATCTTCATGGCCGACGTGATCTTCTGCGTCGACTTGACGCTGGCGATCCGGTTTCGGATGTCCTTCAAGCTCGGCATGACAGCCCTACGCTCTCAATGAGGCCCCTTTGCAGGGTGCTTGGATCAGGCGAAAACCTTGGTGAAACCGTCGAGGAAAGCCTTCAGCTTCTCTTCGGTTTCCTTGGAAATCGCCTTCTCGTTGCGGATCGCGGCCAGGATGTCGGCGCCCTTGGCCCGGACTTCGTCCAGGAAGCGCGCTTCGAACCGGTTCACGTCGTTGGTCGGGACCTTGTCCAGGTAACCGCGCACGCCGGCGAAGATCGACACGACCTGCTCTTCCACGGGCATCGGCTTGAACTGGGGCTGCTTCAGCAGCTCCGTCAGGCGCGCACCGCGGCTCAGCAGACGCTGGGTGGTGGCGTCCAGATCGGAAGCGAACTGCGCGAAGGCAGCCATTTCACGATACTGGGCCAGTTCCAGCTTGATGGTGCCGGCAACCTGCTTCATCGCCTTGATCTGAGCGGCCGACCCCACGCGGGACACCGACAGACCGACATTGATGGCGGGACGGATGCCGCGATAGAACAGACCCGTTTCCAGGAAGATCTGGCCGTCGGTGATCGAGATCACGTTCGTGGGAATATAGGCGGACACGTCGCCGGCCTGGGTCTCGATGACCGGCAGGGCCGTCAGCGAGCCGGCGCCATTGGCGTCGTTCAGCTTGGCGGCGCGCTCCAGCAGGCGGCTGTGCAGATAGAACACGTCGCCGGGATAGGCTTCGCGGCCCGGCGGACGGCGCAGCAGCAGCGACATCTGACGATAGGCGACGGCCTGCTTGGACAGATCGTCATAGACGATCAGGGCATGCATGCCATTGTCGCGGAAGAATTCGCCCATGGCCGCACCCGTGTAGGGGGCCAGGAACTGCAAAGGCGCCGGCTCGGAAGCGGTGGCGGCCACGACGATGGAATATTCCAGCGCGCCGTTTTCTTCCAGGGTCTTGACGATCTGCGCGACCGTGGAGCGCTTCTGGCCCACGGCGACATAGATGCAGTAGAGCTTCTTGCTCTCGTCGTCGCCCTTGTTGATACCCTTCTGGTTGATGAAGGTATCCAGGGCGATGGCGGTCTTGCCGGTCTGACGGTCACCGATGATCAGCTCGCGCTGACCACGGCCGACGGGCACCAGCGCGTCAATGGCCTTCAGGCCGGTCTGCATCGGCTCATGCACCGACTTGCGCGGGATGATGCCGGGGGCCTTCACTTCCACGCGCTGGCGCTTGACGTCGACCAGCGGACCCTTGCCGTCGATCGGGTTGCCCAGACCGTCAACCACGCGGCCCAGCAGGCCACGGCCCACGGGGACTTCCACGATGGCGCCCGTGCGCTTGACGACGTCGCCTTCCTTGATGGCGCGGTCAGAGCCGAAAATCACCACGCCGACATTGTCGGTTTCCAGGTTCAGGGCCATGCCCTTGACCCCGTTGGGGAATTCAACCATCTCGCCGGCCTGGACCTTGTCCAGACCATGGATACGGGCCACGCCGTCACCGATGGACAGAACCTGGCCCACTTCGGCGACATCGGCTTCGGTGCCGAAGTTCGCGATCTGCTGCTTCAGGATCGCGGAAATCTCAGCGGCGCGGATTTCCATTATCCAACCCCTTTCATGGCGAGTTTCAGCTTATTGAGCTTGGTGCGCACGGAGCTATCCACCATGCGGGAACCGATTTTGACGATCATGCCGCCGATCAGCGACGGGTCGACCCAGACATCCAGCTTTACGCCGGGGCCTTCGCTCTGGGCTAGAGCGGCCGACAGTTCGTTCCACTGCGCATCGCTCAGCGGGCGGGCGACGGTGACACGCGCCGTGCTTTCGCCGCGACGCAGGGCCAGCTTCGCCAGATAGCCGTCGATCATGCCCGGCAGCGTGAACAGACGGCGGTTGCGGGCGACGAGGCCCACGAATTTCCGCACCAGTTCACCGACGCCGGCGGCCGACAGAACGGCCTCCATGGCGCGCTCCTGGTCGTTGCGGGCGAGCAGCGGGCTGCCGATCAAGCGGCGGAGATCCGCGCTTTCAGCGAGCAGAGCCTTGACGGACATCAGATCCTGGGCCGTCTGGTCCAGGGCCTGCTGCCCATCTGCGAGATCGAACAGGGCGCTCGCATAGCGCGAGGCGAGTTCGGAGACGCCAGTCCCTTCGGTTGCCACTGGGTAACCTCGGTTAAAGTCCGTGGACCTGAATGATTTCAGGACGTTAGCAATGATCGACCAGTCCGGAGGAGGACCCTCCGGCGTCAAGCGAGCGAGCATGTAACACAGGCACAGCCCCTACGCAACAGCGCGCCTGTGGATTGGGGGTATGCGGTTTTGCACCGCTTCCGGCCGATTTGCCCAGGAAGCGAGCCGCTCCGCGACCGTTGCCGCGACGTGGAGCTGTGCAGGTGCGAAGCGGCTTTTTCCAACACATCCCAACGGATGGCCTATGCTTTTGGACCGGGTGCGGTTAAGGGCGCATTAAGCAGGCGGGGCAAATCTGGACCATGCGCGGCACCAAGCCGTGATCCCAGAGCCCAGAGGTCGCCCCATGTGCGTCATCGTGCCCTTCGCCCGCCAGCGTTTCACCCCCACCGACCTGACCGCCTGGAAGGCCATCCTGATTGATCGCCGCCGCCGCGGCCTGTGGCAGAAGGTGGAGCGCACGACCAGCCCGGACCGCGATTGGCTGCTGGTCTGGCTGCCGGGCCTGAAGGAACCCACCTTGCGCCTGGAACGCGACAACCAGGGCACCTATCGCCTCTCCTTCTATGACGGCAAGGGCTGGTTCCAGGTCCGCAAGGGCGACAACATCATCGACTGCCTGGCCCAGATCGAACCCGGCGAACACGTGCGTCAGCCGATGCGCAGCGCCTGAGTTTTTAGTTGTTCCCTCAGGTGCCGGGCGCCCACATCCGTGGGCTTGGCTCACGCGCCACGTGGCGCGGGTCGGCAGTCGCCGACCTGCCACCTTTTCAGGTGGCCTATGTTCCCCCAACCACCCTCAATCGTCCACTCCATATCGATATGTCGACGGGCAGACGGGCGATGACATCCCCGTCGCCCTGCACCGGTTCTCCTTCCGGCCCCTCGATCCGCGCCGCCACGGCCGGCAGCACCAGCACATCCCGGCGCCCACGCAGCAGGCCCAGCGTCATGGCGCTGGCATAGGTCAGGGCCGCCAGCCGGCCAGGACTTGTGAACAGCACCGCATGCAGTACCGGCTGTTCCAGCCGGACATCGGGGGCCAGGACAAACGTGCCGGCATAGAAATGGCCCTTGCACAGGATGCAACTGGCCGCCCGGTGCCGGCTGACGGTGCCGTCGGGGGCGGTCAGCGTGACCTTATAGTCCAGGCCGGGATTGGCCAGGATCTGCCGCAGGCCGCCCAGGGCATAGGCGCCCTTGCCGATACGCCGTTTCAGTGCCGGGTCGATACCGGCCACGACGCGGGCATCCAGACCCGTGCCCGCCATCATCGTGAACAGCCGCCCATTGGCCAGCCCGGCATGCACTGCCCGCGCCGGCGCCAGGGCCAGCCCTTCCCCGATTCGGCGCGCATCGCCTGTCACGCCCATCTCATGCGCCAGCACATTGGCCGTGCCCAGCGGCACCACGCCCAGCGGCGGCGGTTCGGCCATGCCGGCCGCCGCCATGCCGTTCACCACTTCGTTGATGGTGCCGTCACCGCCCGCCGCCACGATGATGTCGGCCATGCCCGACCGCGCCAGGTCACGGGCGATGGATGTGGCGTGCCCCGCCGCATCGGTGGTGTGCAGCGACACCACGGCCCCGGCATCGGTGGCCGCGGCCATCACCTGCTCCACCAATCCCGGTCGGCGCCGACCCGCCACGGGATTGAAGATCACGGTCAGCCGCCGGTCGAACCCATGTGACATTTCCAAAACACCTCCATGACATACCTGTGAAATGGCGATGTAATAATAATGACGACCTCAAGAAGTTTCTGCGGATCGCCCCGGCCGTTCGTTAGATGTCGCTGACAGAACACCAGATAAAGCGGTATAGAACGCTTCGATCCGCTATGGCTAGTCTATAATTCCATGCGGACGATTGGCGATTGGGTTGACCGGCGGTGGGGGAACATATGCTGGGCGACGGGAATGTACGGCGCTATCGCGCCATCTGGTTGTCTGACATCCATCTGGGGACGCGTGGATGTCAGGCCGACATGCTGCTGGATTTCCTGAAACATACCGAATCCGACCTGCTCTACCTGGTGGGGGATATTGTCGATGGATGGCGCCTGAAGAAGGGCTGGTACTGGCCGCAGGCGCATAATGACGTGGTGCAGAAAATCCTGCGCCGGGCTCGCAAGGGGTCCCAGGTCTTCCTGATCCCCGGCAACCATGACGAGGGCTTCCGGGATTATATCGGCCTGCAATTCGGGGGCGTGACGATCCTGGAGGACACGATCCACACGGCGGCCGACGGCAAGCGCTATCTGGTCATCCATGGTGACCAGTTCGACGCGGTCGTGCGCTACGCCAAGTGGTTGGCCTTCGTCGGCGACACCGCCTACACGTTCCTGCTCTGGCTCAACACCCTGTTGAACAAGGTCAGGCGGAAGCTGGGTTTCCCCTATTGGTCCTTGTCCGCCTACCTGAAGCACAAGACCAAGAAGGCCGTCGAGTTCATCGGCGATTACGAGACCGCCCTGACCGACGAGGCGCGGCGGCGCCAGGTGGACGGCGTCATCTGCGGTCACATCCACCATGCCGAGATGCGCGACATGGACGGCATCCTTTACGTGAATGACGGGGATTGGGTCGAATCATGCACGGCATTGGTCGAACACGAGGACGGTCGGCTGGAGATCCTGCGCTGGGCGGATATTGTCGCCGCCAGGACAGCGCTGAAGGCGGCGGCGTGAAGCTGCTGATCGTCACGGATGCCTGGCATCCGCAGGTCAACGGCGTCGTGCGCACCCTGACGACGACGCGGGCCGAACTGGAACGTCTGGGCCACAAGGTGGAGGTGATCGCACCTGACCGGTTCCGCACCATTCCCATGCCGACATACCCGGAAATCCGCCTGGCCCTGGCCCCCGGCCGGCGGGTGCGGCAGATGATCGACGCGGCCCAACCGGACGCCATCCATATTGCCACCGAGGGACCATTGGGTTTTGCGGCTCGGCGCTATTGCCTGAAACGCAAGCTGCCCTTCACCACGGCCTATCACACAAGGTTCCCGGAATATGTGCGCGACCGCGCGCCCGTGCCGCTGTCCCTGTCCTACGCCTTCATCCGCCGCTTCCACGCACCCGCCCATTCGATGATGGTGGCCACGGCCAGCATCGAGGCGGACCTGGAAAGCCGGGGCTTCACCAATATCCGCCGCTGGTCACGCGGGGTGGATACCGACCTGTTCCGCCCCCGTGACAAGGACCTGTTCGCGCATCTGCCGCGTCCGGTCTTCATCTCCGTCGGCCGGGTGGCCGTGGAAAAGAATATCGAGGCGTTCCTGAGCCTTGACCTGCCGGGATCGAAGGTGGTGGTGGGCGACGGGCCGCAGCTGGCGGAACTGAAGGCGAAGTACCCGACAGTCACCTTTGTCGGCGCCAAACATGGCGAGGAACTGGCCCTGCATTACGCCGCCGCCGACGTCTTTGTCTTCACGTCGCGCACCGACACGTTCGGTCTGGTGCTGCTGGAGGCGCTGGCGTCGGGCCTGCCCGTGGCGGCCTTCCCCGTGCCGGGACCGCTGGATGTGATCGCTGACAGCCCGGCGGGGGTTCTGGATAAGGATTTGCGGACGGCCTGCCTGAAGGCTGTGAATATCGACCCGGTGATCTGCCGGGACCATGCACTGACCTTCTCCTGGCAATCCTGCGCGCAGCAGTTCCTCGCCAATCTGCGGCCGTTCAAGGACGCGGCATAGATCTGACGGGCCGGAATCAGCCGGTGAAGAACCGGCTGTTTCGGCAGGAAATGATGCCGTCATTGATATAGAATTGGCCGAATTCACCCTCGAAATGGCGCTCGCCAGGGTAGAAACGGTCAATGATCCAGCCATGCTGCTCCAGCAGCGGCCGCAGCTGGTCCTCGATATCACGTGCATGCGTGCCGATATGCATCCGCTTGACCTGGCGGTTGACGGTATCGATCGACGCCTCAATGGCCCGCTTCTCCGCCCCCTGGATATCGATCGTCATGAAATCGACCACACCGCCCCGCCCCACAGCCTCGTGCAACACGTCGGACAGCGGAACGACCTTGACGATCTTGTACGGCAGGTCGACGCCCTCGATCCGCAAATTGTGGGTTCCGGCCTCGTAGAAATTCTTCAGCATGTCGCCGGGCACCTTCTGAACGGGGGTGCTGTAGTCGGTGCCCTTGCGAACCTCCATCAACTCATACGAAACGGCATCCGAAACCCCGGTATGCAGAAGCAGGCGCTGATCGGCCGACACCCCATTCAGGTCGAGATGATCATGCAGCCAGCCGAACTGCACCACCTGTATCTCAACACCGCAGAAGAAGCGGCTGCCGATCCGTGGACCGCGGAACCGGTCCAGCGCCTTTGCCGCATTGGCCAGCCAGCGGCCGTAACCGGCGCCAAGCTCGACCATGACGAAATGGTCCTTGGCATCCACAATGGCGCTCAGCAAATCGATCCATTCGTAATAATCTTCGGATCGCGGCTCCGGCAGATGCGGGTTCCCCTCCGACCGGCGGAAGGGGACCGCACCGCTGGTCATCATGCCGGGAAGCCGCTCAATCTCCAGCGGAGGATCATATTCGAGACTTGTGCGGCACCCCACATTGTTCACATGGAAGCCATCCTCGTCACGGGGAACCTCCATCTCGAAGCGCTCAAAAATCGAGTGATCCCGCACCTTGCCGCTCCCCTCGCCTGCCCACGGGCAGCATAACACCACGCGCCCGGCACTACCATCACGCCAGCGGACATCGCCCCTTTGCCGTCAATCCTCTTCCTTCACCCGCTCCATATCGGCACCACAGGCCGCCAGCTTGGCCTCTACCCGCTCGTACCCGCGATCCAGGTGATAGATGCGGTTGACGGTCGTCTCCCCCTGCGCGGCCAGCCCCGCCAGCACCAGCGACACGGATGCCCGCAGGTCGGTGGCCATCACGGGCGCGCCCGTCAGCTTCGGCACGCCGCGCACCAGGGCGGACGAGCCATGGACGGTGATGTTCGCCCCCATGCGGGTCAGTTCCGGCACATGCATGAAGCGATTCTCGAAGATCGTCTCGGTGATCATCGAGGCACCGCGCGCCACGCACATCAGGGCCATCATCTGGGCCTGCAGGTCGGTGGGGAAGCCGGGGAACGGCTCCGTCATCACATCCACGCCCAGCAGGTCGCCGTTGGACGCCACCAGCAGGCCGTTGGCCGTTTCCGAGACCTTCACATTGGCGCCGGCCAGCGTCTTCACCACCGACTTCAGGTCGCCCATGCGGGCGCCGACCAGTTCTAGCTCCCCGCCCGTGATGGCGGCGGCCATGGCGAAGGTGCCGGCCTCGATCCGGTCGGGCAGCACGGCATAGGTGGCACCATGCAGCCGGTCCTTGCCCTTGATCACCAGACGGTCGGAACCGATCCCCTCAATCTCCGCGCCCATGGCGATCAGGCAGCGGGCCAGATCGCCGATCTCCGGCTCGCGCGCGGCATTCATCAGGATGGTCTCGCCCTTAGCGAGCGTCGCGGCCATCATCAGGTTCTCGGTGGCACCCACCGACACCTGCGGGAACACGAATTCCGCCCCGACCAGCCCGCCTTCCGGCGCCTTGGCCAGGATATAGCCGCCTTCGATATCGATCTGGGCACCCATGGCCTGCAAGCCCTTGATATGCAGGTCGACGGGGCGCGTGCCGATGGCACAGCCGCCGGGCAGCGACACCTTGGCCTGGCCGAAGCGGGCCAGCAGCGGCCCCAGCACCAGGACGGAGGCGCGCATCTTGCGCACCAGATCATAGGGGGCTGTCAGGTTGAAGATGTCGCCGGCATCCAGTTCCACCGACCGGCCGCTGGACCCGAAGGCATCGCGGCCATTCACATGAACTTCCACCCCATGCTGGGCCAGCAGGCGGTTCATGGTGGTGATGTCGGCCAGCAGCGGCAGGTTGGTCAGCACCAGTTTCTCATCGCTCAGAAGGCAGGCCGCCTGTAGGGGCAGGGCCGCGTTCTTGGCGCCGGAAATACTGATCTGGCCCTTCAGCGGGTTGCCGCCGCGGATGCGAAGCTTGTCCATGGAACGTTCGTTTCGTCAGAATGAGGTCTTGGGGCGGCCCGGACCATGGGCCGCGATGATGGCACTGTTTTGGCCGCTCAGAGGCGGGCCAATGTCACGCCGCGCTGCTTCATATATTTGCCGGCCCGGTCGGCATAGCTGACCTCGCACGGGCTTGCCCCCTGGAAGAACAGGAACTGGCACAGGCCCTCGTTCGCGTACACTTTCGCCGGCAGCGGCGTGGTGTTGGAAATTTCCAGAGTCACATGCCCTTCCCATTCCGGCTCCAGCGGCGTGACATTCACGATCAGGCCGCAGCGGGCATAGGTGGACTTGCCCAGGCAGACGACCAGCACGTCGCGCGGGATGCGGAAATATTCCACCGTGCGGGCCAGGGCGAAGCTGTTGGGCGGGATGACGCAGACGTCGGTCTTGCGGTCGACGAAGCTGGTGTCGTCGAACTTCTTCGGATCGACGACGGCATTGTCGATGTTGGTGAATATCTTGAACTCGTCGGCGACGCGGGCGTCATAGCCGTAGGAAGACAGGCCGTAGGAGATCACACCATCGCGCTTCTGCGCCTCGGTGAACGGCTCGATCATGCCGTTCTTGGTCGCCTGTTCCCGTATCCAGCTGTCGGGCATGATCGGCATGTCGGTTCCCCACTCGTCCCAATATCATCAGCACCGCGCATCTGCGCAGCGCGCTAAACCTTGTAGCCCAGCCGTCCGGCCCACTCAAGCCGTGGTATCGGGCACCTGTCCTTCGGTGGTGTCCACCCCCAGCGCCCTCTCCATCGTCTCCTGCGCGTCGCGCGCCCGGTCCTGGTCCTTGCGGCGGCGCAGATTATCGCGCAGCGCCTGGGCCAGGCGGCCCTGGCGGTCATCCTTCTTGTGGGGCGTCTTGGTCATCGGTCGGGGTCCACAGGCTGGAACAGGCGGGATTGCTCGCCTTTTCGCACATGCACGTCAAGTATGCGGAAAAAATCGCTGGCGGCGGGTGTTTTTTGCTTGCGGTCCCGGGGCTGGAGTGGCACATAGCCGCCCACCGCGGCGGCAACGCTTCGGTGACCCGGATGAAGGCGCTGCCGTAGCTCAGTCGGTAGAGCGCGTCCTTGGTAAGGACGAGGTCGTTGGTTCGATTCCAATCGGCAGCACCATCCACCGGATAAAACAAAACCCCGCCCGCCTTCAATGGCGCGGCGGGGTTTTGTTTTATCCGGGTTCAGGCACCGTAGGTCAGGGCTCGGGCTTTCGCCCTCGACCTGACCTACGGCACCCACGCCTGCCATACTGATTTAGTGATCCGACCCCTGCAGGATCTGGCGGCGCATCCCGGTCTCATAATCCAGCCCCTCGCGCGTCAGCGTCACCGACAGGGGGAACCTGCCCACGATCAGGCCCTTGCGTTCCAGCACCGTCCAGGGCGCCGGGTTGCGCAGGCCGGTGGCATCCTGGGCATAGACCAGCCAGGGCCCCAGGTGGAAATGGTTGCCATGGCTGGTGAAGGGCAGTTCCAGCACCTCGATGGCGCCGTCGCCGGCGGGCCGCGTGATGTCCTCGAACTCGGCCAGCGCCTGGAACAGGGTCAGGGTCTTCAGTTGCAGCGGGTTCAGGTTCAGCGGGTTCTTCTTGGCGGCCATCAGGCGCACTCCGGTCGTGGGCTATCGGGTCATGGAATATTGCCGGCAGGTTGAAGCCCGTTTGACAGGCATCGTCAAGCGCGCCCTTGTCCGCTATGAAGAAGCGCCCTCTTTCGACGGACGTCCGACCCGCATGAAGCAGCATTTCCGCCGTCCCGGCCCCGCCGCCCTGGTCCTGTCGCTGGCCCTGCTGGCCATCCCGCCGGCCCTGGCCGATATCCAGGCCGGGCGCATCGCCTATTCGGCGGGCGACTATGCCACGGCCTTGAAGGAATTCACGGCGGCGGCCGAAGCGGGCGACAGTTCCGGCCAGTATCTGGCGGGCGAGATGCTGATGCAGGGACGCGGCGCGGCCAAGGATGTGCGCCGGGGCATGACCCTGCTGGAGGCATCGGCGCGCGGCGGGCATGTCGGCGCACAGAGCATGGTGGGGGCCCTGCACGCCTTCGGCCAGGACACACCCGCCGACTATGCCAAGGCCCTGACCTTCCTGCGCCCCGCGGCCGAAGCCGGCGACATGCACGCCCAGAACAACCTGGCCGCACTGCTCTATTTCGGGCTAGGTACCAAACAGGATGTGGTGGAAGCCCTGTCCTGGGCCAAGCGCGCTGCGGCCAAACGGCTGGTGGCGGCCATCAAGCTGGAGAAAGAGATCGAATCGCAGGCCACACCGGAACAGATCAAGGCGGCGACCGCCAGGGCGGGCCAGCCGCTGGCCGCCCCCAGCCCGGTTGTAGCGGCAAAGGTGGCCCCTGCGCCCGTCGCAGTGGCTGCGGCCCCGGTGGCAAAGCCCCCAATGGATGCCGCGCCAAAGCCGGCCGCACAGGCCGCCACCGTACCCGTCGCGCGCCCCGTCCCCAAGCCGGAGGCCCAACCAGCCCCTGCGCCCGCCGCCGTGCAGTCCCCTGCCCTTCCATCGGCACCCACCGGCACCTGGGTCATCCAGGTCGGCTCCCTGCCCTCGCGGCAGGAGGCGGAGAAGCATTGGCGGGGCATCGCCGCCAAACAGGCCGCCCTGCTGGGCGGGCGGCAGCCGTCGCTGGTGCAGGCCGACCTGGGTGCCAGGGGCATCTATACCCGCGTCTTCCTGACCGGCTTTGCCGATCAGGCCGCGGCCGCCGCGCTGTGTGTGAAGCTGAAGGCGGCGGGCACTGACTGCCTGGTCAAGAAGGGGTCGTGATCCGACCGGCCAGCACGATCAGGGCACCCGCGAACAGCATCCCGCAGATCAGCCAGCCCTGCCAGACGCCATAGGCGAAGCATTGGGTGAAGATGGCGGCCCCGAACAGGGCGATGGCCATGGGCCGGATAGCGTCATCCAGCCGCGTCAGCCGGTAGAGCCCCGCCAGCAGCACGGCCGCCGCCAGCACAGCCCCCACCCAGCCCAGCTCCAGGCGCACCTGCAGGAACAGGTTATGTGGATGCAAGGGCAGCATCCGCAGGCCCGTACCGGGGAAGGAGGCGTCGCCGCCAGGTACCGCCCGCGATGCCTCCAGCCCATAACCGATCCAGGGATGGTCGCCCAGGCGCCCGGCCACGAAGTCCCAGGTCATGATGCGATGGCGAAAGCTGTAGGGCAGAAAAGAGAGCTTGGAGAGGCCCACCGCCTCCATCCAGTGCGCCACGGGCCCGCACAGGGCGAACCCGGCCACGATCCCCGTCGCCACGGTCCCCGCCGCTACCCGCCAGCTGACGACCCCGACGCCCAGCAGCACCAGCAGACCCAGCAGCGCCGCCACGGCCGACTGGCTGGTGCTGTCCACCGCCATCAGCAGCGGCAGGCACAGGGCGATCCCCGCCGGCACCCGCCGGCCCAGCCGCCAGAGCAGCAGCGACACCGGCCCCGCCAGCAGCGCCAGCAGCACCGCCGCCCGGTTGATGTCGCGCTCATAATCGACGGCGGATTTCTCCGGCGGGGCGGCCAGATGCTGGATCGGTTGGCCGGCCAGCAGTTCAACGGCGAAGATCACGACACCGACCGCCATCGCCGGCAGCAGCCACCGCGCGATGCGCCGCGCCACCGGGTCAGGCAACGTGTCCAGCAGGGCCAGCAGCAGCAGGGCCGGCAGCCACAGGTAAAGGAAGCTGAAATAGGTGATCGTGGCCTTATGGCCGCCCGCCGTCCAACCGAGGCTGAGCCCGGCCCAGCCCAGGAACAGGCCCAGCGCCAGCAACAGACCCCGGCCGGGCAAGGGCACCCTTTGGCGGCGCCAGAGAGCGGCACCAACCGTCAGGATCGCCAATACGGCCATGCCCGGTGCGATCCCCAGCGGGATCAGCGGCACCAACACCGCCAGGATCAGGATTCCAAGAAAGCAGAAGAAGGAAGTGAAGGCCGGGCCGAACCCGTCCCCTTCCCCGTTCAACGCCGACATTTGCGCCGTCCTTGCCCAAAGATATCAGCGCCCCTCGATTTCCTGAATAATCCCTTGAGCGGAAATAGCGAAGCGTAATCCGCTCTACGAAATGCCGCACCCATGCCTATATGTAAGCAACCCTGCCCAACCGTTGCCGGAACGAACGACCATCATGGCCGACCTGCCGCTGATCCCCCTTCCCGACCGCACCCTGATCGCCGTTGCCGGCGCGGATCGGGTGGCCTTCCTGCAGGGGCTGGTGACCAATGACGTGACGAAACTGGACGGCCGCGCCGTCTGGTCGGCGCTGCTGACGGCACAGGGCAAGTATCTGCACGACTTCATCGTGCTGGCCGATGGCGACAGGCTGCTTCTGGATGTGGAGGCCGGTCGCCGCGACGACCTGCTGCGCCGGCTGCGCATGTTCAAGCTGCGGGCCAAGGTGGAACTGGTCGACCTGACGGGGCAGCTTGCCGTCTTCGCACAGCTGAATACCGAGATTGCGGAACGCGGGACGGTGACGCCCGTCCCCGGCGGCTGGCGGATCGTGGACCCGCGGCATGCCGGGCTGGGCCACCGCCTCATCCTGCCGGCCGACACCCCGGCCGCGGGAAACGCGGCCGACTGGGATCGCACCCGTCTGGCCCTGGGCATTCCCGATGGCAGCCGCGACCTGATACCGGAGAAATCGATCCTGCTGGATAACGGCTTCGACGAGCTGGGCGGCGTGGCCTGGGACAAGGGCTGCTATGTCGGGCAGGAGCTGACGGCCCGTACCAAATATCGCGGCCTGGTGAAGAAGCGGCTGGTGCCTGTCCGTATCGACGGCCCCCTGCCCGATGCCGGGTCCATCGTTACCCGCGAGGGGACGGATGTGGGCGAAATCCGGTCTGGCCGGGGTGATCTGGCCCTGGCCCTGATCCGGCTGGACGCGCTGGCGGCGGGGGGAAGCCTCGCCTGTGGGGACGCCACGCTGACGCCGCAGCCACCTTCCTGGATCAATCTTCCCCGTGCGGAAGGCGATATGCCAACGAATGGATGAAGTTGGCACAAGAATTGGTTAGTCTCTGCCGCGATTGACCCAATATGAAGCGCGGGGGAGGCAACATGGAGCGGGGCACGGGATCGCGGCTATCGTCGCTGCGGAACCTCAGCACCGCCACGGCCCTGGCCGCCACGATCCTGATCGGGGGCCTGGCCGCCGGTGCCACCTTTCAGATGGCGCAGTTCCAGGTGCAGTCCGGCAGCATGGAAGTACCGGGCGACCAGCTGGCCAAGACCCGGCTTCTCACCGACTTCCAGGACCGCATGGGCCATGGCGGCTTCCTGTCCGCCCTGGCGCAGTTCGCGGAGACCGGCAATGCCGAGGCGCGGGCTGAGATGCGCACCAGCCTGGAAGCCGCCGACCAGGCGCTGCGCGGGTTGCAGGGCAAGCGCCTGATCCCGCAGGAGGTGGAGCTGGCTGCCGATCTGAAGCGTCTGCTGGACGGCGCCCGCCGCGCGCTGGAATCGGCCAATACCGGCCCGGCCGCCCTGGGCCAGACCACGCCCACCATCCTGCTGACCCGTTATGCCACCCTGTCCGACCGCATTGATGCCCGCTCACGCGGGCAGCATGCGGTGGAACTGGCGCGGCTGGAGGATGTGGCGACGCGCGGTCTGTGGCTGGGCGGGGCCGCCGTGCTGGTGCTGGTGGCCACGCTGTTCGCCTTCCTGTCGCTGATCGGGGCCCGTGTGCTGCGGCCGCTGCGCGAACTGACGGGGGCCGTTCATGGCGTGGCCCGCGGCGATTGGCGGGCACCCGTCTGGGGGGCGGAGCGCGAGGATGAGTTCGGCGACCTGGCCCGCGCCGTCGACGGGTTCCGCAAGCAGGCCGCCGAGATTCCCGACATTTCGGTGGCGACCGAAGACGGGCGCCTGCGCCTGAAGTTCGAGGGCGAGTATGCCGACCTGTTCGAGGCGCTGACGGCGCGACTGCGCGGGGCCGGCGGATCGCTGGCCATGCTGGGCAATGATGTCAGCCGCATTGTCGGCGACACCAAGCAGCAGTTGAACGATACGCTGGGCCAGGTGAACCAGCTCTGCTCCGCCGCCGTGCGCACGGTGACGGAGAGCAACCGCGAGATCCGGCAGGCGACAGAGATGCTGGGCCATGCCGTGGCCCAGGTCCGCGCCTTCGATGGCAGCGAGGGCCATGTCGGCCTGGACGACATTGTCGAGGCGCTGCGGGCCCATGCCGACCACCTGGCCCTCACCGCCGCCAACACCGAATCCAAGGTGATCGAGACATTGGGCAGCCTGTCGGAAAGCGACAGCGATATCCGTCTGGCCACTGTGGAGGCCCGCGACGCCGCCAAGGCCCTGTCCCATTCGATGGAGGAGGCGCAGCAGGGCCTTTTGTCGGCGGTGAAGCTGCTGCGCGCCTCCGGCGACCTGCTGGCCAATACCGTGGACCAGACCGGATCGCGCATCACCCGCGCCGCCGATGCCATGGAGGAGGGCGAGAAGGCCCTGGTTGCCACCCTGGGCAGCGTCAGCAACCGCTTCGACGAGGCGACGGAACGCGCGTCGGCGCGGCTGGAGGATGCCGGCATGCAGGTGTCGCGCGCCGCCGACCTGCTGGATGACCGGTCGTCGGAGATCACCTACAAGCTGGAAACGGCGCTGGACAGCATGACCCACGCCCGCAACGCCATGCAGCAATCGGCGGAGATCGCCGAGGACATGACGCGCGGTAAGCTGGAACCGCTGGCCGAACAGTTCAACGACATCCAGTTCCGTTTCTCCAGCCTGATGGGCGACGTTTCCGACCGGGCCGACAGCATGGCCGACGCCGTCGATGCCCTGCGCCTGACCAGCGACGGGCTGCGGCAGGAGTTCGAGCGCCGGCGCGTGGAGCCCGGCCAGCACGAGGCCATTGCCGACCTGCTGACCCGCATGCGCGGCAGCGCCACCCAGATCGGCGATCGGGTGAAGGAGATCGGGGAGACGGCGGGACGGCTGGCGCAGAGCCTGACCGGCGGCGTGGATGATGCCACCGCCCGGCTGCGCGACCTTACCGGCGATCTGCGGGCGGAAACCAAGGCCCTGTCGTCGGAAGCGCATATGGCCACCACCACGCTGTCGCGTACCGTGGGGCAGCAGGAGCGCCTGCTGGCCGACATGCGCGAGGTGGCGTCGGAGCTGGATGCCCAGCGCGACCGGGACAATACCCCCCAGGCGCTGATCGACTTGACGGGCGGGCTGCGCGCCGCCATCGAGGCCGTCCACGCCCTGATCGCCAGCGCCGACAACCGGGAGAAGGTGGCCATCGACCAGGCGTTCGGCCTGGTGGACAAGCTGCAGCAGCGTATCTTGAACGTGGAGGGCATGGCCGGTGGTCTGGCCGCTGCGACCGATGCGCTGCATGCGCTGGCGGCCTCCGACAATGCCGGGCGCGAGCGGGAGAATGCCGACCTGCTGGCCATCGCCACGGCGCTGAAGGCCCGTCTGGATGGCATCGACCGGCTGGGCGACCGGCTGGACAGCACGACGGACAGCGTGCGCGCCGTGCTGGAGGAAACCAGAGGGCGGGAGCGCACGGACCTGTCCATCGTATCGGAACTGACCCAGAACCTGCGTGAGCGCGTGCTGCGCCTGGATGGATTGTCGGTGGACCTGTCGCGGGCCATCGACATGCTGCGCTCCTCCTCGCGCCAGAACGAGAATGCCAGTGCCGTCGCCGCCCGCGACCTGGGCACCCGCCTTGCCCAGATCGCCGACCAGCTGCGCGGTGCCGCCGGCGGGGCATAAAACCCATAAGGTCACAGAACAATTCTCCTTCCCTGCCGTTGATCCGGTATGGCCGCGGGGAACAAGCCTCGCCGCCCCGACCGTCAACAGAGGGAAGGAACAGAACCATGCGCACGCGATTGATCGGTGCCGCGACGGTGACAGCCCTGCTGCTGGGTACCGGCGCGTATGCCCAGACGGTGCCCCCCGGCACCACCGAACCCGCACCGCCCGTTCCGGGCACGGTCGAACCCGGCCGCATCGGCCAGACACCTGAAGTGATGCCGGAGCGCGAGAGCGCGCCGGAGATTTTGGCCGCCCCGCGTCCGGGCATCGACCGCACCTCCGCCGAGAAGCTGCTGGGCCGTACGGCCGTGGGTGCCGATGGCGAGGAACTGGGCGAGGTCGAGGATGTGATCCTCAACGCCAGCAGCGGTGATGCCGAAACCCTGATCATCTCGTCCGGCGGCTTCATGGGCCTGGGCGAGAAGAATGTCGCTGTCGATATCAGCGATGCCGACCTTCTGGCCGGTGGCAACAGTGTCAAGGTGCGCAACCTGACCACGGCCCAGTTGGACCAGATGGCCGAATATGAATATGGCAAGGACACGCGGTCCCTGATCCGCATGGAGCGGTAAAGGACGCTTCGGCGTCATCCCTGACCACTCCAACGTCCCTGCCACTGCCCCCGGCCCAAACCCCTCCTGGGCCGGGGGCTTTTTCTTTTTGATTGTTCCCTCAAATCCCGGCCTGTTGGGGCATGCGAAGACATCAGCCCTTGGCGGCGCGCACACCCAGCATATGGCAGATGGCCACCGTCAGGTCGGCGCGGTTCATGGTGTAGAAGTGGAATTGCTTCACGCCATGCTTTTCCAGATAGCGGCACTGTTCGATGGCCACTGTGGCCGCCACTAGGTGGCGGGTCTCCGGGGCCTCATCCAGCCCGTCGAACAGGTCCCGCATCCAGGCGGGGACGATGGTGTTGCACTTCTCCCCCATTTCCGCCGCCTTCTGGAAGTTCAGGATGGGCAGGATGCCGGGCACCATGGGGACATCAATCCCCGCCGACGCCGCCTTGTCGCGAAAGCGCAGAAAAGCATCGACATCAAAGAAGAACTGGCTGATCGCCCGGTTGGCACCGGCATCGACCTTGCGCTTCAGATTGTCCAAATCCACCTGGGCGCTGGGCGCCTCCGGATGCACTTCCGGGAAGCACGCAACCGAAATGTCGAAATCGCCGATGCGGCGAAGGCCGGCCACCAGATCGGCGGCATAGGCATAGCCGCCGGGATGCGGCTCATACCCGCGCCCGCCCAGGCCACCGGTGCCGTCGGCGCGCGGCGGCGGATCACCGCGCAGGGCCACGATGTGGCGGATACCCGCATCCCAGTAACTGCGCGCGATCTCGTCGATCTCTTGCTTGGTGGCAGCCACGCAGGTCAGGTGCGCCGCAGCCGGAATGCCGGTTTCGGCCTGGATGGCCGTCACGGTGGCGTGGGTGCGCTCCCGCGTCGATCCACCGGCCCCATAGGTCACCGACATGAAGGACGGGTTCAGTGGCGCCAGCCGACGGATGGCCGTCCATAAATTCTCGTGCATCTTCTCCGTCTTGGGCGGGAAGAATTCGAAACTGACGGTCAGATCGCCGGGGGCCGTGATCAGCGAAGCCGGGTTGGTGGCGGCGTCCATCAGGTCGCTCAGGCTCATCGAAACTGTTCCTTCAGGCGGCAGCCAGCGGACGGGTCCGCGTGGCGGGGGCATCGGTGCGGGTGGCCCGCCAGATGCAGACGGTCAGGGGATCGCCCGGCAAGGCGACGGGGGGCTCTGGCTTCATACCGGCACGGCGCAGCCAGCCGGCCACCTCGTCCTCCGTGAAGCCCAGACGGCGATGCGCGTGCTGCTCGCGCAGATATTCAAGGTCATGGCGGGCAAAATCCACCACCAGCATGGTGCCGCCCGGACGCAGAACACGGGCCGCCTCGGCGATCGCATCCGCAGGTTCTTCTGCGTAATGCAGCACCTGGTGGAAGATCACGGCATCCTGGCTCTGGCCCGGCAGCGCCAACTGGTACATGTCACCCAGCCGCACCTGGCAATGGCGCAGGCCCGCCTGCTCCAGATTGACGCGCGCCACGGCCAGCATCTCGCGTGAGGCATCCAGGCCCAGGCCGCGGGCGATGCGCGGGCCGAACAGTTCCAGCATGCGGCCGGTGCCGGTGCCCACATCCAGCAGATCCTCCACCCCCGTCTGGGGCAGCAGCGACAGCAGGGCCGCCTCCACCTCCCGTTCCGGGACATGCAGGCTGCGCATTTCATGCCAGCGGGCGGCGTTCTCGCTGAAATAGCGGCCGGCGGCTTCCCGCCGCCCCTGCTTGATCAGGTCCAGCCGTTCCAGGTCCAGGCCCAGCCCCTGGTCATCACCGGGGATGGCATCCACCAGGGTGCGCGCCAGCTCCGCCACGGGCCCGCGTTCCGCCAGCCGGTAATAGGCCCAGATGCCCTCCCGGAACCGTTCCAGCAAACCGGCTTCGCACAGCAGCTTCAAATGGCGCGAGACGCGCGGCTGGCTTTGGCCCAGGATCTGGGTAAGCTCCGTGACAGTCAACTCGCCATGGGCGCAGAGCGACAGAAGTCGCAACCGCGTCGGCTCCGCCGCTGCCTTCAGCGCATTCAACAGGAATTCCATGCGACCCGACCCATGCATCATTCAGATCAATATATAAAGATATATTTATGTCTTCGCAAGGTGTGTTGGTGCGCCCACCGCTGCCGGCCGGCGATCGTCTGGCCCGGCATCCGATGCTGCCGCGCAGCCGCCCCGCGTTGAAGGCGGTTCACAACGATAATGCCATCGCGATATGGATTTTCAGCCGCAGATCGGACGCAATTGCCGTCTATCCATGAGTTTGGCAAATGGTTAATGCCATGGATGACTGGACGTGACGCGCGTCACTGTCGGCGGCCCGGCCGCCGGGAAAGATGACGCCAATGACCATAAGGAATGGATGACGTGACCACGCAGACCCCCCGCCGTCGTTCGCCGTTGGCCGGCACCACTCTGCTGCTGCTGGCGGGAATGGCCGCCATTGCCGCGCCGGCCCTGGCGCCGGCTACCGCCATCGCGCAGAACGTCAAGGGCCCGCAGGCCGCCGCCGGCTTCGTACAGTCGCTGGGTGACAGGGCTATTGCCACCCTGGCCGACCCCAAGGTTTCCAAGGACAAGGCCAAGGCCGTGTTCCGCGACCTGCTGAACGAGAATTTCGACATCAACACGATCAGCCGCTTCGTGCTGGGCAAATACTGGAACATCGCCACCGATGCCCAGAAAAAGGAATACCAGACGCTGTTCGAGCAGATGATCGTCGAGGTCTATGCCGAGCGCTTCAGCCAGTATGCCGGCGAAAAGTTCAAGGTCGGCAGCGGCCAGGCATCAGGGCAGAATGACGCCATCGTCGCCTCACAGGTGCTGCGGCCCAGCGGACAGCCGCCGGTCAATGTCTCCTGGCGCGTGCGTTCCAAGGATGACGGCTACAAGATCATCGACGTGATCGTCGAGAATGTGTCGATGAGCGTCACCCAGCGTTCGGAATTTTCCAGCCTGATCGAAAGCAATGGTGGCCGGTTCGAAGCCCTGCTGGAGGCCCTGCGCCAGCGCATCCAGGCGCCGCAGCCCACGCAGTAAGCCCATACGCTTCCCGCCAAGCCTGTGCTATGTGACGGGTCCGTTCCGGGAAATCGGGGCGGGCCCTTTTCATTGGTCCCGGTTGGCGATGCTCCGCGAGATCCTGATCAGCCTGCGCACGCGCTGCGCGCCGGCTTTTGTGCGCCTGGGATATCGCTATGCCGCCGTTGCCTGTGTGGGGCGGGCCGCCCGTTGCGCCGCCGCCTGGGCCCCCCACCAGGAAAGCACGCGCCGCCGCATCCTGACCGCCATGGCGGAGGCGCCGGCAGGCCGGAACACCGCCATCATCCTGGGCTCAGGCCCCTGCCTGGACCTGCCCATGGCAGAGTTGCTGTCGCGCTTCCGGCGCGTGTTGCTGGTGGATGTGGCGCATCCACCGGCAACCTTACGGCTGGCCCGCCGCCACGCCACCATCGAACTGGTGGAGCGTGATCTGACGGGGGTCGCGTCCATTCTGGCCGATCCCGCCACGCCGGCACCGCCCACCCCCGGCTGCGACGCCTTCCTGGATGATCCGGATGTGGGTCTGGTCGTGTCGGCAAACCTGATCTCGCAACTGCCGCTGGTGCCACTGCGCCAGATGGGCAAACTCTGGCCGGACGCCGATCGCGCCACCTATGCCCAAGCGATCGTCACTGCCCATCTGGTGCATCTCCGGGCCTTCACCTGCCCCACATTGCTGATCGGCGATGTGCAGCGCCGGGTGATCGATCCCGACGGACGGGTAACGGAGATGGAGGACCCGCTGTTCGGGGTTTCCCTGCCCACGGGAGAGATGGAGTGGGACTGGACCGTGGCCCCGGTGGGCGAACTGTCCACCGGCTGGTCCATCGTCAACCGGGTGCGCGCTGTCCGGATCGACCGCGCCTGAAATTACTGCGTCGCGTCGTGGCGGTTCACGATGGCCTGATACGTACCATCCTCCCGCACCCGCCGCAGCCCGTCGTTGAAGCGGGCGGCCATGGCCGGGTCGCGGAAGCCGGCGCAGTAATGGTTGGGCGCGAACAACCGATGCTCGACCACCGGCAGGGTCTGCTTATGGTCACCCGACTCCGCCAGCACCCGGGCGACATGATGCAGCAGCACCCGGCTTTCGCCGATCAGCACGTCGTAACGGCCATAAAGCAATCCCTTGGCCTGCAGCGCCTGCACAGGCTCTTCCCGGTAATCGGCGGCCATGGCGATGGCAGCGGCAAAATCCGGACCCAGCACCCGTGTCGCCCGCTGAAAGGCCAGTACCCGCAATCCAGCCAGATCGGCCGGCACCTTCAGCGCAATCTCGCGGGTGGCCAGGGTCAGGGCCACATTGTGATAGGTGATGTAGCTGTCGGTCAGCACCAGCCCGTCCGGGGCCGCGCCCACGACGGGTGCGAAACCGTCCACCGCCCCTTCCCCCGCCGCCAGCGTCAGCCGGGCGTTGGAACCGACATAGGGCTCCATCACCATGCCGGCCGCGTTCATGATGGCGGCCAGCAGTTCATATTCCAGGCCGCGCAACTGACCATCCGGGCCCGTCTCCACCAAGGGGGCCGCTTCCCGCAGGCCGAACCGCACCTTGTCCGCCGCGTCGGATGGCACCGGCGGCAGAAGGATAATCAGCAGGAGCAGAAGCAGATACCGGCGCATGGAACCTTGTCACGATTATCCGGAACGGATTTCCATAGAAACCCTATCAAATCCTGCCGTCCGGCCATCAGGTGCATGGGGATAGGCCGTGTCAGCGACGGCCCAGCCTAGGGCATCGAGCGCTTGGTTGTCCGCATATGCTGCGGCTTTGAGATAGTTCCGGCACTCGTCTGGATCGTAGAGATCGCAGATGGACCTGAACCGCCCCGGTTCGCCAGCGCCCTGTGCACACACAGCTCACTTGACGAGGATGTTAGCGTCACCGACCCGGCGACGCTAACCCCTTGAAAAGATTGTTGGGCCCGGAGGGAATTGAACCCCCAACCAGACCGTTATGAGCGGCATCTTTCAAGATTTTAGGCGAACGGGCACGAACGCACAAGAATGCCAGAAAACATAATATTTTCAGTTATATATGACACAAAATAGCCAACGACGATCCTTGGCGAACATCAGCACAGAACGCCGTTCAAAATCAATCTTGCACTTACACTGCACTTACGGCAGGCTCGGGCCGTTGCACTTAAACGGGGATTCGCCGTGCAAGGATTGCTGGGCTTGCCGCTGATCAAAAGCCTGAAACCGGCTGATCGGCCCTATGAGGTCCGGGACACCCGCTTGAAGGGTTTGCTGCTGCGGGTGCAGCCCAGCGGGGCGATGACCTATTACGTCGAATATGCGCGCGGCAAACGGATGAGCCTGGGGCGTACCAGCGTCGTCACCCCGCAACAGGCCCGTGACCAGGCGAAGGACATCCTGGGTTCCGCCTTCCAGGGCAAGGACCCGGCGGCTGAGGTCGCCAAGCCCGCCCAGGAACACACATTCGGCAGTTTCGTGGACGGAGAATATGGAAGCTGGGCCATCGCCAATGTCCGCACCCATAAGGGCACCCTGCGGCGGCTGAACACCAGCTTTGCCGAGTTCCGCCCCCTGAAACTCAGCGAGATCACCCCGTTGCTGGTGGAGCGCTGGCGGTCGGAACGCCTGAAGGCCGGCACCAAGCCATCGACCGTCAACCGCGACTTGGACGACCTGAAATCATCACTGGGGAAAGCCCAGCAATGGGGCTTCATCGAAACCCACCCTATCGAGAAGGTGAAGCGCACCCGCGTTGACGACCGGGCCACGGTACGCTTCCTGACCGATGACGAGCATAAGCGCCTGCTGAACGCGCTGGACGACCGGGAGGAGCGGTTACGCACGGGCCGGGACAGCGCCAATGCGTGGCGGGCTGTGCGCAAATATCCCCTGCTGCCGGACCTGCGGGCCGTGCCCTATGCCGACCACCTGAAACCCATGGTGCTGGTCTCCCTGCACACCGGGCTTCGCTATGGCGAGCTGGCGAACCTCACATGGGGCGACGTGCATCTGGATCGCGCCATCCTGACCGTCCATGGCTTCAAGGCCAAAAGCCAGAAGACCCGCCACATCCCCCTGAACAGCGCCACCATGGAGGTGCTGACCGCCTGGAATACCCAGCGGATGGAAACCAGCCCCCTTGTCTTCCCCAGCCGCGACGGCGGCCCCTTCGACAATGTTCGCAGCTCGTGGGAGGAGGTGTTGAAGGACGCCGGCATCACGAAATTCCGCTGGCACGACATGCGCCACACCTTCGCATCCTGGCTGGTCATGCGCGGCGTGGACCTGAACACCGTCCGGGAGTTGTTGGGGCACTCTGATTATCAGATGACATTACGCTATGCCCACTTGGCCCCGGAACATAAGGCGGCGGCTGTAGCACGGTTGGTTGGGTGAGTGGGAGGGGACGATATGAGCCATATTTCCGATGAGCTTTGGGCGCGCATCGCACGCAGCACGAGGGGAGGACCGGAACTTCGGAACCGGCTGAACGAGGCAATCGACTACGTGCGCAGACACACTGTGCGGCACAATGCGAATGACAAATGCATCATAGTGAAGCGAGAGCTACGTTCGCTGCTATCAGCAGCGACTAAGCTAAAATCAAAACTCGATCAAATTGACGAGACAACATTTTCTACTTTGTTTACCGACATTGATATGACCTCTACCGTCGAACAAAAAGAAAGGCAGCGCGCAAAGACCAACGGAGTAGCGCCATGCGACTTATTTGATAAAGAGTTATTTGATTATCATTTCAACATATTGATCGACAGCATCAAGGACGGAATCTCAAGAACCAGGGTTTCAAAGAAAGGCATATCGATCAATGCAAGAAGAGATATCCGAGATGACCTTATCCAACTGACAGACTACGCCATTTATGTGAACGGCGGGAGTATTTTATCGAACAAATTTAGCCAAAACATTGGATGGCTTTTGAACTCATTAGGATTGTCGACTCTTATGTTACAGAGGGGGTTGTGAAATCTGACGTTCGCAGATGGTTAAATCTTCGCGACAAGCACCCAGATGTTGGGATCGACCTTTGTCGTCAAGAATGGGAGCGAGCCGGAAACAGTGAAATTAACGACGACAATTCAATTCTTTTCTACGTTTAACTTGTCAAGTGTTTTTCGGAATAAAAGAGTGGGCAACTTTTAGCCATTCGCAAATTGGCTCTCGTTCTATGGATGCCCGCGAGCATCTGCATATGATCACGAACCATTCCGATCAACGGCAATGGTGCCATCATGACAATTGACAAGCTCCGCATCACCCCCGTGGCCTGCACAGTGGCTGAATTCTGCCATTCACTCTCCATCGGCAAGACCCGCTTCTATGCCGAGGTGAAGGCGGGCCGGATCAAGGTGCTGAAGTCCGGCCGCAAGACCCTTGTCCCCATCGGCGAACGCGAGGCGTATCTGAAACGCCTCGCCGATGCTGCCCAGGTCACCGGGAAGACCGGCAAGAGCCCCAACGATGCACTTTGATCCCCATGGGCAGATCAATGAGCCCCAGGGACGCGGGCACCCTGCCGCCATCACCAGGGGATCGAACAGCCACGACAGCAGCGGAATGGATCAAGCTCGGCCGGCATGACCTTTACGGGCTATATAGCGGGCTCCGGGATATGCGGGAGGGCGGCATCACCTTCTCGACCAGATACCGTCGTACATAGATTTGGAACTGCCGCAGTCCCAAGGGCAGATGCGGCGCGAACTGGCGATAGACGGCCGATATCGACCAGCCCTTCTCCAATTCTGCCATGATGGCATCACGGCGGGCCAGGAACGCCACCCTGCCCGCCGTCAATTGTCGTCTTGCTGTCATGTAATCACCTCTGGCTTACCGATACGAATCGGCAAGAGCAGTCGGTAACGTAAAATCACATCGGCGCGAATAGTCTAAAAAATGCCCAGAACGAACACAAACAGAGACGAACAACAATACATACTTCAGACTAATATCGAATAGTCGCGAATAATTCGGCATTGCGACGAACACCTGAACTATATGCGCAGCCGGGCAGGATAGGTAATGTTGGCCAACAGCCCAACATTACAGCTTACTCGCCGACGGCTCGACGCGGCCCGCCGCAACCAGTCCCTGTCCCTCGTCGCTGAGGCAGCCATTGCTTCCTTCCTGTCGCCCGATGCCGCCGAGCGGCAGGAAACAGCCGTCATCCGGCGGCTGGACCAGCTGGATCGCCGCCACCAGCGGCTTGAGCGCGATGTAGGCATTGGCATTGAGACCTTGGCCCTGTTCGTGCGCTTCTGGCTCAACAGTACGCCTGCTTTGCCGGAGCCGGCGCAGGCAGCAGCGCGGGCCAAGGGTGCCGAGCGGTATGATGCCTTCCTGGATGCGCTGGGACGCCGGTTGGCGAAGGGGCCAGCGCTTTGGCAGGAGATCGTCGACGAATCCGATGGCACAATGAACGATGCTAACTCTGCCATTAAGATTTTGAGAAACGAGGCCAGCGCACAGTAGCCTCAGGAGGCGTCACAGTTGTAGGGTGCCATCTTGTGCATAGTAAAAAATGGTCAAGCCCTAGATTAGACAAATCACAGTGTCGAGGAACTCGATTTTACACTGCTGTGCGTCAGGTCCTTTGATATCGGCTGGAGCTTTCCAAGGCCAGCCGGCGGCCGCCTTGGCGCGGGCGGAAGAACGGATACCGTGGCGTGATCGCGGACAGGTATGGGTCGATCGCCAACTCATTGCGAATGAATGCGAGGTCTTCCTGTGACAGCCCCAGCGCTGAGCCAACTACAGCATCTAGTTTGTCTATCTGAAGCTCAATTTCAGTCTCGATAGCGGCAGGTTCAGTGGCTTGAATGAGCCCCTTTGTCCGTCGTCGAAACAAATGGGACGGTTGGATGATTTTGTGAGTGGAGGTTCTGGCTCGTTGCGGGTTGATGTTAA